>CAZREP010000150.1:8193-11620 GCA_964599035.1 uncultured Terrimonas sp. | reverse complement strand
AGCGAAAAAATATTGATGTCCTGTGCTGTAACCCCTTTAGTGACATCAATATTTTTTCGCTGGCTGTACGTAAAGGAAAAGGGATCGTATTGCTGGTAAATAAATGGGATCTTATGGAGAAAGAGACCCATACCGCCAGGGATTACGAGAAGGAGTTAAAAAACCGTTTGGCCCCCTTTACCGATGTACCGGTATTGTTTATTTCCGCAAAAGATAAGCTCCGCATCTTTAAAGTGGTGGAAACTGCATTACAGGTGTATGAAAACCGCCGGCGTAAAATATCTACTTCTAAGCTGAATGAAGTGATGCTGAAAGCGGTAGCGTTGTATAAAGCGCCCGTGGTACGGGGAAACCCGGTAAAGATAAAGTATGTGACACAATTGCCTACCGTTGTGCCGAGCTTTGCTTTTTTCTGTAATTATCCCGACAATATCAAACAACCCTATAGAAATTACCTGGAAAACCAGTTGAGAGCGAATTTTAACTTTAAGGGCGTGCCGGTGCGGGTGTTTTTTAGGAAAAAATAGTATTAGTTGGGGCAAAATAGCTGACGGACACTTCACCATTCTGCCCTTGCGTTGGCGGTTACAGCCATATCGGAAAAGTCCTTTGCCAGGTATTTATAATATCCCGTAATGGCGATCATTGCAGCATTATCGGTACAGTATTCAAATGCGGGAATAAATGTATTCCACTTCTGTTGGACGCCCATTTCTTCAAAAGCATTCCGCAAGCCGCTGTTGGCCGACACGCCGCCGGCCAAACAAAGATTTTTAATACCAGTGGTAACAGCTGCTTTTTTCAGCTTGTTAAGCAAAATGGAAACGATACGCGACTGCACGGAAGCGCATATATCCGAAAGGTTATTATCAATAAATGATTTTCTTTCTGCCTCCGTAGCCGAAAAGTTTTCCTTAAAAACATAGCTTCTGCCGGCATTTTGCAAAAAATACAGGATTGCTGTTTTTACCCCGCTGAAGCTGAAATTAAACCCATCTATTCGGGGCTCGGGAAAAGAAAATCTTTTGGGGTTTCCGTTCTTTGCATATTTATCGATCAATGGACCACCCGGATAGGGAAGTCCGAGCAGCTTGGCACATTTATCAAAGGCTTCTCCTGCGGCATCGTCTATGGTTTCGCCAATGACTTCCATCTGCAAGGGTGATCTGCACAGAACGATCTGCGTATGCCCGCCGCTTACCGTTAAGCATAAAAATGGGAACGGGGGTTTGGGATCATCAATTAAATTGGAAAGCACATGCGCCTGCATATGGTGCACGGCGATCAACGGCTTATGCAATGCCAGTGCCAGCGATTTGGCGAACTGTGATCCTACCAGCAGAGAACCGATCAGTCCGGGCGAACGGGTAAATGCAATGGCATTCATATCCTGCAGGGTACAGCCTGCCTGCTGCAATGCCATGTCTACCACCGGCACTATGTTCTGCATGTGCGCTCTTGAGGCCAGTTCCGGCACTACACCGCCATATTGCCCGTGTATTTTTTGTGATGCTATGAGATTGGAAAGTATCTTTCCGTTGATACAAACACCAGCAGATGTTTCATCGCAGGAAGATTCAATGGCGAGAATGGAAACCTTTTCAGTAGATTGTTGCATAGGGCAAAAATATGCTGATTATGCAACTATTATTAAGTTAAGGCTGTTATACCGTAAATAATTGTGAGACGTGAGACTTCCACGTTTGCCCTCTGACGTTTTACGATTAATATGGCACTATTAGCGGCATACAGGTATAAACCCGGCTACTGCGACAGGTAGCTTACAGATTTTATATGAACCGGTATGGCTATATTGTCCGGCGAATATTTCGAAGAATCGATATTATAGCAGATCACTACTTTTTGCCCTGCTGCCAGCACAACGTCTTCAGTCATCGAAGAAGGGTGCAATGCCAGTTCCTGGTCGGTAACTATGCCTAAATAATGCATTCCCGTTGAATCTGTTATGAGCGCCACTGTGCCGCTGGCCTGGTTATTACAAACCACCACCTCTTTCTCCTTGGAGAATATAAATAAAAGAAATGAGGTAATGCCAAGGGACACCACGTATAAAAATTTTATCATAGGATAATTTTAAGGTGAATTTAAAATAGTCCTGTTCTGATAACGAAAAAAGGGAAACTATAGTATATGGAAAGTAAACGCCAGCCAGGGGCCGGCTAATGATAAATGATAAAAAAAGCTATTTCGACCGGATAGCTACCACAGGATCCATGCGCGCTGCAATGGTAGCTGGTATAATTCCGGCCAGGAGGCCGATAACGATGCAGATGCTTACGGCAAGCGTTAGTATATTATAGGATATATAAACGTTGAAATTGAGCGGTCCACTCAAAAGCTGTGCCATTAAAAATACCAGCAGCAGCCCTATGGTGCCGCCAACCAGGCAAATGAAGGCCGACTCTAATAAGAATTCCGATAAAATGGTCCTGCGCTTGGCACCGATGGCTTTTTTTAAACCGATAACGGGTGTTCTTTCCCTGACCGTTACAAACATGATATTGGCAATTCCAAAAGCGCCTACTACCAGGCTAAGCAGCCCTATCAGCCATCCTCCCAGCTTAATGCTGGAAAACAGCTTCGTGATGGCGTCGCTGAAATCACTTACTGCGTTTAAGGAAAAATCATCTTCCGTTCCGGGGCTTAAACGATGCACTGCTCTTAAGGTTCCCCGGAGCTCATCTTTGAATGCCTCAGCAGTGATATTAGGTCGCCCCTGAACCATGATAGTAGGATTGGAATAGCGTTCTTCAAATATGGTCCTGAAAAAACGGTAAGACAGGATCACACAGTCATCAAAATTCCAGCCGCTGATCAGCAGGCTTTTGCCCTGCTTCCTGATGATCCCCACAACGTTTATTCTTTTATTCCTGATGGTTATTGTTTTACCCAGGGCTCTTTCGGCAGAGCCAAAGAGTTTCACTGCATTTTCATATCCCATAACGCCGCTTGCCGACCCTCTTTCCATATCGGAGAGTGTTAAATAGCGCCCGTACAGTATCTCAAAGGGCTGAATAGCATTAAACTCTTCCGTTACCCCGTACAGCGCAACATTCTGGATCATGTCTTTTTCATAGATCACATTCTGCCCCTGCACCTGAAGCGTAAAAGCCATATTGGCTATGGCATCGGTTTTGGCACGAATGAAACGCATTTCGTCGTGTTTAGGGGAAGGCCGCTTTACATATTTCCACCAGGGATATTCGCCGTCTCCTCCTCCGGAATAGTCCCATTTATCGATGTAGATCGTATTGGAGCCCAGGCTGTTGATGCCTTCCTTGATATTCCTTTCCAGGCTGTCTACCGTGGTTAGAACACCAATGATACAGAATATGCCGATGGTTACGCCGAACAGCGACAGGAAAGTACGGAGCTTGTTGTTTTTCAGTTCCTGCCAGGCTAACCG
>CAZREP010000150.1:0-8183 GCA_964599035.1 uncultured Terrimonas sp. | reverse complement strand
TTTAACCATATACCAAAAGTAACCACATTCACGTGAATGGTGCTAAAAAAAGGATAAGCGGATGGAGGCAGCTATGCTTTTTTCTTTTTTGCTGTTTTCCTGGGTGGGTTGGCTTTTAGCTCTTCTATGGTTTTGAGCGCCTCTTCTATAGTGATGTCCGCTGCTCTTTCCTGCTGTTCTTTGCTGAGCTTGTAGTTGCGCAGCCCCTGCTTCAGGTAAGGTCCATAAGGCCCGCGCAGCACCTGTATTTTTTCCTTTTCGAAAACTTTAATGGTTCTTTCTTCTTTGGCTTTTCTTTTTTCAACAATAATGGGAGTGGCTTCTTCGAGCGTTATGGTATAAGGATCAAATTCCTTTCCGAGGGAATAGAACTTTTTATCGTGTGCAATATATGGACCGAACCGTCCAATGCTGACCGTTACATCCGAATCTTCAAATTTGCCTAATTGGCGGGGTAGCCTGAAGAGATCCAGGGCTTCTTCCAGCGATATGGTTTCAATGCTTTGGGTGGCTTTTAATTTAGCAAAGCGGGGTTTTTCCTCGTCTTCCGTACTGCCGATCTGCACCATGGGGCCATAGCGTCCCATGCGGGCTATAACAGGCTTGCCACTGGACGGATCGGCTCCCAGTTCCCGCTCACCTTTGATCCGCTCGGCTGTTTCAATGGTGTTATCCACATCCTTCTTAAAAGGCGCATAAAAATCCTCCAGCATTTTATTCCATTTCATTTTCCCCTGCGCCACTTCATCAAATTCCTCCTCGATCCGGGCGGTGAAGCCATAGTCCATAATATCATCAAAATACTGCTTCAAAAAATCTGTTACCACAAGGCCCAGATCTGTAGGAAAGAGTTTGGATTTTTCTGCTCCTGTGGTTTCCTGCTCTGTAAGCTTTGTTATTTTATCAGCTTTCAGCAACATGATCCGGTAATCTCTTTTAATACCTTCCTTATCTCTCTTCTCCACATAACCACGTTTTAAAATAGTGGAGATGGTGGGAGCGTAGGTAGAGGGGCGGCCAATGCCCAATTCTTCCAGCTTCTTTACCAGCGATGCTTCGGTGAACCGGGGCGCAGATCTCGAAAACCGCTCAACAGCCTTCATTTCCCTGAATTCCAGTTGCTGGTTTATTTCCAGTGGCGGCAGCATTCCTTCCGCCGCTTCTTCGTCTATGTCTTCTTCATCCCTGTCTTCACGGTATACTTTTAAAAACCCATCAAATTTCAGCACCTCTCCCTGGGCAGTAAGCTCTTCCCGGTTGGTGGAAATGCTGATTTTGGCTATGGTTTTTTCCAATTCTGCATCTGCCATCTGGCTGGCCATGGTACGTTTCCACACCAGTTCATACAGTTTGCGGCAATCCGCATCTTCAACACTGAGCGTTTCCATGGAGGTAGGACGAATGGCTTCATGCGCTTCCTGTGCTGATTCATTTTTATTTTTGAATTTTCGCACCTGTAAATACGGATTGCCGTATTGGTGCCTGATCTTGTCGGAGATATCTTTTATCGCGGTTTCGCTCAGGTTTACACTGTCGGTTCGCATATAGGTAATATGCCCGTTCTCATACAGCTTTTGTGCCAGCAACATGGTTCGGCTCACCGAATAGCCCAGCTTGCGGGAAGCTTCCTGCTGTAAGGTGGAAGTGGTAAAAGGGGCGGCCGGAGATTTTTTGCCCGGCTTTACCTGTATATCCTTTATGGTGTATTGAGCGCCTACACAGGTTTGCAGAAATTTTTCGGCGTCTTCGGCGCCGGAATAGCGGCTGCCCTCGGCTTTAAAAGTTACTAACTTATTGCTGATGTCTTTCGCGGCAAACAGCGCTTCCACCCTAAAAGTGCTGGTACTTTTGAAAGCGTTGATCTCTCTTTCTCTTTCCGCTATTAAGCGAACGGCTACGCTTTGCACCCTGCCGGCGCTCAGGTTGTTGCGCATGCTCATTTTACGCCAGAGTACAGGCGACAGCTCAAACCCAACGATCCTGTCTAATATGCGACGTGCCTGCTGGGCATTTACAAGGTTCATATCCAATGTGCGGGGCGAGCCTACCGCTGCCCTGATAGCAGGTTTGGTTATTTCGTGAAAAACGATGCGCTTGGTGTTAGCCGGATCCAGTCCCAGCACCTCGCATAAATGCCAGCTTATAGCTTCTCCCTCGCGGTCCTCATCCGTTGCCAGCCATACTTCCCCACTTTTCTTTGCCAGACCCTTTAACTCTTTTACTACTTTCTCCTTTTCCTCCGGAATAATATAACGGGGGGCAAAATGATTGTTCACATCAATCCCCATATCATTCTTCTCCAGGTCGCGTATATGTCCATAGCAGCTTTTGACCTCAAAGTCTTCGCCGAGGATCTTTTCTATTGTCTTGGCCTTTGCCGGTGATTCTACTATCAATAAATTCTTTAAACTCTTTGCCATAGTATTCCTTAAACTCAGTGACCAAAAGAAAATTGCACACTACCATTTATGTTATAATGTACATGATAAAAGTGAAAACCTTATTGAGAAAAAAGCTGTTTTTTCACTGCCAACCGCTCGTTTTTTAATGGTGAACGGATAATAAAAAAGCCTAATTGCAGCCTTTTACCCACGGTTTCTTCCTTATCAAACCGATGCAATATTAAAGGAAACCATTAAAAAACAAAAAAACCGTTCTTTATAAAAAGTGAAGGATATGGTTAAGGGTATGGAGGTCGCGGTATATTTTCCGGTGCCCTAATCCACTGGAAATAATGAATTGAATATGTGGATGATGATCATTTTTTACCTGTTCGGCATCCCTGTAAGGGGTGATATCATCCTGTTCATCGTGCAGCCATAATATGCCGGCTTTTATATTTTGCACAGCTCTTCGTACGGAAAGAAATTCAGGTAGTGTTTCGCCTTTGCTTACGATCAGTTCATTAAATGCCTGCTGTACTTTTCCATTCAGGCGCAGCAGGCGGAAGAACCGGCTTACTGCTGTGGTGGTTTCCGTAGCCGGGGCGATCAGCACCACTTTTGTTTGCTCATTGTGTGGCGTCATTTCAAGCAGGTGAGCTACAGCCAGTCCTCCAAACGAATGCGCAATATAGGCATCAAAGGGCCCGAATTCATTTACAATGTGCTGTAGCGTCCTGGCGTATGCCGGCAGGGTGATCTCTTTTCCATCGCTTCTGCCATGTGCCGGTGCGTCAAAAGCAAACACCGCGTAGCCTTTTTTTATTAAGGGATTGACAAAGCTGTTAAACCGCTCCGCCGAAGATTCAAAGCCGTGCGCTATCAGTACTTTTTTAGAGGAGGGGTAGTTCCACCGGTAGCCCTGTATGTTCAACCCGTCCATAACAAGGGAAAGAGATGCTGCTTCCTTTATAATGGCAGATGGTTTGGAGTACTTTTTCCGCCGTGGCGTGCAAAATAAAGTAAAGGCTTCCCCGGCGGCTTTTTGAGATGAAACAAGGGCTATAAGCCGAAGCCTTGCTCTCTGGTATGCCAGGGCAATGTGGTAGAAAAATTTCATGCTGCGCGAATATCTTCAGCAAAAGTCAGAATTAAAAATGTTTAACGCTAATTTGCAATGATGAACATTGTAATGATAGGTACGGGTAATGTGGCGCATGTGCTGGGTCGTAAAATTATGCAGTGTGGGCATGATGTGATACAGGTTGCCGGGCGGAATGCGGCAAATGCTGCTACCCTGGGAGCATTATTGCATGCACAGGCAGTGAGTGAATTCCCGGACATTGTTACCGGTGCTGATCTGTATATTATCGCGGTGTCTGATGCTGCCCTGCCAGACATAGAAAGCTGGATTCCGGTAAACAAAAACGGTATTGTAGTACATACGGCAGGTGCAGTGAGCAAAGGGGTATTAAAAAAGACAGCGCGGCGGTATGGGGTATTGTATCCCTTGCAAAGCTTGAGGAGCAACAGTGTAGTGATACCGGAGATCCCTTTCCTGATAGATGCCGACTCGCCGGGTACCCTGCAAACCATTCAGCAATTTGCATCCACGCTTTCCGGCAGGGTACTGTATGCAGACGATGAGATGAGACTAAAGCTGCATGCGGCAGCAGTTATAGTCAATAATTTTACGAACTATCTCTATACGCTTACACAGGATCTGTGTATGAGAGAAGCACTTGATTTTTCCCTTTTGCTGCCTCTTTTGCAGGAAACGGTAAGCAGGCTCAGGCAGTATCCCGCCCGGCTCATGCAAACCGGTCCTGCGATCCGTAATGACCAGGCTACTATGGCAAAGCACCTGTCTGTACTGGAGCCTTATCCGGAACTTTTAAAAATATACACAGCATTGTCCGAAAGCATAGCAAACCATTATAGATTTGATATTTGAAATTTGACATTTGAAATTTCGAATCTCGAATTTCAAATTTTATCTTCACGCCATGAAACTGGCAGGCGCGTTTTTAAGATTGATCCGGTATCCCAACCTGGTGTTCATTGCGGTTACCCAGTTCCTTTTTTATTTTTGTATCCTGTATCCTGCCATTCATCCAGGTGTTTTTTTCGCCGACGAATTCAGCCTGTTCATATTGCTTGTTGCTTCTTCCGTTAGCATTGCTGCCGGGGGATATGTGATCAATGATTACTTTGACCTGAGCATTGACCAGGTAAATAAACCAGAACGCATAGTGGTGGAAAAACATATCCACCGGCGATGGGCCATCATCTGGCACTGGATATTTTCTACCGCGGGCGTGGTAATGGGGTTTTATATTTCTTTTATAACCCGCAACTGGCTTATCGGCTATTCCAATGTGATATGTGTGTTGCTGTTGTGGGTATATTCCACCACTTTCAAAAAGAAGCTGCTTTCGGGAAATATCATCATTTCTTTACTTACTGCGTGGGTGGTACTCGTGGTTTTCTTTTTTGCCGATTATTTTCCTGCTAATATTATAGCCGGCTGGGAAATGCCGGATGCCATGAACGGGCAGGTGCACCGGCGGGTGATGCGGCTTGCCTTTTTATACGCAGGATTTGCTTTTGTTATTTCACTGATACGGGAAGTGATAAAAGACCTGGAAGATATGGAAGGCGATGCCAGGTACGGATGCAAAACCATGCCCATTGTATGGGGAGTGCCCGTGGCAAAAGTATTTGCGGGCGCATGGCTGATGGTGCTTACCGGGGCGCTGCTGGCCATCCAGTTCTACGCCATGTACCTGGGCTGGTGGTGGAGCATACTGTACTGCACGCTGCTGATCATCATACCGTTGCTGTGGATCACCCGCAAACTGTACATGGCATCTGTGTCTGCCGATTACCGGTATTTGAGTGGCGCGGTAAAGTTCGTAATGCTTACCGGTATTTTATCTATGTTTTTTTTCAAACTGTATCCGTCATGAACAAAATAGTGCTTGCTTCGGGATCGCCAAGAAGAAAACAATTGCTGGAATGGGCGGAAATAGATTTTGACATTATTGTGGAAGCAACGGACGAATCTTTTCCCCAAGGTTTAACTGCAATACAGGCTGCCATGCATATAGCCCGGCAAAAAGCGCTGGCTGTGAAGGCAGGGGAAGTATATAAGCGCTACGACCGGTATATTCCTATCCTGGCGGCAGATACCATAGTGGTATGCGATGAAAGGATCATCGGCAAACCCTCAGATCGCAGTGATGCTATAGATATTCTTCATTCATTGTCGGGCAGGATGCACCAGGTCATTACCGGTGTGGCGATCATCAGCGACAGGAAAGAAAAATTATTTGCAAACACAACTGAAGTATGGTTTCATGCGCTCACACAGGAACAGATTGAATTTTATGTAGACAGGTATAAGCCCTATGATAAAGCAGGAGCCTATGCCATACAGGAATGGATAGGCGTTACAGGCATTGGGCGTATTAACGGCGATTTCTATAATGTGATGGGTTTGCCGGTAAGCAGGGTAATAAAGGAATTTGAAAATATGAAAATGTGAGAATGTGGAAATGTGAAAATAAAGCGGTCGGTACGCGACGAAAGGAGCACCAGACCGTAGACTAATGTGGAAGTGTGGAAAATGCGAGAGTGTGAGAATGGGGTCTTTCGGGTTTCGTAAGTTTGGGAATTTATAGTTGTATTCCTTCGGATTTCGCTCCGAACGTTCGGAGTTCAGGCTTCGGATTTTGGAAGTTTGGGAGTTTATAGTTTTTAGTTTATTGTTGTATCCGTTTTGGATTTGAGATAGGCATAGGGTAGAAGGTAGTATTTGATTTGCTCAAAGCTGAAAGCCCATAGTCGATCGCCTTTCAGATTTCTGATTTGAGTTTTATTTAATTTAATCCTTAGTGCTTCCTTTTCGGATTTCGAGTTTTCGGTTTCGGATTTGAAACTTAATTGGTTCTTGTGATTTGGTTCTTGATGCTTCCTTTCGGATTTCGCCCCGAACATTCGGGGTTTAGGCTTCGGATTTGAATTTTATTTGATCCTTGCTGTTTGGTTCTTTATTTTCTTCGTATCTTGTTCTTACACACCATAATTGTTATAACCTATGACAGAACGCCTGCTTCAATTTATCTGGCAGATGCAGTATTTTAACAGCACTGATCTGCGCACTGCCTCCAATGATCTGTTACGCATCGTATATCCCGGTTATCTTAACACCAACCAGGGGCCCGACTTCCAGGAGGCCAGCATCCGCATCAATGCCACCACCTGGGTAGGGAATATTGAGCTGCATGTTAAAGCTTCCGACTGGAAACTGCATTGCCATGAGGGGGATGAAAATTACAGAAACATTATCCTGCATGTAGTATGGGAAAATGATTATGAGGTGCGGGATGGATGGGGCAACCGTGTGCCTGTGCTGGTACTGCAGGATAAGGTGCCTAAATTGCTGCTGCAGCGCTACGAAGAATTAATGCATGCCCCAACGGTTATTCCATGCAGCGGCAGCATAGCGACGGTGCCGGAGATGATATGGAGCAGCTGGAAAGCAAGGCTGGTGGCTGAACGGCTGCAGCGCAGGGTACAATCTATTGAGCAGTACCTGAAAGAAACCAAGAGGCATTGGGAGGAAGTATTCTGGTGGATGCTTGCAAGAAATTTTGGTATTGCCGTTAACAGTGATGCCTTTGAAGCTATTGCGCGATCGCTGCCTGTTAGCATTTTGGCGAAGCACAGGCACCAGATACACCAGTTGGAATCGTTTTTAATGGGACAAGCCGGCTTATTACAGGCTGATTTTAAAGAAGATTATCCCAGGATGCTGCAGAAGGAATATCTGTTTTACCGGAAGAAATATAATTTCCAGCCTGTGCCCCGGTCCGTCCATTTTTTGCGTATGCGGCCGGGAAGCTTCCCCTCTGTACGGCTGGCTCAACTGGCAAAGCTGCTACAACGGCTACCCCGTCTTTTCTCCAGAATAAAGTCGGTTTCCGCACGTGAAGAACTCAAGGCATTATTAACCGTTACTGCCAATGATTACTGGCATTATCATTACCGCTTTGATGAAGCTTCCTCTTTTAAAGAAAAAATGCTTGGACGCCAAATGATAGATAATATCATCATCAACACCATCGTACCTGTTGTGTTCGCCTACGGGGATATGAAACAGGAACAATCCTATAAAGACAAAGCCCTGCAATGGCTTGAAGAAACGCCTGCAGAGCATAACCGCATCACCCGCCAGTGGATGTCACTGGGTTTGGCGAATCGTTCTGCCTACGATTCGCAGGCCTATATAGAGCTGGCCAAAATGTACTGTTTCACCAAAGGCTGCCTGAGCTGCGCAGTGGGAGCTGCTATTCTAAAACGTTCCGTATAGTTTATTGACGGGCAGGATAGCATTATTCCGGTTCAGGTATCACCATATCTTTTCTCCAGTTAAAAGATATGTTGGTTTCGATATCGGGGTGAATGCTGTAAAATACAGGACAGGACAGTGCTGCTTTCTCAAGTATTGCCTGTTCTTTGTGTGTAGCCTGGAAGCCGGGAGGGAAATGAAATGTTAAATTTAAGCCGCCGATCCTTCTGGGATTGACTGTCATTATCTTTTCAACCTCCACTTTTACACCCTTAAGATCAACTTTCATATCTCTTGCCCTGATGCCCATAATGGTAAGCATGCAGCTTGCCAGTGCGGTAGCCACAAGATCAGAAGGTGAAAAACGCTCCCCCTTGCCCTGGTTGTCGGGCGGTGCATCAGTTTCAATAACGGTTCCTGATCTTGTGGCTACCGCACTGGCAAGCTGC
>CAZREP010000149.1:0-13030 GCA_964599035.1 uncultured Terrimonas sp. | reverse complement strand
CTGTCTAATAAAAACGCTCAAATTATTTAACGCCCTTTCTTTGATGGTGCAAGCTTGTGTTTTTTCTTCATTTTTACCATTCGAGAACAACAAAATATTTGTATCTACCGTAGCAGTGTCAAATAATTTTTGTCCGGCGAAATCAATTAGTAAAATAGGGTTCGTTCTTTCTGCTAAAAACCTACGGGTGCTTTCTCCATAACCCGCTCGCATCCACTTATTGGAAGTAATAAAAACTAAATAGCCTCGTTCTTTCAATAGGTTTTGCCCTTTTTCATAAAACAGGGAATAAATATCTCCTGTTCTGGCATAGGTTTCATATCCCATAGTTTGTAAAGCGTCCGCATCTTTTCCCATTTTCTGGAGCTGGATATAAGGGGGATTGCCAATGATTACATCAAAACCAACATAGTTACCATCATTATCCAGCACTTCAGGAAACTCAAAACGCCATTCAAAGGCGTTCTCATAAATCTTATTGGTTTCTATACTATCTTTTTCCTCTTCTATTTTTTTGAATTTTTTAACCGCCTTCTCAAAATCCTTTAAAAGTTGTTTGTTGGGCTTTTCGCCCCATTGCTTTTGTACATTAATTTCGGTTGCTAATTTATCAACAGCAGCACGAGCAGTACGGAGCTTCTTTTTAAAGGGATGATCTATTTCGCTATTGAAATCGGACTTGATAGACTCAATCAGCCGTTCCATTTCTCTCTTTTCCTCCTTAGTAGCAGCGTTCCTATATGTATCAACCGCCAACCTGTAACTGTCAATTGTCCACTTGCTTTTTTTAAGTGCGGAGGAAAGGTCTGAATCTAGCGTAAACCGACTAATGAGAGAGTGACCATTTTTAATATTGATATCTATATTAGGTAATGTTTCTATCTCAGTTTCATTCTTGTAGTAAGCGTTTTTTAGGAGTTCTATCCAAAGCCTTAAGCGACAGATTTTTACAGAATTAGGGTTGATATCAACACCAAATAAGCATTTTTCAATAATGGTTTGCTTTTCATGAAACAGCGTTTCCTGAACACGTTGACTTTCTTTATTATTAGGCTTATATTCAAACAACTTACCATCTTCATCTGTAACGATCAGCTCATCATTTTCAACTTCTACGTTATAGTCTCGCAAAGAGCGTCCATTTTTGTCTAGTAATAAGCCCAATTCCCCCTTTATTGCAATCAGCTCATTTAGTGCTGATACCAAGAAATGTCCCGACCCAACTGCGGGATCACAAATTTTTATTTCATTAATAATATTCGCTGCTTCTTTCTTATCCGATATTTTATTGAACAATTCAGTTAAATCCTGACAAGTCCATCCCTTTGTTTCATTAAATTTTTGAAGAACCGCTCTTCTGAATGTTTCCCGGCACATATACATGGTAATAATGCCTGGTGTAAAGAAGCTCCCATCTTTGTATCCGTTTATCTTTTCAAAAATCAATCCCAGAACGGATGCGTTTATTAATATTTTATTTTCTTCTTGTATATCTTCTGCCCCTTCACTACTGAAGTCATAGGCGTTGAGAAAATCAAATAAATATTCCAGGCAGAGCAATTCTCCTGCACGCTTTTTCCCTTGTCTGTCTTTTAAAACCGTTGATGACAGAATAGGTATTTTTTTATTGCCTTTAAGATTGCTAATAAACAGTGTTTGATGTTCTATGTCAGTAGGCTCAAAAAGCGAACTGTTCAAATAAGGGACTTTCGAGAAAAGCTGTTTTACATCTTCATTGCGATCATTATCCTTACAAGCTAAAACCTGAAAGAATAAACTATTTAAGTCGTCAAAGTTTTTTATTTTCTCAAGAGTCAAAAAACTATAACTTTTATCGCCTTTATGATAAGTGATTAGTTGTGCTTCGAGTAATTTTAGAAATAAGATACGGTTGATCCAGGTAATGTTTAATGTCAACCCCACATTAAACAAGCGTTCCTGAGTAGCGCTACCATACAAACCCTGCTTATCAAGCCTGCTCAGCTTATCCAACGTATCTAACTGTATTATGGTATCTTCAAGTAATGCACCGAAATTCCTTTTGCCTTCCTCATTGCGCTCAATAACTCGCTTGCCATCCACTTTCATTTCTGTAAGACCAATAATGTGTAACAGCTCTGCATAGAAATTTTTATCTAGATAGTTACTGTCATTGCTAAAGGGTAATTTTAAAAGATGCTCCGGCGATAAAATTTTAAATAAAGCTATTAACTGATTGTCGTCCTTGCGATCCGTATTTTCTATTATCTTTTTATAATCCCGGATATCAAAATAGCAAAATTCAATATCCTGTGTTATGTTTTCTATATATGGCTTTGCTATTTCTGTATAGAAAAAATCCGTTGTTTTACCAGCCAGTTTGCCAGCTTCAAATTTTTCAAATTCCTTAATAATAGCTTTATTACGAGTTACCAGGCGTTCAAAAACACTAACATCAAAAATATACCATTCGTAAATGCTGGTAACAATAAGATGCTTTATATCATGGTTTTTGGCTGTAATTCGCTCGCGCAGAAAATACAATACCAGCTCCTGAAATGCTTTTGTGTTTAAGTTTTTGAGAGAAACCATTTCAGACTTGTTTCCATATTTCTTGGTTTCTATAATTACTCCAACCGTATTTTTTGCGGCATTTCCGTTGTGAATAACCAGGTCGTTCCTGCCTTTTGTGTTTATAAAGTGATTTTGCTTATAATAAGTGTCTTTTAAAAATTCGATGATCAGATTTTTCTGGAATTCTTCAGATTCATTATCATTAATGCTATCCAGCAAGCTTTTGAAGTTATTCTTGAATAATTCAATCTCCTGTCTTGTCGGCTTTACTTTTAGATACGCTTTATTTAAAGCCGCTCTGGGAGTTAGTGTAGTTGCTTTCATTTTTTATAGTAGAATAAATACTTTATAAAATTAAATTTCTGCTTCACCCATTTCGTTCTTTCTCCAGCAGCTCACATACTTTCACATCGAGCACTTCCACAATTTTAAATAAAGTTTCAACCGTGGGTTGGTTTCTATTAGTACACCATTCTGAATTACTGTTGAACTAAGTCCTAATTTTTCTGTGAGCGGCGGCTATTAGTAATAGAGTATATTAGCAAAAACACATCAGTAGTTTAGAGTTATCATTATTGACTACAAGTTATTTTCAAAATCATTTAAATAAACTTTATGCTCATTTCTTAAGTGCATGAGCATTTGATTCTATTAAATCCCGGATATCAACCTTAAGCAATAAGGATATATCGTACAATATATCAAGCGGTGGTTGCTTGGCATTTGATACCCATCTCGACACCATCCCTTCAGTATAACCGATCTGCTCAGCTAACCATCTGTTTGTTTTGTCCTTTTCGGCCAGAACTACCTTTAGTCTATTTATTTTTCTTTCAGGCATTATATAACAAAATATTTGCTATTACAACTTGAAAATTAACAACTTGTATTAATAGTAAAAATATTTGCGTTTTAAAAACATTATTTTGTATTAATAAATCATATATTAGCACTATAAAACAAGTTCTAATGATAATAATCCAGAGCGGTTAATAAACTTAGCTTTGCAAGCACATAAGAAATTCTAAGCGTGTTTGCTTTATTTTCTGGTTCTGAAAACTACGACCTTTCAAATGACTCCAGAAAAGTAAGGTAAATCGCTCATGCTTTGGCGTGGGCGTTCTTACTTGGAGTCGGGGTGTCGTAGCCCTTCAGGACCGGTAAGGACTAACCCACGTCTTTTTTATGTACCCGCCATAGCTTTAGCGAAGGCGGGTTACCCACCGTAGTTTTAACGAAGATGGGTTACCCGCCGTAATTGAAGACAGCCGCCGCCAGGGCTATGGCTGTCGAGAACGAAGACGGATTGCCGAGGGTTGGTCTTTGAACCTATTCTTCACTTTTAAATGCTTCCCCATGGCAAAAACATCCCGCAAACAAAAACAACAGCTTCCCAAGCCGGAACTAAAATGGTAAACCGGCGCCTACGCCCGACATGCTAACTTTCATTTCTTCCTGCCCTACCAATTCCTGCTCCTGTGCCGGCTGATGGACATCACACCGGCTCAAATAATAACCGATTTTATGGATAACCTGTCCTGTGCCAGTTGGAACCGCGACGGGCGCGACACCGCCAAAGCACACCTTATCAATTATTTCATTGCACATGGTTATGGGCAGTATTATTATACCGACACGGACATCCGCGAAATGTTTAAGGAAATGGACGCCACCGGCATGTTGTTTCCCCGTGATGGCAGTGAAAAGCTGGTAGACCGCTACGCCAAATGGCGGGATAAGCACCATACCTACTGGTTCAAAAAATGGTTTCGCAAACCCCGGCGGAAACCGTCAAAGAGAGAAAGCAGTATATAAAGAGGATCTGATGCTATGGCATG
The DNA here is from genome assembly GCA_964599035.1 of uncultured Terrimonas sp. Taxonomy (GTDB): domain Bacteria; phylum Bacteroidota; class Bacteroidia; order Chitinophagales; family Chitinophagaceae; genus Agriterribacter. The sequence continues at coordinate 8,639 of CAZREP010000149.1, read as the reverse complement.
AAAACTTATCTTTACCGGTAAACTTAACATATAAAACAAAAATCATTATCACAACGTGTTAGAGCGCAGGCAAACAATACAGGAGAACAACAACATCGAAATTGTTGCATATGAAGAGCAGTACAGGGCAACGTTCCGTAACTTAAACGTTGAATGGATCTCCGCTTATTTTGAGCTGGAAGAAAACGACCTGAAAATGTTGGATCATCCTGAAGAATATATACTGAACAGGAGCGGAAAGATACTCGTGGCATTATACAAAGGAGAGCCATCAGGCGTTTGTGCCTTGATAAAAATGGGTGACGACGAATACGATTTCGAGCTGGCAAAGATGGCCGTATCTCCGAAAGCACAGGGTAAAAACCTTGGCTTTTCATTGGGCAAGGCGATCATTCATGAAGCCCAAAGAGCCGGGGCTAAAAATTTATACCTCGAAAGCAATACGGTCTTACAGCCGGCAATTAAATTATATGAAAAATTAGGGTTTAAAAGAATTACCGGTCATCCGAGCCCTTACAAAAGGGTAAACATCCAAATGGCGTTAAATATAGAAAACTACCGCGACGATTAGCCCACGTCACTAATACTGCGTGATCTCTTAAAAAAAGCGATCCCATTTTTCATTTTAAATCTTCTCTAATATGAAAGCGGCTTAAATATTACGACGCTATGCGCCTTTTTATCTTAAGTCGGCTAAGCGATCAGAGCCCTGTTGCTGAGTTTACAGCAGTGCAAAAGCTTAATCAAGGCGTCCCCGAAATCGGCCGTAGTCGATTTCGGGCGGCTTTTTGCGTTACTTTTTTCCGCAAAAAAGTAACAGAAAAGAAAGCAGAAGACTTCTTTTCCGGTCGGTGAGACACCGGCCGGTAGCGGAAATGCGACAAATACACAAATTAAATCTGCGCATCTGCGGCTAAAAAGCCAGAGCATATCTCATGCTTTTATGGAGACAAAGCTTTTCTCGCGGCGATAGCAGCGATGCGGCGGCGCCACGGCAAAGTATTTATTGTTTTCTTTGCGTTCGCTGCCTCTTCGCGCTCGCTGCGTGAAATCTATAAAGCGAAAATTTGAAATATGTCTCCCAAAAAAGCGCAGTAGAAAAATGCTTAATTTTATGTAATGCATCTCGCCGCTGCATCTTCTATGCTTAACGGGCAGGATATTGTCCGTTAACAGTGAACATCAAATCGAACAATATGAAATTTTTAAAGCACCTGTTACTCTGTATATGCTCCTGCCTCTTATTCATTCACCTTAAAAGTCAAACCAGAATGAGCTATGACGATGCCTGGAAAAAAGTAGACGAGCTGATCACAGAAAAAGGGTTGCCCCGCTCGGCGGCAGATGAGGTGCAGAAAATATATGAACGCGCAAAAAAAGAAAAGAACAACGGGCAACTTACCAGGGCGCTGATCTACCAGGTTAATCTTGCTGCGCCCTTAGCAGAGAACGGCGCGGAAGAAAGTATCCGTAAAATAGAAGCAGAAATAAAAACGGCACAGCCTCCCGTTCGTCAGATCCTGCAGTCGGTGGCTGCTAACCTGTACTGGCAATACCTGCAGAACAACCGATGGAAGTTTTATAACAGGAGCAATACAACCGGTACCAACAAAGCGGATATCGCTACCTGGACATTAGATGATCTTCACCATAAAATAAGTGAACTGTATATAGCCTCCATAGCGGATGCAAAATTACTGCAGCAAACCCCGCTCACTCCCTACGATCCCGCTATTATTAAAGGAAATGCCCGGAATTTACGACCTACTCTGTATGATCTGCTTTCACACCGGGCCCTGGATTATTTTGAAAACGATGAAAAGGATATCACTAAGCCCGCTTACGCTTTCACCATCAGCGAAAACGCGGCTTTCGACCCGGTATCCGGTTTTGTCCATCATACCTTTTCAACAAAAGATACCGCCTCCCTGCAGTATAAAGCGCTGCTCATTTATCAGCAGTTGCTGTCGTTCCACAGTGGTGACAGTGTGCCCGACGCGCTGATGGATGCGGACATGCGCAGGCTGCAGTTCGTGTACCGCTACGCCACAATGTCCGACAAAGTGGAAACCTACCGCCAGGCACTGGTGCACCTTATTGCACAATACGGCAATCAGCCTGTAACCGCCCAGGCGCGTGGAGCACTGGCTGCCGGCTACGTGGAAGAAGGTAATAACTATGATGAAGCCAAAGGGAATGAGAAGGCGAAAAATGCGTTTATAACCGCACTGGAGATCTGTGAAAAAACAATAGCGCAGTTCCCCAACACCGAAGGAGCCAACCAGTGCGCCAACCTGCTGAATACGATATTGCTCAAATCGCTGGAACTTAAAACCGAAAAAGTGAATATTCCGGGTGAAGCTTTCAGAACACTGGTAACCTATAAAAATCTTTCTTCCTGCTATTTCAGGATCATACCCGTTAACAGTGCTTTCAAAGAACAATGGGGAAATGGCTATGATACGGCTTACTGGGAAAAATTGGTCGCCAGGCCGGTAACGCGCTCCTGGCAGCAGGAGTTGCCGGTAACCAGTGATCACCGGCAACATTCGGTTGAAATTAAGGTTGACGTCCTGCCCGTGGGAATGTATGTTTTATTGGGAAGCGTGAACAGCGACTTCTCTACTGCAAAAAATTTACTGGCGGCACAGTTTTTTTATGTCTCCAACATCAGCTATGTGAAGAATGGACAAACTTATTTTGCGCTGCATCGCAGTACAGGCAAACCGCTGCCACAGGCTGCCATACAGGTATGGACATCCAAATACGACTACGACGACAGGAGAAATAAGCTCCGGAAAGCAGAGCTTATCACTGCAGATCAGAACGGGTTATTTGAGCTGAAAACAAACAGCAAAGACAACCGTAATGTGAGGATGGAGATCTCCTGGCAAAATGACCACCTGTTCCTCGACGATTATCAATACCGTTATACCCGGTTTGACCCAAATGATATCACCACAACAGCAGAAGCGTTTGAGCAAAAAAATGCGAGAATATATTTCTTCACTGACAGGAGCATTTACCGCCCGGGACAGACGATATATTTTAAAGGTATAGGCATTACCAAAAATGCAGACACCCGCAGGGCGGCAACGGTTACCGGTAAAACCGTAAAAGTATTGCTCCGGGATGTAAACAACCAGGTGCTCGATTCCCTTTCGCTAACCCTCAATGAATACGGTTCCATACACGGTCAGTTCCGTTTGCCTCAGAACACGCTCACAGGGAACTTTAATATCTGGGTAAAGGAATACAATCAAAGCAGCGCATATTTTTCCGTGGAAGAATACAAACGCCCTACGTTTGAGGTAACGGTCAACAAACCTAAAAGCAGTTATCGGTTGAACGATACCGTTACTATTACCGGGTCTGCCAAAGCCTATGCCGGCAATAATATCGACGGAGCACAGGTAAAATACAGGGTGTCACGCCGTGCCAGGTTTATCTATCCCTGGCTGTATTACCGCAGGGGCCTACCCAACACCACCACTATGGAAATTACCAATGGCATGACCACTACCGATACAGCAGGGAATTTTGTTATCCGCTTTGCCGCCCTGCCCGATGCTTCGATCAGCCAAACGCTTCAGCCGGTTTTTGATTACACCATTGAAGCAGACGTTACCGACATTAGCGGAGAAACGCGAAGCAGCACAGAAACGGTGCAGGTGGGATATGCCTCCATCCAGTTAAACATTGCGCTGCCCGGCAATGCCCCGCTTGCGGCAGACAGCTTTAAAGCCATTACTATCAGCAGCAAAAACCTGAGCGGTGAATTTGAGCCCGTTGAGGCGCAGATAACAATATACCCTTTAAAAGATCCGGGGCGCCTGATCCGGGGCAGGTACTGGGAAAAACCCGACCAGTTCCTGTACAGCGAAAACGAATTCATTGCGCTCTTCCCGCATGATGAATATAAAGATGAAGGCGATTACCGCAACTGGAAAAAAGAAGCGGCCGTATATTCCGATTCATTCACCACGGCAGCCAATCTCAAATATCAAATCTCAAATCTTAAATCTCAACCGGGCTGGTACAGCATTGAAGTAACTGCCAAAGACCGGTTCGGCGCTGAGGTAAGATCCGTGGAATATGTACAGCTGTTCGACAGCAAGTCCAACACCTTGCCTACACCGGCTTACAACTGGACTACAAACCTGCCGCAGGCTATAGAACCAGGACAAAGCGCTTCCTTCCTCAGCGGCACTGCTGCCGGCGATGTATTCCTGATCCGGCACACCAACAGGAACATTGATGACGCTCCGCGTCCGTTGGGTACGGCAACAGGCAATAATTCCAAAGACGCTTATCAATACTTTACACTGAACAAAGAGCGAAAAGACTTCAGCTTTACGGCAACAGAAGAAGATCGCGGTGGCTTTGGTGTGACGCAGTTTTTTGTAAAGGATAACCGGTTGTATGTAAACAACTATATCGTCAACGTTCCCTGGACCAACAAACAACTGCATATTGATTTTGGCACTTTCCGAAACAAGACCGAGCCCGGCAGCCGGGAGCAATGGCAGGTGAAGATCAGCGGTGAAAAGGGGGAAAAGCTATCCGCAGAAATGGTAGCTGCCATGTATGATGCCTCGCTCGATCAGTTTAAGCCCCACCGTTGGTCAATACCTGCCGTATGGCCGGTATACAACCGGTTCAACAACTGGACAGGAGGACAAAACTTCCTACCGGTGCAATCGGAGGAAAGGAACGAGCTGGGAGATGCAGTCGAAACGCCAAATAAAACCTTCGCTAAAAGCTACGACCGGCTGATCGATGTGGCATCTTCCGAATTGAACGAGGTTGTGGTAGTGGGTTATGGCATACAAAAACGCAGCATGGGCGTAGTGGCCGAATCAGCAGCAATGCCAGCACCCCAAATGGCAAAAGACGAAGAAGTGGTGAAAGCCTACAATGCTACCGATGCGGGACAGGTTGCGGGTGAAGCAAATACTCCTGCAACATCCAACGCCAATAATACCACAGTCCGCAAAAACTTCAACGAAACGGCCTTCTTCTTCCCCGGTCTCAAAACAGACAGCACGGGCAATGTATCGTTCAGCTTTACCATGCCCGAAGCCCTCACCCAATGGAAGCTGATGGCTTTAGCCCATACGCCCTCACTGTCGTTGGGATATGCAGAGGAAACCGTGGTTACACAAAAAGAGCTGATGATACAGCCTAATGCACCGCGTTTTGTTAGAGAGAAAGACAGCCTGTTGTTGAGCGCTAAAGTGGTGAACATGGGCGACACCCTCATTAACGGATTTGTTAAATTAGAGCTGATCAATGCCGCTACCGGGGAACCGGTGGATCACCTGTTCAGGAATGCAGTGCCGGTGAAAAACTTTTCTGTCGCCCCATCACAAAGCACAGCCGTACTGTTCCAATTAAGTGTCCCGGAAAACTTCAATACGCCGCTGCTATACCGGGTGAGTGCCACTTCTTCTTCACGCGCCAATGGGGTTACGTTATCTGACGGGGAAGAAAACACGCTGCCGGTATTAAGCAACCGTATGTTGGTAACGGAAACCTTTCCTTTAGCTTTGCGCGACAGCAAAACAAAACAATTCAAATTTGAACCCCTGCTGAAGTCGGGCAGCCCTGCCGCTTCTTCCCAACAGCATTATGCGCTCACCGTTGAATATACGGCAAACCCGGTTTGGTATGCCATTCAGTCACTGCCCTATCTCACTGAGTATCCTTACGAATGTTCCGAGCAAACTTTTAACCGCTATTATGCCAATATAGTAGCTGCCCATATCGCCAACAGCGCGCCGCGCATCAAAGCAGTGTACGACAAATGGCGCAATGATACTGCCGGCAGCAAAAGCCTGGTATCAGCCCTCGAAAAGAACGAAGAGCTTAAAAGCATCCTGCTGCAGGAAACGCCCTGGGTAATCCAGGCGCGGAATGAAACGGAACAAAAGCAAAATATCGCTTTACTGTTCGATATCATGCGTATGAACAGAGAAGCTTCAACGAACTTCAACAAGCTGCAGGACATGCAAACCCCCAATGGCGGCTTTACCTGGTTTAAAGGAGGAGCAGACGACCGCTTTATCACCCAATATATCATTACCGGTGCGGGGCGGCTGCAAAAGCTGAACATGCTTCCCGAAAACAGCAATGCCAAATGGAATGCCCTGCTGAACAGAGCAATAGAATATGCCGACGCGAGGATAAAGGAAGATTACGACAAGCTCATCAAACAAAAAGCCGATCTCAAAAAGAATCACCTCACAGGTATGGCGGTGCAATACCTGTATATGCGCAGCTTTTTCCCTTCCCGGAAAGTAAATGCAGATGCACAGAAAGCATACAACTACTATAAACAGCAGGCAAAGCAGTTCTGGCCATCCCAAAGCCGGTATTTCCAGGGGATGATCGCGCTGGCGCTCCACCGCGACGGTGACCATATAACATCCCGGGCGATCCTTTTATCCCTTAAGGAAAACGCTATAATGCATGAAGAGCTGGGCATGTACTGGAAAGATAACCGCAGGGGATATTACTGGTATGAAGCGCCTGTAGAAACACAATCCCTGCTCATTGAAGCTTTTCAGGAAATAACACAGGACATGAAGTCGGTAAACGACATGAAGCTGTGGCTGTTGAAGCAAAAGCAAACACAACACTGGGGCAATACCAAGGCAACCGCCGACGCCTGCTATGCGCTGTTGCTGCAGGGCACCGGACAATTAAACAACCAGCCGAAAGTAACTATTCAAATGGGCGCTCAGCAGTTTTCTTCTTCGGCAGATGATGAAGCCGGTTCAGGATACTTTAAGTACGCGATCAGTGCCAGCGACATACGTCCGGAAATGGGCAATATACAGGTAAAGCTGTCTGCTTCCGGAACGGATGCACAGCAGAATGCAAGCTGGGGTGCCGTGTACTGGCAACACTTTGAAGATATAGATCAGGTAACTGCCTCTTCCGAAAACAAAGCGCCCCTGCAGCTCAAAAAACAATTGTTCGTGGAAAAAAATACCGACCGGGGCCCGGTGCTTGAGCCGGTAAGCAACCATACCGTATTGAAAACAGGCGACAAAATAAAAGTGAGAATCGAGCTGCGTGCCGACAGGGACATGGAATATGTGCATATGAAAGATCTGCGGGCTGCCGGCACTGAGCCCGTGAATGTGCTAAGCCGGTACCAGTGGCAGGACGGGCTGGGCTATTATGAAAGTACGAAAGATGCCGCCACGCATTTCTTTTTCAGCAGGCTGCAAAAAGGCATTTACGTATTTGAATACCCGCTGTTTGTGAGCCACCGTGGAAATTTCTCCGCCGGAGTGGCTACCGTTCAGTGCATGTATGCGCCCGAATTTGCATCCCATTCGGAAGGGACAAGAATTACGGTAGAGTAAGTACAGGAAAGGGTTCGACTTTTTATTTATATGCCACTAATGCACTAATATATTATTCGTACAGCTATCTTATCGCCTCCGGTGATTTTTATGCATACACATTTATCATACATCAACAGGTATAGTGTTTAAAACTCAAAAATGCATTTACAGGGAATACAATAGCACATACACACGTCTAAGCAATAACACTTATCGGGCAAAAAAGACCAAAAAACGAAGCTAAAAACCACCCCGGCGAATAAAGTTCCTGCCCGCATAAATCTGATGCATCTTTACACTATCGAATCATTAGGATAGATGATCACGAGATAAAAATAAAAGAAGGTTGCTCAATCCCGTCTAATCAGTATAAAAAGTGCAAATATTAACACACTAATATACGGACACTGGAATAAAAACCGGTCATTCAAAGACCGGTTTTCCTGTTTTCTGACTTAAGCTGCGTAGCAGCCATAATATTTGTAGGAAAAAAATAGAGAGCAGGTAAAAAGGCGCATAGCGCCGTAATATTAAAGCCGGCTTCCTGTTTTCTGCAAAATGTCACCAGAATTGTTGATGATGAGGTGAGCTGAGTTTGCAGCTTGTATATTTTTAGAAAGAGCCATTCCCGGTTAGTTTCGATCCCGGCAGCATTATCCTGCCTGATCTGCTCCCCCGGCTCCAGCTCCGTCGATCCTGCCACGCCATTGTTTATTCTTCCGATCCTCATTCAGATGGCTGTGCGGAGCTCCGTACGGTTATCTTATCGCCTCCGGCAAATTTTATACCCAAACATTTACCATACATCAACAACTGCTGCAGGGAATAGCATTAACATTTTGGGAATGTTATCAGACCGAGATCGGACGAGGGAACAAAGAATAATACGTTGCGCACGCTGCTTCGCTGCGCACGCCGCGAGAAATGACGCTGGAATAGCACATACCCACATCTAAGCAATAACACTTATCGGACAAAAAAGACCAAAAAACGAAGCTAAAAACCACCCTGGCGAATAAAGTTCCGGATGGTATAAATCTGGTGCATCTTTACACTATCGAATCATTAGGATAGATGATCACGGAATAAAAATAAAGAAGGTTGCTCAATCCCGTTTAATCAGTGTAAGACAAACACACTCATATAATCGGACATTGGAATAATAACCGGTCATTCGAAGACCGGTTTTTTATTTGGCCACAGCATACAAAAGCATACACATTTATTAGCCAATATCTTCAAAACAGGTCAGCTTATCCTCCGGATAACACCTGCAAACAG
>CAZREP010000148.1:0-13070 GCA_964599035.1 uncultured Terrimonas sp. | reverse complement strand
GTTTTTTGTATAGAATCTTTAGCAAGTGGGATATAGTCAAGAGATTTTATTTTGATTACTCTATCATCAAACTCATAACTTTCTTTGAAATTCCTCTTAAATGGCCACCGTGTTTTTTTTCCATTGAAATACGACATCGTATAGGGATGCTCATCATAAGTGATAGATTTTACACCATCATTAATATTTACTTTGATGTATGTAAGGTCGCTAATGATCTCATTAGAGGTCTCTCCTTCTTTGACAGGCATTTGCCCTTCAAAACCCCAATAGCGTGTTATTGCACCACCCAGAAACATTAGAATGAATGCAATGTGGAAAGCCAGGATAGGCCATTTTTCTCTTTTTGTTAACTGATAGATTTTAATGTTGAAGATAAAAATGATGATGATCCACAGCATCAGTATCTCAAACCATTTGGCATTGTAGATCAGCATTTTTGCTGTTGGCGTATCATAGTCATTTTCTACGAAAGTGGCTACTGCCATAGAGCCGGCAAAAATGAATAACAATACAGTCATTGTTTTCGTAGAGAAAAAAAATCTCCCGGAAGTCTTTAAACTCCCAGGAGATACAATACAACCCTCCACCATTAAAGTGATTTTAAATATTCAGTAAGGTCAGTTTTTTCCTGGCTATTCAGTCCCAGGTTTTTAGATGTATTATATTTTTCCACAACTGCGGCTAAAGTTGCGGCTGAGCCGTCGTGAAAGTAGGGAGCATGTTGCCATATTCCTTTCAAAGGTGTAACTCTCCATTGCTTTGTAGCTGAGCGGTTCACATAATCTTTATCGGTGGCTACAGAAGCACTTTGAGGATGAAGCATTCCTCCATTCGTAACGTCAGTAAACCTGGGGCCTGAATGACAGGTAGCACATTGGGCTTTATTGTTAAACAAAATTTTCCCTCTTGCCGCCGCAGTAGCGTCAAATGAACCTGCCGGCGCCTGCGGAGCGGCAAGTGAAAATTGATAAGCTTGTAATGCAGGCAGTTTATCTGTTACCAGATCAGCTCCACCGCCGGTATTATCTACATTGAAACTAATACGGGCATCGTTGAATTTTCCATGGCCACCCATCTGGGTTACTGCAACATAACGATTCCAATAAGCAACAGGCCCAACTGATTCATGTTGAACATCACCATCCCCGGTAAAGATGGCTTTAGGCAAACCATATAACCCAAAAGCAGGCGGTATTACAACAGGGTTATTCAGCCCATCATGATTAAACCTGGGGTCATATTTACCTTTACCCCATGATGCATAAACAGCCTTTTGATCAGCAGTCAGTGATGGCGATAAAGAAATAATAAAACCCGGATCCAAATCTCTGTTGGGATAACCATCCAAACGATTTCCAATACCCGGAGCAAATGAGTTGTCAACTGTAGAGTGGCATAAAGCGCAGGTAATACCCACACGATCTAACTTTAGCATACCGGATTTAGTTGTGCTTACCTGGCCTTTAACCCCCACTACCGCATTCAACTGAAGTAAAGCAAGTGTAGTTTGGGGATCAGTCAGGCTTATTGAACCATCTTGAATACCTGCAACAACCGCAGCAGGTATTGCAGACGCATCTACCTTTAAACCAACACTCAAAGCAGTTGTAGGATCTACGGCAGCTTCAATTACCTCGTTCATTTTTAAAACATCCGTCCAGGTAGTTTCATCACCAAAAGTTCCATAGCGAAAGATGTCCTTTCCCTGGTTAACCAATGCAGGTTCTAATGCAGGTAAATCCAGGTCGTCGTCACCTGCATCCTGGCGATGATCTCTATCCGTCTTTTTACAGTTAGACAGAGACATGACTATAAGTGAAGCTATTCCCAAAAGTGTCAATCCTGTTCTCATGGTATTAATTTATTTTAAACGTTTGTAAGTAATGTGAGACTTTTTTGAAAGCCTTTAAATGATTAGAGTAAGTGAGTTTTGTTTAGGTTACAAAAACTAAAAAATAAAATTGCACTATTGTGAGATTAGGACACAGGTGTATATCTTAAATGATTACAGCATTCTGTTGTTGATGTTAATGCAACAATGGACATTATGCAGCCGCTACTTTAATGACATTAAAACGCTTCCTTAATGATAAAGCTTTCCGAAATACCGAGAGAAGATAAATGCTTTTCCACTGCCTGCATCATGGGTTCAGGCCCGCATAGATAGAAGTATTGGGAATGTTCGTCTGTATGTTTTTTTATCAGGTCTGCCGAAATAAACCCGTACTCATAATTTGCGATATTTTCGTCAGACAGTATGTTAATGAAATTGTCGCCCAGGAGTTGGCGAAATTTATCTTCAAGAATAATATCAGCTTTAGTTTTGTTGGCAAAAATGACCTTGTTATTCCCGATTCTATTTTCCTTTTCAAGTTGCTTTAAAATGGAAATGAAAGGAGTAACGCCCGCCCCTCCCGCAATAAAAACGCCTTCGCCTTTGTATGTTATATCGCCAAAAACATCATGAATCAGCAATTCATCTCCTTTGTTAAGCGAAAGTAGCTGTGCTGTAACTCCATTGTGTGACGGATATGTTTTAATGGTAAATTCAATATACTCATCGTCAGGCAAGGAAGTGAATGTAAATGCCCTCAACTCTTCTTCCCAGTTTTGCTTACTTATGGATATGTCCACTGCCTGCCCGGGCTGATAATCTATTGTTGTCGGTTTTTCAACGACAATTTTAAGTACATCGTGTGTAAGATGCTCAATGGCTAGTATTTTAACTCGTTGCATTATAAGTTATCTTTTGTTATAAATGTGAAATAGAAATTCCTGCCTGATAGTATCATTCTCAAACTGTCCCGAATATTGAGCAGTATGTGTTATACTGTTGGTGTCTTTAATGCCTCTTGAAGCAACACATAAATGGTTGGCTTCAATTACAACCGCCACATCATTATGCTGCAACGCTTCCTTTAATGCTTCCGAAATTTGAACTGTGAGCCGTTCCTGTACTTGCGGACGTTTGGCATAATACTGTACCAATCGGTTAATTTTTGACAACCCAATAACCTGCTGGCCAGGAATATAGGCAACGTGTACTTTTCCAATTATCGGAACAAAATGGTGTTCACAATTAGAGTACAGCGTAATGTCCTTTTCAATCAGCATTCTCTTATAGCCGTATTTGTTTTCAAAGAGACTGATTTCGGGTTTGTTGGCAGGGTTTAATCCGCTGAACATTTCTTTTACAAACATTTTTGCCACTCGCCCTGGCGTTCCACATAGGCTGTCATCATAAAGATTAAGTCCGAGCGTTTGCATTATTTGAGCAAAATGATGCTCTATTTTTTTTATTTTTTCACTATCGCTCAATTCAGCAGTATTGCTATGAATGAGCATATCTGTTATGGTTTCGTCCAATTCTGTATTTGTCATTTCCTGTATTTAATAGTCAGAGTTCATTTATTTTATTCATTACATTTTCCACCATTGGATCGCAATAGATCAGATTAAACTCAAAGAGTTCGTTGGCAGAATAAGCGTTTTCTATATCTTTCCGTAACATTATTTTTGCTCTATTCAACCTAACTTTTACGTTTGCTTCACTAATACCTAATATCTCTGCGGTTTCTGAAACATTTAATCCGTTTATTTCACGTAGCGAAAAAACTATCCGGTAATCAAAAGGAATTTTCTGAAGGGCGTTTTCGATAACATGTCCCAACTCGCGATTTTGAATTATCTTGTCGGTATCGTTATTCCTATTAGGAAACATTGGCGTTGAGTATTCGTTTGCATCTTGCATAATTTCGTTTTTAAAACTTGCCTTTCCACGTTTTCTGTAGCAGTTGTTCATCATTATCCGGATAATCCACGTTTTAAAATCGGAACGACCTTCAAACTGTAACAGGTTCTTATAGGCATCAATAAAGGTTTCCTGCATTAAGTCCTGGGTGTCCTCGTGATTATAATTATACGACCTCCCGATTTTGTATAAATAAGGATTGAAGCGTCTGACTATAATTTCATAGAGCGCCTTTTCCCCGTCTATAACCCGTCCGACAATTTCTGTTTCGGTAAAATTTTCTAACTGAACCATATTTATGCAACGATTTTAGATATTCTTGCCATTGATAGGGCTGAAATCGCCATTACGAGGTCACGTACTGCTACATCTATATAATTGAAGCCAGTGAACAACGTCAGTACCACAACTCTCCGTATGGCTTTGTTTGATTCTTGATAATTTGCACTTTTCTGCCACTTAGCAGAAATAGCACCTTTCATTTCCAAATGATTCATTTACTGTGCATTTACAGTAGAAGCCGCTATAATTAAGACAAGAATGATTGTTGATCTTTTTATTTTTTACTCTTAAGCTGCTTTATATCTATTAGAGTAACCGAAGAACGGAAAGGTTACAAAAAATGTAGAAGAGCTGAATGTATCGGTTGGGGTTGTTCGGGTAATCGCCGCAAATGCGCTGTTGAATAAAACATTGCGAGTATTAATAGCGCATATTTGGTTTCCCGACCTTTACGCTATTTTTATATATTTTATAATGGGAATCAGTATATTATATATAATTATAGGATAAAACTGCTGCAAGTTAGACCGGCAGCGTCTTAATTTCTCATGCTGCGGACGAAACTAAAATTTAGTTATTAGCGCAAGCGTTCCTATTTTTTAGAGTTTCGGGATTTGCAATATTTATCGGAGTGCCGTTATCTTCACTACCTGGTTATGTTTACACCAACTGCCCTGAATTGACTAAAAAGAGTAGTTGGCCGGGTGTAGTGATCCATTGCAGCCGTATCCACTTTTACGCTTTTAATCGGCTTCTGAAATAGGAAGGAAGTAACGAACTGCGCTTTGTTACCCGCTCCCGATGCTTCAAAAAACGAAAGGAATTTGGCATTTTCTTCGTCTGTAAGACGGAAAACATAACAGTGGATGCTTGGTTTTCTTTAGGACTGCGCCCACCTTTGTGCTGTTTTTCTGCCGCTGTTCACTCATCACCAATCCATTTTAATTCAACAAAACCCAGGCTTCGGAGAGTATTTTTAAAGCCCCCCGCAAGGGCAAATTGTTTTGATGCATGCAGGAAGTTCTGTGTGCCTCAAAACACAACTTGCTCTGTTCGGGTGAACAGAAATCCGCTACGGGGGATAGATATAGCAGAAAAAACGGCTTTAAGCCCTTCAACCTGTTGCTCGCTTTCTTCAGAAAAAATCGTGGAAGTAATGAAGATTTCAATGGGAATGGTATTAAGCGGACGCTAATCACGCATTCAGTTCACTGAATTTTTAAATACCATTTTTTAAAGGCGTATGGCTGCGAAAGCCATATAGATTTGTTAGAGAGAAATCCAAAATAACGGGTATAAAAAAGCAGGATATTAAATCCTGCTTACTGTATTTTCAATTATTTAGCCTTCTTATTATAAGCTATTGGTATATAACTGTATATATATTATTTAACCTCATCTAAAAAGGTTAAAAGGGGTATAAGGTGTTCGAATGCAATCCCTTTCAACCCGCCTTCGCCCTCAATATCCCCTGGATGATTTTTGAAAAAATACCGCTAAGCTGATAGATTACTTCAGCAGATGCACGTCGTGATTCTACACCTGCACCTTTACTTTTACAACAACCTTCCTGATCTTTCCCTCTCCTATCATCGGCGCATGCACATCGCCGGGGAAGAATATGGCAAACTGGTTATCCCTCAGCTGAAAATACATATCCGGCGCATCGCTGTAAAAAAAATTATCGCCCTGCCCATCAGTATCTTTCTGCCGGGTGCAGGTATCACGCGACCTCCAACCTATGGTTTCTTTTCCATGAACGCACAGCTGAATGTCTATATACTCATTATGGCATTCAAAATGTTCAACGGCTGCCTCTTTCGACACTCCCTGCCGATCCATTACGATGTAAAAAAGATTTTCATCCGGCAGTTCATATTTTCCTTCTCCCGTACGCTGAAGGTCCAGTGACCGTATATACCCGAAAGTCTTTTCGAAAAGAGGATGCAGTGGATAGTATTTTTCAGCGGCAGATAAATTATCAATGATCATTTTGCAATATACATTTTATTTTTTCGACCTATCTGTTACTTCATTTAAAGCATTTTCGGGTCTTTCCCCTTTCAAAGCTGATCCTACATTCTGGACAGCTTTTTTGACACAATGTTCCCTTGCAAGGCGGGTACCTCCGGCAATATGAGGCGTAAGCAATACATTTTTCATTGGCAGTAATTCACCGGGTACCTCCGGCTCGTTGCGGAACACATCCAACACGGCTCCCCCTACACGACCAGAGCGCAGCGCCTGCACCAATGCATCCTGGTCTATAATTATACCTCTCGAAGTATTCACGATGATTACGCCCTGCTTTACATGGCTGATGGCATCCCTGTTGAGGAGGTTAATGGTTGCAGGAGTAAGCGGAACATGAATAGAAATAATATCCGACACCCTGATGAGTTCCTCAAAAGGTGTCCATCCTTCTTCTGCTGCGGGTGTCCGGGTGTAATAAATCACTTTTGCTCCCCAACCTATCAGCATTGTCCTGAGCGCTTTTCCTATGGAACCCAGCCCGATGATCCCTACCGTTTTTTCCCTTAAGCTACACCCGTCCCACCGACCGGGCTCAAACGCCTGCCATTTGCCTTTTCTTACAAAATCATCTGCCTCCGGCAGCCTTCGCAGTATAGTCAGTATGCCGGTGAGCACATACTCTGCAACCGGGTAATTAAAAAAGCCCGGGGCATTGCTGGCCCATATGCCATTTGCCGTAAGAAGCGGCAAGTTGAGGTTGTCGAACCCGATAGCACAATTGGCAATGATGCTGAGCCTGGATGCTTCCCGCACAAATTCTTCATCTGCCTTCACTTCCGCGAAATTGATCAGCGCATCGTAATCTCCGATCACCCGCAACAAACCGGCCCGAGGCATCAGGTGCTCCTCTCCTTCCCAGATGGTTACCCGGGCCAGACCGCTTAATTCAGCGACCCATTCGCGCGGGATTTTACCGGTGATCAATACAGATGAAGACATGTATAAAATGATTATGATACTGTAATATTAAAGTGTTACCTGGCAACCCTGATCACCTGCTCGGCTATTTCCAATGCCTGCAAACCATCTGCACCCGACACAAAAGGTGGCAGCCCTTGCGATCGCCTGGTGAGAACCGACTCATGCTCTTTGCGGAACAGGTCATCCCAACGGTCGGTTACGGGAAGCACGTTTTTATTGCTCCATTCATGCGCGCGCTGAAAAGTAAAATGCTGTATTTCGCCCGTCATAAAATCATAGCAGAGTGTACCTCTGTCTCCATACACTTCAAAGATCCTTCTCTGCGGGAATTGGATATAATCCATGTGCACCTGCACCACTGCGCCGGAGCTGAATTTTAAACCGATCTGAAAGATATTAGGTTGCGGTTTGAGTTCCAGATCACCCATCCGCGTTTGCATTGCCATGATATCTTTCACTTCTCCAAAAAACCAACGGACAAAATCAAGCTCATGCGTATAATCCACCACAAGGCTGTTGGGATGATCAATACGGTCTGTACCTTTCGCATTCAGCAGCGTAACATAGGTACCGATCATGGCACGTCCTCCCACGATGTTCCCGATCTCTCCTTTATCGATGATCTCTTTCATCGTGATCAAACCTTCATCGTAACGAAGCATATAGCCTACCTGCAGAAAACGACCTGCCGCTTCTGCTGCCTCTACCAGTTCCCTGGCATTTTCCAATGAGTCGGAAACCGGTTTTTCTACCAGCACATCCGTACCGTTCCGGATAGCTTCCAATGCCATCGGCACATGCAAATGGTTGGGCACACAAATGAAAGCGATATCGGGCTGCGCTTTTAAAGCATCAGCAAATGATGAATATACTGCAGCGGGCGGCTTTACAAGACCGTCTGCCGCCTGGCGACGCAGCGCTTCACTGATATCACAAAGCAATACCTCCACATCGCTTCGCCCGGAGAGCAGCCTTGCATGCCGCTGACCAATTGAGCCCAGCCCCAGTACCAACGCCCGTGTTGTAGTTCCCATATTGAAATAATTTGCTGCTAAAATATTTTATTGCCAGATGGTAAACCCGCCGTCCACTACCAAATTATGCCCCGTAACGTAAGAGGACGCTTCGCTGGCCAAAAACAAAACAGCTCCCTTCATATCCACTCCGTCCTGCCCCATGCGACCTAAGGGAACCTTATTGGAATATGCCTCAACGAATGCCGGAGGCTGGTTCCGCTGAAACCCTCCCGGGGAAATAGTATTTACCCTGATACCGTACGGCCCCAGGTATGCAGCCAGGTCTCTTGAAAATCCGATCACAGCCGATTTAGCAGAGGCATAGCTTACCGACTGGGGGTTCATTCCCTCCGGATAAACCCTGCGGTCGCGGCCGATCACACCGGCTATGCTGGCGATATTGATAATAACGCCAGACCGTTGCTTTTTCATGAGCGTCACAGCATGCTTGCAAAGCAAAAAGGTAGTATGCACATTGAGCTGGTGCATTCCTTCCCAGGCATCCAGAGGACTCTCTTCAAATTTAGCAGACACCTGCTGTAGAGCGCCCCCTCCTACGCAATTCACCACGATATCAATATGCCCGAATTTTTCAATGACCGTTTTGAAAACCTGTTCTACTTCATTTTCATGAGCGGCATCAAGGGGCAGCCCCAGGATCTTCTTACCAGTGGCTTTACTTATTTCCTCCGCTGTTGCAGCGGCTAAAGACGCATCGCGCGAAGTGATCACACCGGTTGCACCTGCTTCCGCCAGTGCAAAAGCCATATCCTTTCCAAGATCGCGCCCTCCGCCGGCAACCAGGAACACCTTACCCGTGATATCAAAAAGCTCATGAACCGTTGGATTTTTTCCCATACATGAATTTTTTAGATAAGAACCATATAAAAAATATTTTTACAAAGAGTTTGCCCGCAGTTTAAAATGCAGATGGAGTGTATGCATAACAGAGCTGTTAGCTCCTCTTTTCTCACTTTTTACGCCTGATTTCTCTTCTCTTATATCTATTATCCAGGTATTCACTTACATCCCGCTCCATATTCTCAGCTGCATCAGGAGTAAATGGTGAAACTCCTACTTCATATCCCCCAAATGTAAATTCCTGCCGGGTAGGTAGGTATCCCAGGGTTCCGTTTGTAACCCCATAATAGAAGGTGTATGGAAAGGACGATTTTTCCCGAACAGCGTTTGACACTTCACAGAACAGTTCGCATGGAGCACTCCAGATCGCTATTTCATCATTAATAAACAAAAAACTAATAGGCATCCTAATCAAAGCCTCTCCTGAAGACAAGACGCGCAGGTAATCCGGTAAATACACGGGCCAATTCGTCAAACGTTGATGCCTAGGGGTTTCAAATATAAAATTCCCCGTGCTTAGCTTAACCTGGCTGGTAGCGTTACCTATCCGATCATTCGCTTCAATGACCTTGTTTCCCAAAAGCGTTTTAAACTGTTCAAGATTTCCCGAAA
Source organism: uncultured Terrimonas sp. (assembly GCA_964599035.1). Taxonomy (GTDB): domain Bacteria; phylum Bacteroidota; class Bacteroidia; order Chitinophagales; family Chitinophagaceae; genus Agriterribacter. The sequence continues at coordinate 3,590 of CAZREP010000148.1, read as the reverse complement.
AAGACTTGATGGGTGCTACATTCCCCTCCGCGCCATTAATAAATAATAATGGTACACCCAATTGCTGTTCTACATATTCAGATACTGTGCCGGTAACATCGCCACTAATGGTTTTGTCGGACGGAGGCAGCACGGTACCATGTATCGGATAGTTGGCAATAAGCGCCAGGAGTGAGTTATCTTCTTTTTCAAGTCGCAAAAGACCGATTTTACGATCAATTTCGCCATCCGAGTTCTCCCCAAGATAGGTTTTGTTATTTTTATTACGGGCGCGGCGGTTAATATTAGCTTCTGAGTATCCCCACCCTGCTCCCAAACGGGCAGAAACCATCGCCTTTTTTGCTTCTCCAACAGCCTGGATCAGCTTCTCTTCTAAAAAATTAACGTATTCTTTGTCATACGACGCTTCCGTATCATGACCCAGCATTACAGAGAAAACCCCGGCCGGGCCAACTACAGGGGCGGAATGAGTATGGGTAAATGACCACCAGAAATTCTGCCTGTCTATACCATACATTCTTTTTAGCTTATCAAGCACTCTCTCATAAATGGAAGGATCCACAGAACAGATATCAGAAGACACCAGGAAAAAACTCGTTTCCCCATCATCCATCACTACCACCCGGTGATAGATGCTGTCACGCACCTCTCCGGATATTCTTGGACCATACCCAAGTAAAGGCAGTGACCTGGCTGGCGTAATGTTTACTTTAGCCGTACCTGCCCTGAATTGAGGGGAAACTTCTCCGTCTTTACCCGGGTATACAGTTGCTGTACAGCCGGCCAGAACATATAAAATACCGATTAAAAGAAATCTTATATATGCCATTATAGAACGTTTAAGGAGTAAGATATTTTCTCAATTTTCACATCGAGCATCACGTCAGACCATTTCCTTTATTTTTTCATCTGGGATATGACATCAAAAAATCCTGCCTGATGCAAGTCCTTTTCCATAGCTGCCTCATCTTCCACCGATAAGCCCTGCAAAGGATTACGCACATTGCCGCAATCTATTCCCGACAGCTTCATCATTACCTTTTGTGCAGCCAGCCCACCGTACTTTACAATGATCCTCACTACTTCCACAGACTGCAGCTGAAGCCCACGCGCTTTTTCCAAATCCCCGCCGTCAAAGCTTTCCCTCAATTGCCGGTACAGCGGCGGCAGAAAATTATACGTGCTTCCGATATAGCCCTTCGCTCCTACTGCCAATGCACCCAGCAACATTTCATCCGTGCCGTACAGGATATCATATTTTTTACCGGCAGCATTCAGGCAGGCCTGGTATTCATGAAGCTCCGGCGAAGTGAATTTTATTCCCGCAAAGGAGGGAATCGATCGCGCAGCCTGTTCCAGGAAAGCAGGCATATCCATTGCAACACCTGTAAGCCTCGGAATATGATAATAATAAAAAGGCAGCTCCGGTGCACCCGCGGCAATTTCAGCCATGCAATCCACCAGGCCTGCAACAGAGCCGATCCTGAAATAAGAGGGCGCTACGGAAGAAACATAATCCGCACCGATCTTTTGGGCATGAGCCGACAGTTCCCTCGCTTCCTTCACGCTGTTATGTCCTACGTGCACCAGCACAGGCACTCTTTTTCGTGCAGCCTTTACAAAAGCTTCCGCTACCGCTTTCCGTTCCGCACCGGTTAGGGAAGGCCCTTCGCCGGTACTGCCGCAAACATAAATTCCCTGCACTCCCTCTGTAATTAAATGATCTGCCAACGTGGGAATCTGTGCTGTGTCAATGTCTCCCGATGGCTTCATCGGCGTAAAAGCCGCAGCCACCATTCCTTCTATTTTCTTTTTTTCCATAAACTCTTTTTTATTTATAATCTACTGGTGTGTTAGTTATAACATGTCGTATAGTACAGGTGAATGAGCAATTGTCAATCAATGTCGTTTCCTTAAGAATTAAACACTATTGTTGTGTCAACCCTGGTTTACTGGGTAAGTTGTCTCACAGATTCCACAGATGATCACAGAAAGCACTCCCTGTCTGCGAAAATCCCTGTCTGCCGCTTTTTTTCTCACCATTCACGATTCACTTATTCACTATTCACAAAATGATACGGTATATTTCGGTTAACATAACACTACTATATAATAATCCCGGTTATACGCTACTATCTGTTCAATCAGAAAAATCATTCGCCTTTGGCTTCAAAAAGGCAAGCTGTATCACCAAGGCCACCAACACAATAATAGCGAGCAATGCCAGATCTCTGCCCAAATGACCGGCATCAGAAGATCTTCCGAGCAGCCCTGTTATAAAAGCACCGGAAAAAACCCCCGTCATATTCATGATCCCGTAAGCTGTAGCTCTCCGCCGTGCAGGAACAAACTGGCAAAGGATGGGCATATTATTGGCATCATACATTCCCCAGCCAATGCCAAAGCAAATGGCTGCGCTCACTCCGTGAAAAAGCGTACCACCAAAACCTATCAGTAGCAGGGAAGGAATCGTTAATCCCAACCCTATGGCGCTGGTAAAGATCCGCCCGCGCAGGTTTTTCTGCACCCATTTGTCTGATAAAACGCCACCGATGATCACACCGATAAAGGAAGAAAATGCAATGGCAAAGGTGGATATCGGTCCTGCTTCGGACATAGGAATATGCAGGTTTTCCGCAAAAAGAGTCGGAAGCCAGTTTTTGATTGCCCAGCCCGGCAGACTGGGAACAGCAAAATAAAACAGGATGATCCAGAACGAAATATTGGTCAGTAGTAAAGCCAGCACTTTTAAAGTGGGGGTCTTTTCACGCAAAGGCATTCCTGTGGCAGTTGCCGGAAAATCGGGTCTTTTATCTTTCAGGAAAAGAAGCAGTACGAATGAATAGATGATCCCCGTCAGGCCAAAAAAATGGAAGGCCCCATGCCAGGAAACCGCATCTGCAATAACGGCACCGAAACCACCCGATGCCTGCCCGAGATAAATGCCGATCATGTGAATGCCGATCGCCAGCGACCTGGTTTTTTCCTGGTGAAAATCGGCAATGAGCGACAAGGCCGTGGGGATGTATACCGCTTCACTTATACCCATCAAAGCCCTTAACCAGTATACCTGCTCAAAAGTAGTGGCATAGCCCATGGTAAAGGTTACGGCCGACCATACAAATAGGCTTATAATGATCAGCCATTTCCTGCTGAAGCGGTCGGCGGCTATTCCTGCTGCAGGGCTCACGAAGCCATATACCCATAAAAATATGCCCATCAGGTAGCCGAAGTTAGTGGCAGACTGCAGCTCTTTGATGTCGGATTGCATGGCAGGCCGCATGGTAGTCAGCATCTGGCGGTCCATATAGTTCAAAAAGGCTACCCCGCATAAAAGCGCAACCACTACCCATTTATAATATTTTTTTTCCTGGATCATCCTGTTTTGAAAACAATAGAAATTTGGTCAGGGCGGTCAGCTTTTAGCCATTGCTGTCCGGTTAAAATATTAACCGAAACGACCAAAGCCAGCACTGTACTGAACTCCATTAATGTTTACGGCAAGCCCACTTACCATTGGGTATTCCACTTTTTTCTTGATAAAAAAGTGGAGCAAAAAATCAAGGCTTCGGAAAAATGGCTAAAAATTG
>CAZREP010000147.1:11121-13089 GCA_964599035.1 uncultured Terrimonas sp. | reverse complement strand
TCGGCAGCACCACCCTGCTGCCGAGGCCAATGATCAGACCTACAGTAATGATAAATGAAATACAGAAAAGGAGCACTCTCATGGTTTAAAATTAAGGGGTTGAAACGAAAGAACGAAAAACAAATAACAGGGCGGGATCGTTCAATATTGTTTCGGGCCACCTACGCAAAATATTTAACTCCAAAGACCGGCGATCACACTTCCAGGTTCAAATCACTTATTTTTACGCCATGAACGAAGCCGACGTAAAAAATATTCTTGGTCTCCGCCTACCCACCGATCCGCGATGGGTTAACCTTGCAGGCATCAGCCTGGAAGCCATTCTTACCGATCACGCCTACTGCGAGCAGAAAGCCGCCACTTCCTGCATAACGCTCATTCAGCGCTATCCCGACAGGGAAAAACTGGTTACTGAGCTCTCTCCTATTGTTACGGAAGAATGGGGACATTTCAGGCTCGTATTGGCCGAACTGCTCAAGCGTGGATTGCGCCTGGGCAAACAACGGAAAGATCTGTATGTAAATAAGCTGCTCGAATTCCAAAAGAAAGGAGGTAGCCCGGAAGATCGGCTGCTGGACCAATTGCTTACCATGGCACTCATAGAAGCAAGAAGCTGCGAACGTTTTAAACGGCTGAGCGAAGGACTGGACGATACTTACCTGCGCAAATTTTACCGCCGGTTCATGGAAAGCGAAGCAGGTCATTATACATTGTTCATTGATCTGGCAGAAACTTATATCGACAAAGAAAAAGTAAGGAAACGCTGGACTGAATGGCTGAATTATGAAGCGGAAGTGATACAGAGCACGGCGGTAAGGGGCGACAGAATACATTAATTGGTTTCCCTGTGCAATAAGCCGGCATTCTCAAAATTTGGGACTAAGTTTGTTAAGCATGAACCGGAAGGGATCTAAAATACTTATACACATCGGCTGCTGGCTGCTTTTTATTTTACTTATTGCAGCCTTCCTTAATAATAGCGGTCGGAACAATAACTTGCTGCAAACGGTTTTTTCGTTTTCGTTGATATTATTTACTCTTTTTTATGCCTTTATATTTTATGTTAACCTGTATGTGCTGATGCCCTTTCTTTTCTTAAAGAAGAAATATACCGCATATACCCTTACAGCCATTGCACTGCTTACCGCTTGTTTTCATATAAAGCCTTTTGAGCAGGTAATACAACACGCTCACGGCAATGTGCGAATACAAGCAGGTGACATAAACAACAGGAAGATGCCTCCCCCGCCTTACATGAACAGGGAAAACCGGCCTATGCCTCCCACCCGCGCGCCAATAAACGGGCCTCCCGGAGAAGTCGGGCAGTTGCGCATTGATATTGTAAGCCTGATCTTATTTTTTATGGCAATGGCCGGAAGCGCCATGCTGGTACTGTCGAAGCAATGGCGTATTACGGAAAAGAACAGGTCGCAGGTAGAAATACAAAAGATAAAAGCAGAGCTGGCGTTTTTAAAAACACAGATCAGCCCCCACTTTTTATTCAATACGCTCAATAATATTTATGCGCTGGCGATAACCAAAAATGAAAATACGGCATCCGGGATATTACGACTGTCCAATATTATGCGATATGTAACGGATGAGGCGAAAGAAGATTTTGTGCCTGTTGAAAAAGAAATTGCCTGTATTAATGATTTCATAGCACTGCAAAAATTAAGGCTCGGGAAAAAGATAACGCTCGATTACACAGTCACCGGTGAATATGGCAATACAAAAATAGCTCCTTTGATCTTAATGGCTTTCATTGAGAACACGTTTAAACATGGTGTCAGTAATCATATGCCGGCACGAATAAGCATTGCCATCCATATAAACGAACAGGGCATAAGCCTCAGGGCACAAAATATGATTATCCCGAAAAACGAAGAATATAGCAGGAACGGTATTGGCCTGTTCAATGCCAGGCAACGGCTGGACCTGCTTTACCCCGGCACTCATAAGCTGCAG
>CAZREP010000147.1:0-11111 GCA_964599035.1 uncultured Terrimonas sp. | reverse complement strand
GGTTCACCAGGTCAATGCCATTCATGTCGGGCATGTCAATGCCAATAAACAGCGGCAATGGAATATTCACCGTGGATTTAGTGCTGGATAATATACCGGCTTAACAATTGAAATTCAATACATGAAGCTAAAAGCAGTAGCCATAGACGATGAGCCCCTGGCGCTTGAGGTAATAAAGGCGTATTGCATGCAATATGACGGTATCGACCTGCTGCAAACTTTTGACAACGCTATAGCAGGACTTGAGTATATTGATCAGTACAAACCCGATCTGCTGTTTATTGACATTGACATGCCCGACATGAATGGCATTGACCTGGTGAACCGTATCCACTCAAAGCCAATGATCATTTTCACCACGGCATATAAAGAATTTGCATTGGAGGGATTTGAGCTGGAAGCGGTGGATTATTTGCTGAAGCCTTTTGGTTTTGAACGCTTTGAGAAAGCTGTTCAGAAAGCCCTTTCGCAATATAAGGTACACAACAGTACTACAAAATCAGCACATATCTTTGTATATTCCGAATACCGTATGCTGAAAATTGACCTCGACAGCATTGTTTACATTGAAAGCCTTGATGACTATATCAGGATCCACCTGGTCAACAGCAAACCCGTTATGACATTGATGCCGTTAAAGAAAATTGCGGAAGACCTACCTGCCGGTCAATTCATGCGTATACACCGGAGCTATATAGCTGCCGCGAAATACATATCGGCTTTATCGGGCCGTAAGATCACTTTAACGAACGGTGTAGCGCTACCCGTAAGCGAAAGCTATGCGGCACAGCTTGCCCGGTGGACAAAGCTGTGATGAGGGCTTCACCAGTTTAACACAACAAAAACTAAAAATATGTTTACAGCTATCCATCCCAAACTGCCCATGCGGGATAAAACCATTACGAGAAATTTCTATATGCATCAACTGGGCTTCTGCGAATTTGGGAACGCTGATTATAGCGGCTATTTAATGATGGAAAAAGACAACCTGCAAATTCACTTTTTTGAGTTTAAAGTACTTGATCCGAAAGAAAATTACGGACAGGTTTATATCCGAACAAACGGCATTGATAACCTCTATCAGTCATTATTAGATAATAAAGCAAGCATACACCCCAACGGAGCGCTGCAGATAAAGCCCTGGGGGCAGAAAGAGTTTGCCCTGCTCGACCCCGATAATAATTTGCTGACCTTTGGACAAAATGCTTAACGGCATACAGCAATTTATTTCCCGACGGGGTCTCCGCAGCACGATGAACGAGTGTAAGGGACGGAACTCCAACGATAAAGCTCAGTGCCAGGGTCTCATAGCCATCCCACAAAGGCCCTGAGGAAGACCCCGACACGAAAGAGGTTGCAGGCCTCATGTCTCACATTTATCGTATCTCATTAACATCTCTTTAAGACCTTCACCGGCAAATATTTCCGGTTCGCCTATCAGATTTTTATTCGCGTTTCCTGTTTCATAACCTTGTACTGAAAAAAACACAGGCATATGGAAAGGAAAAAAATTTTAGAAAACCGGATCGTGACACCCGCTTTAATACTGGCAGCAATAACAGCCATTACTTTTGCAGGCTGCTCAAAAGACGACATTACAGGTGATGGCAGCAGCACGGGAAACCCAATTGCCATACAGGATGTATCCACCGTTACCACTGCTGCAGAAGGCAACACAGGCGACGCTTATAACGCCGACGACCTGCTTGAAAATTCCTCCTTCACCCATACGGTGGCCATTGCTTTCGGAACCACCACTACTGTAAGCAACCCGCTTTCCTCCAATGGCGTTATCATTACACAAATCGGAGATGATATTACCATCACATCAACGGTAAAGGAAGTAGCATACGAGATTTCCGGCACCACCGGCAATGGCTCGGTGAAAATTTACAGCGACAATAAATTTCTACTCACTTTAAATGGCGCTAATATCACCAGCAGTAACGGACCGGCAATCAACATACAATCCAAAAAGAGGTCGTTTATCGTGCTGGCCGACAATACAACAAATACACTGGCAGACGGCGCATCCTATGCCAGCAGTTCAGAAGATATGAAAGGAACCATCTTCAGCGAAGGGCAGATGATATTCAGCGGCAACGGTTCCCTTACCGTAAAAGGCAATTACAAGCACGCCATTGCCAGCGATGATTATATCCGCATCCGGAGCGGCAAGATCACCATTAGCGGGGCCGTAAAGGATGGTATACATACCAATGATGCATTTATTGCCGATGGCGGCACTTTAAATATAACAGCCACCAGCGACGGCATTGAATGTGAAGAAGGATACATTGTGATCAATGACGGCGATTTCACTATAAAATCGGGTGATGATGGCATTGCTGCATCGTATGATACCGACGACAGCATTGACCCTTATGTTACCATCAACGGCGGCACATTTACTATCACCACAACTGAAGGCGAAGGCATTGAAAGCAAAAGCACGTTAACCATTAATGAAGGCACGCTGAACATCAATACCTACGATGACGGGCTAAATGCCGGAACAGCCATCTATATTAACGGGGGTGCCCTGTATGTGTATAGCAACACTAATGATGCCATTGATTCTAACGGCATTATGACCATAACAGGCGGCAAAACCGTTGCAGTGGGTGCCGGCGCTCCTGAAGAAGGCTTCGATTGCGATAACAACACCTTCAAAATTACAGGTGGCATTATAGTAGGCATTGGCGGTGCTACCAGCATGCCCACGGCTAATGTAAGTACTCAAAGGTCAGTAAGGCTTGGAGGTGGAACAGCCAATCAGCTTGTGCATATTGAAGCTACTGATGGTTCGGCAGAAGCACTTACTTTTTTAATTCCGAGAACTTACAGTACCATGTTATTTTCCAGTCCTAAATTAAAGGCCGGAACATCCTATACCGTATATACAGGCGGATCTGTTGCCAATGGCGCCGATCTGAATGGTTTATACACCAGTGGCACTTATTCAAAAGACAATGCAACAGCAGGTACCACTTTTACCACCTCGTCTATGGTAACTACTGCAGGCGGCAGCGCAGGGCCGGGAGGCGGAAGATAAACAGTCGGGGTCAGGAAAGCAACTGAATATTTCGCGACACCTATAATAAACGACAAGCTGATGCAAACAAAAACGAGATTTGTTTGCATCAGTTTAATGATTTACTTCCGTAGCTGCTTAGAGAGTGCTGAATAACTGAAGGAGCCTCATGGATTTGGAGTAAAATGCCACAAATGCACGAATATTTTAGTCAGAATTCGTAAAGATATTAAGCATATTGTGCGCTTTTGGAGATAAGATTTGATCTGACAGCTTCATTGCTGCCAGACTTTTGTAAGAATTTTTTGAAAATGCCTGCAGTTATCAGGCATAAAATACAATAATACTAATTCAAAAAAATGCGCGGCTGTTTAAACAGCAATCCCTATTTAGTGCTTTGCAGGGGAAATCCGTGGGCTGTACTCCTTATTTCACCTCTTCAACACGGTCGTCATCAGATGCCTCTGCTATTCCACTATCCTTCTTTTTAGTTGCCAGGTAAGCAGGCAGGTCCATGCCGGCCATATCAAACAGGTCTTTTAAGGGTGGAACGGACTTATATAATCCTGAAACAAAACCGGCAGTGGAGTTCCTGCCGTCGGCATGTTGTCCGCCATCCCATACGGTAACCTTATCAATTTTAATATTTTTAATAGCCTCGGTCTGCATCTTTACCAGCTCGGGGAGCTTATCGGCAACCAGGAGCAATACAGCATCCTTAGGATCATTGCCCGCCGCTTTCACTATCCTGTCTAAGCCTTCCGCCTGTTTGGTGAGTATCTCGAACATGCCCCTTGCTTCTGCTTCCAGCTTTGCGTAAATAGCATCTGCCTCCCCTTTCGCCCTTTCGCGCACCTGCTCCGCGGAAGCCTGGGCCTCAATGATCAGCTTTTGCTTCTGGATATCGGCGGCTACCACAATGGTAGCATTCTGCGATGCCCGGTCTCTTTCCGCACGGGCCTCTTCGGCTTTTTGTTCCGCCAGATAAGCTTCTTCCAACGCTTTTGCCGACTGCACTTTTTCGGCCGCAATGGCTTTCTTTAACGCTTCTGCTTCCCGTTCTCTTCGTGTAGCGTCGGAATTGGCGATCTGTATCTTCGACTGGTTTTCTCCCTGTACCGCCACGGCATTGGCTTCTGCCATTTTAACGCGGGTATCCCTTTCCGCTTCCGCCTTGCCGATATTTTCATCCCTGTTGGCGCCTGCGATCTGTATTTCCTTTTCCTTTACTGCCAGCGCTACCTGTATATCGCGGTCACGTTGCGTTTCCGCCACCTTAATGTCTCTTTCCTTGTCTGCCGTGGTTTTACCGATCTCACCGGTACGCTCCTGCTCGGCAACCCTTATTTTAGCTTCATTAATGGCCTTTGCCGCTGCTTCCTTACCTAATGCATCTATGTAACCGCTTTCATCCTTGATATCGGTTACATTCACGTTGATCATTTTTAAGCCGATCTTATTCAGCTCTGCTTCTACATTGGAAGCGATATTGGCCAAGAATTTATCGCGGTTGTTATTGATCTCCTCAATATCCATCATCGCCACCACTAAGCGCATCTGCCCCAGTATGATATCCTTAGCCAGGTCGTGTATGGCCTGGCGTTGCATGCCCAGCAAACGCTCAGCGGCATTTTGCATAACGGCCGGCTCGGTAGATATGCCCACTGTAAACCGAGAAGGAACGTCCACCCTGATATTTTGCTTGCTCAGCGCACTGGTGAGGTTTACCTCAAGCGAAATGGGAGTCAGGTCTATAAATGAATAATCCTGGATAATCGGCCATATAAAAGCCGCGCCGCCGTGTATGCATTTGGCGGTACGTACACCTTCCTTTCCCGATCCAACTTTCCCAAATACCACTAATATTTTATCGGAAGGACAGCGCTTATAACGCCTGAACATGGAAAAAACCAAAATGAAAAAGAAAAGAACTGCTACCGCAATTAAAATAAGTACATATCCGGCCATTGTAATTTGATTTTTTATTTAAGAAGTTATTGGATAGCTGAGCTTACCAGCAGGGTGCTTTCATTAATTACACCCGTTATGGTAACCAGGCTACCGGTAGGAATGTCTTTCGTTTCATCTGTCACCGCGGGCAGTTCGCGAACAGCGCCCTGCACCTGCACATGCACTTTACCCGTACCACTGCGAACGGCAGGCACAAACAGGTAAACGGTTGCCATTTTGTTAACGGCATTCGTAATATCCATCGTCCCGCTTTCTTTTAAACGGCCCATGGCCCGAAGCAGCACGATCATGATGGCCACCACCACGGCACCCGCTGCAACTGCAAGTGATATGGTAGCAGCTGCACTCATCCCGCCGCGAAGGCAGGCAATACCTGTCCACCCAAACATCGTAAAAAAGGCGATCAGATTCTTTATCGTGAAAAACTGGTATCCGATACCATCGTCATGATCTACATACGCATCGGCATCACCTACGGCAGTGTCGGCATCACCGGCAGTGAAAGATATGATGGTTTGAATAAGAAATAATAATGAGAACAGCAGGGCGATCACCCAAAATATCTGTTCAAACAATGGCAGGGATTGCCACCAGGTATTTATATCCGGGAGCATGCGTCAGGGCTTTCGCCGAAAATAAGGATTTTAGACGTAAGTTTGATTTTTATCCTGCGGACAGTATCATTTAACCGCACTTTGTGGTTACACTCCAAAACCCAAAACCGCATCAAGCAGCTTCCGATTAAAAAAGGCGCCGTAATGGCGCCCAATAAGAAGTGGTTTATCAAAAGGGAATGTCTTTAAAATTATTTCCACTGTTACGCTTTCACCCCTCTTACGGTAGTGTTACCACCTCCTTCGAGGGTAAGATTTACGGGCTTATTGGTTTGCCAGTTGCCCCTGCTAAAGTCGGGCACCTCTACTGTTTTTGAATTTTTGGCAACCGACTTTTCACTAAGCGGACCTATAACACTCCACAACGCACCATCATATACATCCTGATCCAACGGAAGCCCATTGCGCAGGCAGTCGATCAAACGCCAGTCCATCATAAAATCCATACCTCCATGACCTCCTACCTTTTTGGCAATATCGCCCACATGACGCACAATTTCGGGAGTGTATTGATCATACAGCGCTTTTAATTCTGCCGGCTTAATCCATTCGTGCCCGAAGGCGATCTTTTCAGGATCAGGGTATTTTTGGGCAACCCCTTTGGTGCCGCTTATTAAATGGAGGCGTGAATAGGGCCGGGGCGAGGTAACATCATGTTGCAGCATAATGGTTTTACCCTTAGCGGTACGGATAATGCTGTTATTCATATTGCCGCGGTAAGAGTTACCTGGGAACTCGTTATAAAAAGCAGGATCCTCCGCTGCTTTTTCCTGTGCCATTTTTCCCATCATAAAATCGTTGGACGACATAGAAACCATATGATCCATTTTATCGCCACGATTGATATTGAGACACTGTGCTATAGGACCCAATCCATGAGTAGGATACAGGTTGCCATTGCGGGACTCGTTTTGCCTTAAACGCCACATGCGCGAATAACCGGTCCTGTTAAAATTAGATTCCAGCAGGTCGTGGATATAAGCACCTTCTGCATGTATAAGCTCTCCGAACAGCCCGTTACGCGCCATATTCAATGTAAGCAGCTCAAAAAAATCGTAACAGGTATTTTCCAGCATCATGCAATGCTTCTTTGTTTTTTCGGAGGTTTCCACCAGTTGCCAGCATTCCTCTACCGTAACCGCAATGGGCACCTCAGAAACGGCATGCTTTCCATTCTTCATGGCATATACTGCCATGGGGGTATGCAGTTGCCACGGTGTACAGATATATACAAGATCAATATCATTACTTTCACACAATGCCTTCCACCCTTCTTCCCCTGTATATTCTCTGGCTTTCGACAAACCTTTGCCCGTTATTTTTGTCTGTGCCAGGGATATCCGTTCAGACCGGTTATCGCAAAGGGCTACGATCTCAGCACCTTCGATAAAAGATAAGCGACCCACGGCGCCAGACCCGCGATTCCCCAACCCAATAATGCCAATACGAACTTTGTCTATTTTAGGTGCTGCATAGCCGCACATATTGAATCTGCTCTTCCCTGCAACAAACGATAATACCTCTCCGTCAGCTGAAAGATCTTTCCCCAATACAGGTAACCCCGCAGCGATCGCTCCTGTTCCCAGCGTAACATTGCGTAAAAAATTCCTTCGGTTGGATGCCATAAAGTAAAAATTAAATGAATGATGAAATGCTAATATCCCCAATTTAAGCGAATAAAAACGCACTCTCCCGAAATTCACACAACCGTTTGCATGCAAAAACCTGCTTCAATAAAGGATTTATTATCTTTCGGGTTGAAAAAGGCCGCGCCACCGCGGGTGATGCTTACCTGTTATTACCATCTACAACAATCTTATATGATGTATTCGCTCGAAGTAATTGCCTTCACTATAGAATCCGTTTTGCTGGCGGAGGGCTCTGGCGCTTACCGCATCGAACTATGCGACAACCCGGCCGAAGGAGGCACTACGCCCAGCTATGGCATGATCAAAACAGCAAGGGAAAGATCATCTCTCCAGCTCTACCCTATCATCCGGCCACGGGGCGGAGATTTTTTATATAGCAATGAAGAATTTGAGGTCATGAAAAGAGATGTACAGCTTTGTAAAGAACTGGGCTGCGATGGGGTGGTAATTGGTTTATTACAGTTAAACGGGAGCATTGATAACAGGCGTACCGCAGCCCTGGTAGAGGCGGCTTACCCGCTCGGTGTTACCTTTCACCGCGCATTTGACCGCGCTGCCAATCCTTTTGAAGCGCTGGAAGATATAATAGCCTGCGGATGTGAAAGGATCCTCACCAGCGGACTGAAGCCCACAGCACCGGAAGGAGTGGAAACCATAGCGGGGCTTATACGCCAGGCAGAAGATCGCATTGTGATCATGCCCGGGTCGGGTGTCAGAGCTGAAAATATTGCCGCATTAGCCAAACAGACCGGCGCAACCGAATTCCATTCCTCAGCACGAAAGACCGTTGCATCGGCAATGGAATATTCAAATACCGGCATGAATGAAAACCTCCAGGCTATTCAACTGGACGTGGCGGAAGTAAGGGCAATGAAAACGGCTTTAGAGAGACTGGAAATTTGAAATTTGAAATTTGAGATTCGAGATTCGAGATTTGAGATGGCACTTCGCTCCGGAGGAATGGCATAGGAGCAGTCGGCTGTCAGCAAGGCTTCAGACTTTATCCAAAGCTTTCTGCAACTGTTTCTCGCGGCGTTCGCCACGGGGCGGCGGCGCAAAGGAGGATACCATTCCGTTGTTTCATTGTCCCTTCGAATTTCGCTCCGAACGTTCGGGGTTCAGACTTCGGGCTTACAGAAAGGGTTTATATTATCCCGGAACAGGATAAAACATCAATGCACGATCAGCTCGCTTTTCAGCACGATATTTTCATACGGCAAAGCGCCTTCGGACGATTTGGTGTTGAGCAGCTTGAACAGCAGTTCCGCTGCCCTGCTGCCCTGCTCGTAGGGAAATTGTTCTACAGAAGCAATGGGAGGAGAATCAAGATAGCGGGTGATGGGCCAGTTGGCATAGCTTACCACGCTGATATCTTTATTGATCTTCAGCTTTTTCTTTTTAGCGTACTGAATGGTGTCAAGCGCAACATGATCGTTAAAAGCCAGTATAGCTGTTGGCCGGTGCTTGAGGGATAATAGTTTTTCAATCGCCTGTTCCGTACCGGATTTGGAAAGATCGGTAGTGGCGATCAACGATTCGTCCACAGGCATTTTCTTTTTCTTATGCGCTTCATAATATCCTTCCAGCCGTTCATTTTTAATATTCAGAGATAACGGACCCTGGATATAGCCTACCCGCCGGTGTCCACTGCCGAATAAAAACTCCACAGCCTCCACGGTACTGTAATACAGGCTGCACCATACCGAATGAATATTAGGCACATCAGGTACGCGGTCGAAAAAAACAACCGGTATATTATACTTATCCAGTTGCTCAAAATGTTCAATGCCGGTGGTTTCCTTCGAAATAGAAACCAGCACTCCGTCTACCCGGTGCTTACGCATGGTTTCTACGATCTTCCGCTCCCGGTCGAGCAAGTCATGCGATTGCCCGATCAGTACATTATAATTACATTTAAAAGCGGTATCCTCAATGCCGCTGATGGCGGAAGAAAAATACTCCTCCCGGAGATTTGGGAGGATCAGGCCAAGCGTGAAGGTTTTGCCCTGCTTAAACTGGATTGCGGTTTGATTTGGTTCATAATTCATTTCCGCAGCCAGCTTTTGTACCTGCATTTTGGTGCGCAGTCCTATGCTCGGATGATCATGCAATGCTCTCGATACCGTGGAAACAGAAATATTGAGCTTTTTCGCAATTTCCTTTATGGTAGGTACTTTCTTTTCCATACGAATATCTAAGTTAGCAGCATATTTTGGGGTATCAAAAATAAAGGTAGAAGGCGTAGGGTATAGGGTGGAAGGTATGGGTATCGACCAGTCGTTGGTCTGCAACCTGGGACCTCTCAAAGCCCCAGGAACCTTCGGATAAAGACCGAATACTGAAGCTCGAAACCCGAAAGGGAAGTGCCAAGATCCAAATCACAAAAACCAAATAAATTCCGAAATCCGAATGCACGGTGAAATAGTGATATAATACCTTCTTCTTTGCGATCGCTGCTCCTCTGCGCCGTCTGCGTGAAACTGAAACCTGCAACCCGATAAATCATGCAATCGTTTGACTGGTTCCGTTTCCTTTTATTGCCGTAGTTTTAAACCGTTTCAAACGATAAAAAAATGAAGAAAATATTCCTGATCGTACCGGCTGTGCTTTGTGCCCTGCTGCTTTTTGGACAAGACAAAAGCTTCAGTACGGAAGGCAACCGGTATTTTACCGAAGCCGTATTGCCGCTTGCATCTGCAGATGCCAACTGGAAAACACTGCGGCAGCCCGTAACAGTAAGTTTTGCCGGCAGCAATACGCGATATACCAAAGAAAAAGTTCCCCATATCACCACCCGGAAAAGCTGGAGCACTACGGCATGGAAAGGAGAGAAAGTGCATACCCAGTTGCTGGTATGGACTACGCAACCCATAGAAAAGCTCATTTGCGTAGCGGGAAAGCTTGAAAATTCAAAGGGAGATGGTATTCCTGCGGACAATATAAAAACAGGCTTTATCCGGTACGTGATCACCGACGAATTTGCCGGTGGCTGCGGCTACCGCAAACCCGCTGATTTTGATTCCTCGCTGGTGCCCGACGCAATAGATATCATACCTGCTATCCCGGTCAAAGCCAATAGTGTTCAGCCCATATGGCTAAGCATCCAAATACCGCAGGAAGCGGCTGCAGGTAATTACAATGGAAGCATCACCGTTAAAGCGGATAAATCTTATATATTACATTATACTGTTGAAGTAACAGACCGCGTACTACCGGCGCCGGATCAATGGACATTTGATCTTGATCTCTGGCAGCACCCGGCAGCTATTGCCAGGATACATGACGTACCCCTGTGGAGCGAAAAGCATTTTGAGCTGATGAAGCTTTATTACAGGATGTTAGCGGATGCCGGACAAAAAAATATTACAGCCAGCATTATGGATGAACCCTGGGGCCATCAAACCTATGACGATTTTCCCGGGCTGGTTAAATGGATAAAGCATAAAGACGGATCCTGGAGCTACGACTACAGTCTCTTCGATAAATATGTGGCTTTTGTGATGAACTGCGGCATCAGCAAACGCATCAACTGCTATACCATGGTGCCCTGGGCCCTGTCGTTCCGCTATTTTGATGAAGCAGCAGGTAAAGACACTGTGCTGAAAGCTCCGATTGGCTCGGCAGAATACACCGCTCACTGGACAGGTATGCTGAAAGATTTTACGCAGCATTTAAAACGCAAAGGCTGGTTTGACATTACCACTATCGCCATGGACGAACGGCCCATGAAAGACATGCAGGTGGTGATCGCCCTGCTGAAAAGCATCGACCCCGGATGGAAAATAGCGCTTGCGGGCAACTATCATCCCGAAATAGAAAAAGATATATACGACTATTGCCTGG
>CAZREP010000146.1:0-13132 GCA_964599035.1 uncultured Terrimonas sp. | reverse complement strand
AAAAAGCGCTTGCAGCAAAACCCGATGATGTGGACGCCGCTTATTGGTTGGGGCAGACATTAATTGAGCTGAATGATATTGCAGGTGCCAGGAATGTATATCAGACCGCCTTACAGGCTAAAGGCAGCGATCCTTTATTGCTGGTAGGGATGGGGCATGTAGAATTGCTTGAGCATAAAGCTAATGATGCACGGCAGCGTTTTGAAACTGCTATCAGCCTCACTAAAGGAAAAAGCATAGACATTTTAAATGCTGTAGGCCGTGCTAATGCAGATGCGCCCGACGGAGATGCAAAATATGCCATTGAAAAGCTGAAGCAGGCTACGGAAGTGAGGCGGTTTAAGGAACCTGCTGTGTATATTAATATGGGAGATGCTTACCGTAAATTATTAGACGGTGGCGCAGCAGTGACCTCTTACCAGAATGCCCTTTCGCTCGACCCTAAACTGGCAGAAGCCGAATACAAGATCGGTAAAATATATGTTACCCAGGGAAAGGAGCAGGCAAATATTTTTCTGAAGCACTTTGAAAATGCCATTACGCTTGATCCCGCTTATGCCCCCGCTTATTATGATCTGTACGCCTACTGGTATTCCCGTGATGTAAATAAGGCAAGGGATTATTTTGCAAAATATAAAGCCAATACCGATTTTACACCTTCTGTTGAAGCTGAGGAGATCAGTCTGGTATACGCTTCCGGCGACTTTAAAGGCGCTATCGCAAAAGCAGATGAAAAATTACAGAAAGAAGGGGAAAAAGCGAGCCCCAAGCTGTATCGTGTAAAAGCATATGCGTACGATAAACTGGGTGATTCGGTCAATGCGCTCCAAAATATGGAACTGTTTTTTGAGAAAGCCGATTCTTCCCTGTTCCTCCCCGACAACTATGTTAAAATGGCGGAAATATCGGCTAAATTCCCCGATAAGCTCGACCAGGCCGACAGCTATTTTGATAAAGCCATCCAAATGGATACGGTGATTAAAGAGAAAGTTGATTTCGCCACCGCTGCATCCAATATGTACAAGAAGATCGGCAACAGGGCAAGATCCGCCGACTGGCTTACCCGCATACTCTCTATTGATACCGGCTACGGCAAAATTGAACTTTTTTATGCCGGATGGGAGAATTTTTATGGCGAAAAGTATCAGACAGCTGACAGCGTGTTCAACCTGTATAAGGAAAAATATCCGGATGATGTACAGGGGTACTATGGAGCTTTTCGTACAAGATGGACGGTAGATTCTACCATGGAACAGGGCCTTCCTGTTGAAGATGCCATAAAGTTCGCAGAGCTGGCATCAACGGATTCCGTAAAGTATAAATCCCAGTTGCTGCTGGCTTACGGCTACCTTGCAGGCTATAATGCCAACCAGTTGAAAGAATACGAAAAGGCGATCTTTTATCTCGACAAAATGATCAGTCTTGATCCCAACAATACAGACGCGAAGAACAACAGGGATATACTCCAAAAAGCATTAGACCGTCCGCAGCCAAAGCCAGGGTCTAATAAAAGTGGCAGCGCGCCGGCCAAGCCCGCAAAAAAATAAATAAGACCTTTATATATTATTACCCCAGAACCAATACCGGTTTTGGGGTTTTATTTTTTAAATAATGGTTATTAGGTAATGCTGTCTTATTTTTGCCATTGGATGAGTTCTAACATTAGTGCGGGAAACGGGAAATTATAGTTCCGTGTGCAAATAATGAGCCGTGCGTTTCCGTTTACTGCTGAAAAGCAATCTTGAGACGAGCATGATACCTTTTTTCTTACTTCAGACCCTTCCGGCCCCGGCTGCAGACGTAAATAGTTCATTTAATTACTTCCCCATCGCCCTGCAACTGGTTTTTGCTGTTGGGTTTGTAGCGGTAATGATGGCTGTAACGCATTGGTTGGGTCCAAAGCGACCCACCGCTGAAAAACTGGAGAATTTTGAAAGCGGCATAGCCATCAGCGGCAATGCCCGTCAGCCGCTGGCGGTTAAATACTTCCTGGTAGCTATATTATTCGTGCTGTTTGATGTGGAAGTGATCTTTTTTTATCCTTATGCAGTGAATTTCAGGGAACTGGGGTGGGCAGGCTTTATGGCAGTGCTTGCATTTGTTGGCTTTTTTATTGCAGGGTTCTACTATATAATAAAAAAAGATGCGCTACAGTGGGAAGATTAGCGGGTTTATTTAAAATTTTAAATTATGGCACGTCCGGTTCGGTTTAATATAACGCCAAAAGAAAGAGATCACCAGGGGCATATTGGTTTGGCGGATGCACCTGAAGGATATACCGGTGAAGGGTTTTTTACCACCAAACTCAGCGAGGTAGTGGGGCTGGCCAGAAAGAACTCTCTTTGGCCTTTACCTTTTGCCACTTCATGTTGTGGTATAGAATTTATGGCCACCATGGGTGCACATTATGATTTTGGCAGGTTTGGGGCAGAAAGAATGGGATTCACTCCCCGCCAGTGTGATATGCTGATGGTAATGGGTACCATTGCAAAAAAAATGGGCCCGGTATTAAGACAGGTGTATATACAAATGTCGGAGCCAAGATGGGTAATAGCCGTAGGCGCCTGTGCAACCAGTGGGGGCATCTTCGACAGCTATTCGGTTTTGCAGGGTATAGATCAGATCATACCCGTAGATGTGTATGTGCCCGGTTGCCCGCCACGTCCGGAAGCGATACTGGATGGCGTGCTGGCGCTGCAGGAACTGGTAGGCAAAGAAAGCATAAGAAGAAGGAATAGTGAGAAATATCAGCAGCTTATGCTGAGCTATGGGATACAATAATAAAGACCATTGAATGGAATTGACCAACGACCATATTAAAAATCGCCTGATAGAAAAGTTTGGTGATGAAGTTTCCGGCTTTTCCGAGCCTTATGGTATGCTCACGTTCGAAGCGCCTAAGGAATTGAATCTTAAAGTACTCCAGTTTTTGTATGATGATCCTGAACTGAGGTTCCGGTTTCTTACCGACCTGCAGGCGGTGCACTATCCCGACCATCCCGGCAGGGAACTGGCAGTAGTGTATCATTTGCATAATATGCAGGATAATGTGCGTATACGCTTTAAGATATTTACAGCTATAGCAACGCCGGACGTGTATACGGCCACACAGCTATATGCCTGTGCTAACTGGATGGAAAGGGAGACCTATGATTTTTTTGGTGTTCATTTTGTAGGACACCCCGATCTTAAGCGTATCCTCAACGTGGAAGAAATGGACTATTTTCCCATGCGGAAGGAATATCCGCTGGAGGACCAGACAAGAGCGGATAAGGATGATGAGATGTTTGGCAGATAAAGCGCATCATACGAATGATTAAATCAATTACAAGAAAATACCCGTAAGGGTAAGGTATGACAGAAGAGGTACTACAATATAACAGGGAACAGAATATCAAGCTGCCTGATGGTTCCATTGAAAAACAAACTACCACGCTCAACCTTGGACCCACCCACCCTGCAACACATGGTGTTTTTCAGAATATCCTGGAAATAGATGGAGAACGGGTGGTGTCGGCAGAATCAACAGTAGGATATATACACCGTGCATTTGAGAAGATAGCCGAAAGGCGTCCGCTCTACCAGATCACTCCACTTACCGACCGGTTAAATTATTGCTCCAGTCCTATTAACAATATGGGCTGGCACACCACCTGCGAGAAGCTGCTCGGCATACAAACTCCCAAGCGGGTGGACTACCTGCGGGTAATTATTATGGAGCTGGCAAGGATCACCGACCATGTGATCTGTAACTCTGTAATAGGGGTAGATGCGGGTGCACTTTCCGTATTCCTGTATGTAATGCAGTACCGCGAGCTGGTATACGAGATCTACGAAGAAATTTGCGGCTCACGGCTCACTACCAATATCGGAAGGATAGGCGGATTTGAGAGAAATTTTAATGCTACTGCCTGGCAGAAATTAGAAAGGTTCCTGAATGAGTTTCCTGCCGCGTTAAAAGAATTTGAGAGCCTGCTTCAGCGCAACAGGATATTTATAGACCGTACGGTAGGCGCAGGCCCGATAAGTGCCGAACGGGCATTGAACTATGGGTTTACCGGCCCTAACCTGCGTGCTTCGGGCGTGGATTATGATGTGAGGGTGCATACGCCTTATTGCAGCTACCAGGATTTTGAGTTTAATATTCCTGTAGGTACTACGGGCGACGTGTATGATCGCTGGTTGGTACGTAACCAGGAAATGTGGGAGTCGCTGAAGATCATACGGCAGGCCTACCAGAAGATACAGGAGTTTAAAGGCCAGGAAGCTGAAGTGTATCATGCCAATGTGCCGGAATATTATCTTCCTCCCAAACAGGAGGTGTATACGAAAATGGAAGCCCTGATCTGGCACTTCAAAATTATTATGGGTGAAACCGATATCCCCGCCGGCGAGGTGTATCATAGTGTCGAAGGGGGGAACGGAGAGCTGGGGTTCTACCTGATCAGCGATGGCGGAAGGTCGCCCTACCGCCTGCATTTCCGCAGACCCTGCTTTATTTATTACCAGGCTTATCCCGAGCTGATTAAAGGTTCTATGCTGGCCGATGCAGTGATCGTATTGAGCAGCCTGAATTTGATTGCAGGTGAAATGGATGCTTAGAGAATTTGAAAATTTGAAAGTGTGGAAATGTGAAAATGGGAATTGGGTGGATGTTGTTTTGAAGGGAAGGGAGCGGTCGGTACGCAACGAAGGAGCGTCAGACTGCATAAAGGAATTTGAAAATTTGAAAATTTGGAAATGAAATTTTCGGAAGAGAAACTCAAAAAGGTAAACGAGATCGTCGCGCGCTATCCCGAAGGAAAGCAGAAAAGCGCATTATTGCCGGTGCTTCATATGGCGCAGGAGCAACTGGGATGGCTGAGCGTGGAAGCTATGGACTATGTGGCTTCCCTGCTTAACCTGGAGCCTATTGAGGTATATGAAGTAGCTACTTTTTATTCGATGTACAACCTGAAGCCGGTAGGTAAGTACCTGTTTGAAGTGTGCCAGACCGGTCCTTGTATGATCAAAGGAAGTGATGATATTGTAGCATATATAGGAGAAAAGCTGGGTATAAAACCGGGGGAAACCACTCCCGATGGTTTGTTTACCCTGAAAACGGTGGAATGCCTGGGCGCCTGCGGCTATGCGCCCATGATGCAGCTGGGAAAGCACTATAAGGAACATTTGACCAAAGAAAAAGTAGATGCTATTATTGAGGAGTGTCGCAGGAACGCCGCTATAAATAACTGATTCTTTATGCGGCGGTGAGTGAGTGACAAAATATTGATGATGTATTGAGGGCTTTAATGTAAGGGTATGAAAGAGGCAAGTTCAAATTTTAAAGTAATTGCGATTGTGCTTTCAACAGCAGCTGTAGCGTGTTGGATAATATCAAAAATGCTGAAGGAAGAACAGGCAGCGGGTATTTTTAAAATAATGGGTTTTGCATTTTTAACTGCAACGGTTATACAGGTTATTGTTTTTAGCTTGTATCCCGCTCTTTTTAAAAACAAAAAACAGGTGAAATAAAATATTAAGCGGTGTGAGGTATCATGCCGCTGATTATTAATTATGGGAGTTAAATTATTACTGGATAAAGCACATATTGAAGGCATCCGTTATTACGATACCTACCGCAAGAACGGCGGCTATGCTGCTGTGGAGAAAGCATTAAAGACTATGAGCCCCGAAGCTATAGTGGAAGAGGTGAAAAAAAGCGGTTTGCGCGGTCGTGGTGGGGCGGGGTTCCCTACAGGATTGAAATGGAGCTTTATTGCCAAACCCGAAGGTATCCCGCGTCACCTGGTATGTAATGCCGATGAAAGCGAGCCGGGCACTTTTAAAGACCGCTACCTGATGGAGTTCATCCCTCACCTGCTGATTGAGGGATTGATCGTTAGCTCTTTTGCCCTGGGCAGCAACGCTACTTATATTTATATCCGCGGCGAATATGCCTGGATCCCCGATATACTGGAGCAGGCTATTGCGGAAGCAAAGGCAAACGGGTGGCTGGGTAAAAATATTTTGGGCTCCGGCTTCGATTGTGAGATATATGTGCAGCGTGGTGCGGGTGCTTATATCTGCGGAGAAGAAACAGCCCTGATCGAATCGCTCGAAGGCAAGAGAGGCAATCCACGCATCAAGCCTCCTTTCCCGGCAATAAAGGGGGTATGGGACAGACCCACTGTGGTGAACAATGTGGAAACCCTGGCTGCCGTGGTGCCCGTTATTAATATGGGTGGAGAAGCGTACGCAAAGATCGGCGTGGGGCGGTCTACCGGCACGAAGCTGATTTCTGCCTGCGGCAATATCAATAAGCCCGGGGTATACGAAATTGACATGACCATCAGCGTGGAAGAATTTATCTTCAGCGATGAGTATTGCGGCGGCATAGCCAATGGCAAGAGACTGAAAGCCTGTATACCCGGCGGCTCATCTGTGCCGATCTTGCCGGCCAATCTTTTACTGAAAACCGCGAAAGGTGAAACAAGGTATATGAATTATGAAAGCCTGAGCGATGGTGGTTTTGCCACGGGCAGCATGATGGGGAGCGGAGGTTTTATTGTATATGATGAAGATCAGTGCGTGGTGAGGAATACCTACACTTTAGCAAGGTTTTATCGTCATGAAAGCTGCGGTCAATGCAGTCCCTGCCGTGAAGGAACAGGCTGGATGGAAAAGATATTGAAGAATATAGATACGGGTAAAGGGAAAATGAGCGATATCGATTTGTTGTGGGATATACAGCGTAAAATTGAAGGCAATACCATTTGCCCGCTGGGCGATGCGGCAGCATGGCCTGTAGCGGCAGCAATACGGCATTTCCGCGACGAGTTTGAATGGCATGTGCGTAATCCCGAAGAATGCCTGAAAAGGAATTTCGGGCTGGCGCATTATGCCGATCCGAGAGAGGTGATGGCATAGAGATTTGCGGATTTCACGCAAAGAGGCAAAGGAATTTCGCGCGGCGGTCGCGGAGGAGCAGCGAGAGTGTGGAAGAAGATAAGGCATGAAAAACGTTGTGTCATATTCCCGTTGCGTACGCTGCGAGAGAAGAAATTTCACGCGGCGATCGCAAAGGAGCGGCGGGGGTGCGTAAGAGGAAAAGGTATAAAAAGCGTTGCGTCGTATGTCCGCTGCGCACGCTGCGAGAAAAGAAATTTCACGCGGCGATCGCAAAGGAGCGGCGGGGATGCGTAAGAGGAAAAGGTATAAAAAACGTTGCGTCGTATGTCCGCTGCGCACGCTGCGAGAAAAGAGATTTCATGTGGCGGTCGCGGAGGAGCAGCGGGAGTGCGAAAGAAGATAATGCATGAAAAGTGTTGCGCCGTATTCCCGTTGTGTACGCTGCGAGAAAAAATGTAAACCTAAACACTACTAACCTATGACTGAAAACGACGTTGCTACCTTAGCTCTTGACATAGCATTTGATATTCACAGGAGATATGGTCCCGGACTTTTTGAGAGTGTGTATGAAGAAGTTTTTTGTTATGAGCTAAAAGAAACAGGGATACCTTTCGCCAGGCAGCAGGGAATCCCGCTGGTGCATAAGGAAATCAGGATGGAAGCAGGCTTTAGAGCAGATGTGATCATTGACAACAAAGTGATTGTAGAAATTAAAAGTATCGACGCATTAGCAGATATTCATTTTAAACAGGTATTAACCTATTTAAAGCTATCGGGAATAAGGCTGGGATTATTGATCAATTTCAATGTGGTATTATTAAAATCAGGAATCCACCGGATAGCGAATAAATTGTAAAACGTTGCGTCGCATTTCCGCTGCGCACGCTGCGTGAAATGTATGCGTGAAACATAAACTATGGCTGAAGAAAAGAAATTATTTAAAGTTACCATTGACGGTATTACCGTTGAAGTAGAGCCGGGCACCACCATCCTCAATGCCGCGAGGCAGATAGGAGGTGAGGTAACGCCTCCCGCCATGTGCTATTACTCCAAGCTGAAAGGGAGTGGCGGCAAGTGCCGCACCTGCTTAGTGGAAGTAGCTGCCGGCTCGACTGCAGATCCGAGACCCATGCCTAAGCTGGTAGCCTCATGCAGGACTACCGTAATGGATGGGATGATCGTTAAAAATGTTACCAGCGAACGGGTAATGGATGCAAGAAAGGGAGTAGTGGAATTTTTGCTCATTAATCACCCGCTGGACTGTCCTATCTGCGACCAGGCAGGGGAATGCCATTTGCAGGATCTTAGCTATGAGCATGGAACCGAAGGCTCCCGCTTTGATTTTCAAAAGAGGACTTTCATCAAGCATAACCTGGGGCCCTATATCCAGTTGCATATGACAAGATGCATCCTGTGCTATCGTTGCGTATATGTGGCCGACCAGCTTACCCAAAAAAGGGTGCACGGTATATTAGACAGGGGAGACCATGCAGAAATCGCCACCTATATTGAAAAAGCCCTTGATAACGACTTTATAGGCAATGTAATTGATGTTTGCCCTGTAGGCGCCCTGACAGACCGCACTTTCCGTTTCAAGAACAGGGTATGGTTCACCAAGCCCATGAATGCACATCGCAACTGTGAGAAATGCTGCGGTAAAGTGCATGTATGGCTGAGAGGGGATGAGGTAATGCGCGTAACAGGTCGTAAAGACCAGTGGGGAGAAGTGGAAGACTGGATCTGCAATGAGTGCCGGTTTGAAAAGAAAGATATTCACGACTGGGTAATAGAAGGCCCTGCTGAAATTAACCGGCATTCGGTGATATCCCAGGGGCATTATGCCGGAAAAATCGGAACAACAAAACCGGATGAAACTTTTCCAGGTGTAATGAATGGAAGACAGCCCCGGTTATTAATGGATATCCATGATGTAAGCGAAGTGAACCGTCCGGGGATTAACCTGGCGGCAATACCCGGGCCGGCACATTCAAATGATTTTGAAGAGCAAAAAGCGATAACCGATAAACAGCCTGCTGCCGGCGAAAGCGCGCATCATAAACCGGCAGAATAGGAAAATGACGGTAAGGCTACCGGTTGGATTAAAGAACGTACTGGCAATTGACAGACTATACTGAATATAAAAACTTATGATATTACTCGCTTTTGATTGGAGTTTGACCTTGGAAAAAGTGGTTTTAATAGCCGTTATCATTACGATATCACTGGTAGTGGCTATGTATGCCACTTATGCCGAACGGAAAGTGGCAGGCTTTATACAGGACAGGATCGGACCCAACAGGGCGGGGCCCTTTGGATTGTTGCAGCCGCTTGCCGACGGGCTGAAATTGTTTTTCAAAGAAGAGGTGATCCCCGGTAATTCCAGTAAATTTTTGTTTGTGCTTGGCCCTTCACTGGCCATGCTTACCGCTATGATGACCTCTGCAGTAATACCCTGGGGGGGTAAGGTGGAGCTGGGCGGCCGGATCGTGGATCTGCAGGTGGCAGACATCAACATCGGTATTTTATATATTTTCGGGGTAGTGAGCCTGGGTGTGTATGGCATGATGATAGGAGGCTGGGCAAGCAACAATAAATATTCTTTAATGGCCGCATTGCGCGGCGCCAGCCAGGCGATCAGCTATGAGCTGGCGATGGGGCTTGCGCTTATTGCCTTGCTGATGCTTACAGGATCGCTAAGCCTTAGAACGATTACCGAACAGCAGATACAGGGTAACTGGTGGAATATTGTTTATCAGCCCTTAGGCTTTTTGCTGTTCTTTATTTGCGCGCTGGCAGAATGTAACCGCGCTCCCTTTGATCTGCCGGAAGCGGAAAGCGAGCTGAATATGGGCTATCACCAGGAATATTCCTCCATGAAGCTGGGCTTTTACCTGTTTGCCGAATACATCAACATGTTTATCAGCTGCACCCTTATCGCCACGTTGTTTTTAGGCGGGTACGATATGCCGTTTGTAGATGAATCAAAGCTTTCGGGTGTTACCGCATTGCTGGTTGGGCTGCTGGCATTATTCGGGAAAACCTTTATCCTTATTTTTGTTTTCATGTGGATAAGATGGACCCTGCCGAGGTTCCGGTACGACCAGTTGATGAACCTGGGCTGGAAGGGATTAATTCCGCTGGCATTATTAAATATGGTGATTACGGGAGCGGTCGTGCTGTTATTTGCACATTGAATTAGTTGGGTTGTATAGCTGATAAAAATACTTTTGTACCACTTTTAAAACTTCCCCGGCGGGAAGAAATAAAGGAGCAATTATGGAAGCGTTAACACAAAGAGCGAAACAGGTAGACCGGCGGCCGATGAACTGGCTCGAAAAGATATACCTGTGGGAGGTATTCAAGGGGATGGGTATTACGCTGAAGCATTTCTTTAAAAAGAAGGTAACCATACAATATCCCGAGCAAACACGCCCGTTCAGCCCGGTATTCAGGGGATTGCATGTGCTGAACCGCGATGAAGAAGGAAGGGAGAGATGCACAGCCTGCGGGCTTTGTGCAGTAGCCTGCCCGGCGGAGGCCATTACCATGGAAGCGGCAGAACGCCTGCCCGGGGAAGAAAACCTCTACCGGGAGGAAAAATATGCTGCCAGGTATGAGATCAATATGCTGCGCTGTATCTTTTGCGGTTTGTGCGAAGAAGCCTGCCCCAAAGATGCCATTTATTTGAGTGAAACCTTTGCTCCTGCCAATTACAGTCGCAAAAGTTTTATTTACGGAAAGTCTGATCTCCTTATCCCCGATCCGGTTAGCCAACCGGAAGAATACGCCAGGGCAAAAGGGCTTATCGACAAAAAGAAAAAATCTAAATCCTGATACACACCAAAACGAACGAATTAAAATAATGGGAATAACACAGTTTCTTTTCTGGCTCCTTACCGTATTAACGCTTGGCAGCGCACTGATGGTTATTTTCAGCAAAAATCCCGTATACAGCATATTATGGCTGATCGTGACCTTTTTTTCCATTTCGGGACATTACGTATTGCTTAATGCACAGTTCCTTGCTATAGTGAATATTATTGTATATGCCGGTGCTATCATGGTGCTTTTCCTTTTTGTGGTAATGCTCATGAACCTTAATATGAACACCCCGCCGGTGAAAAAGAAATGGCTCCAGTTTGCGGGTGTGATATCGGGGGGCAGCCTGCTGCTGGTGCTGATCGCCGCCCTGAAAGACACGGAGGCTATGCACAATAAAGTGCTGATGCAAACAGGTGATATAGGCCTGATCAATAATCTGGGAATGGTATTGTTCAAAGACTATATATTGC
This sequence comes from uncultured Terrimonas sp., assembly GCA_964599035.1. Lineage (GTDB taxonomy): Bacteria > Bacteroidota > Bacteroidia > Chitinophagales > Chitinophagaceae > Agriterribacter. Next base: position 1,949 of record CAZREP010000146.1, on the reverse strand, counting down.
CGTTTGAAATAAGCAGCGTGCTTTTTTTGAGCGCTATGGTAGGAGCAGTGGTAATAGGAAAGAAAGCGTAAACCTGCAACTTGTAACCTAACCTGTGACTTGAAACCTGCAACGCATATGACCATCAATCATTATATATTTTTATCAGTGGCGCTGTTCTGTATCGGCATTATAGGTGTATTGACCCGCCGTAACATGATCATTATTTTTATGTGCGTGGAGTTAATGCTCAATGCGGTTAACCTGTTGCTGGTGGCATTTTCCAAAATGCATTACCTGTCGGCTTCTATGTCTGATGTGGCCACAAAAGCCGGAACGGATGCGCAGCTGTTTGTGTTCTTTGTGATGGTGGTAGCGGCTGCCGAAGTGAGTGTGGGGCTGGCCATTATTGTGATGATGTACCGCAACACCCATTCCATTGACGTAAATTTTTTAAACAGACTAAAACACTAAATGCACAGGAACTGTACAAGGGCTTTCCTGGTGTATGGTTCTGTAACTGATCTGATATGAGTAAATTAGTTTACCTGGTTCCGCTGTTTCCGCTGATCGGCTTCCTGATCAACGGGCTGGCAAGAAAAAGTTTGTCCAGATCGCTTACCGGCATTATTGGCAGCGGGGTTATACTGGCCTCTTTTGTGGTGAGCATTATCCTGTTTTTGGATGTTAAAGCAGGGCATACCGGTGTGGTACGGCTTTTTGATTTTATTTCCATCGGCTCACTGCAGATCCCCTTTGCCTTCCAGGTAGACCAGTTGTCTGCCATTTTTATGCTGATCATAACAGGCGTGGGATTTCTTATTCATGTGTATTCCACCGCTTATATGCATGAAGAAACGCCTGCACACTATGCCCGTTATTTTTCCTTCCTGAATCTTTTTGTGTTCTCCATGCTGCTGCTGGTGCTTGGGGCCAACTATCTTATTATGTTCATCGGCTGGGAAGGTGTGGGGCTGTGTTCTTACCTGCTGATCGGGTACTGGTTCAAGAACAGCGATTTCAGTACGGCGGGGAGAAAGGCCTTTGTGATGAACCGGATTGGTGATTTCGGCTTCCTGCTGGCGGTGTTCTGGATGATCCAGCACTTTGGTTCTTTAAATTTTGGAGATGTGCTGGGAAAAGCCGCTGATATGAAGCTGAATGATACGGTGCTGGTGGGCATCACCCTGCTGCTTTTTTTGGGTGCTGTGGGAAAAAGCGCCCAGATCCCGTTATACACCTGGCTGCCCGACGCTATGGCCGGCCCTACACCCGTATCAGCGCTTATACATGCCGCTACCATGGTTACTGCCGGTATTTATATGATAGCCAGAAGCAATATTATGTATACGCTTGCTCCTTTCACGCAGGGAGTGATAGCTATAATCGGGCTTGCAACGGCTATATTTGCAGCATCCATTGCGTTAAAGCAGAATGATATCAAAAAAGTATTGGCTTATTCCACCATTAGCCAGTTGGGCTATATGTTCCTGGGTTTGGGAGTAGGCGCTTATACCGGTGCGGTATTCCATGTTATGACGCATGCTTTCTTTAAAGCGTTGTTGTTCCTTGGCGCCGGTTCTGTTATACATGCCATGCACCATGAGCAGGATATGAGGAACATGGGAGGGCTGAAAAAATATTTACCGGTTACGCACTGGACCTTTTTAGTGGCCTGCCTGGCCATTGCAGGTATTCCGCCGCTCAGCGGTTTCTTTTCAAAAGATGAGATCCTGGCAGCAGCGTTCTCAGCAAATAAAATCTACTGGATCATTGGGGTACTGGGCGCGGTGCTAACCGCATTTTACATGTTCCGGCTCTACACCACTACATTCCTCGGTAAGTTCAGGGGAACGCAGGAACAGGAGCAGCACCTGCACGAAAGTCCTCCTGCAATGACCTGGCCGCTGATCATCCTGGCGGTATTGTCTGCTGTGGCAGGGTTCCTGGGTGTGCCGGCAGCATTGGGT
>CAZREP010000145.1:0-13236 GCA_964599035.1 uncultured Terrimonas sp. | reverse complement strand
CGATGTGGCAGCAGCGGAAAAGGGTATTGTGTATATAGATGAGATTGATAAAATTGCACGTAAAAGCGATAATCCTTCCATTACACGGGATGTAAGCGGAGAAGGCGTTCAGCAGGGACTGCTGAAGTTGCTGGAAGGAACGGAAGTGCTGGTTCCTCCCCAGGGGGGCAGAAAACATCCGGAACAAAAGCTCATCAAGGTCAACACGCAGAACATATTGTTTATATGCGGGGGCGCATTTGATGGCATAGACAGGGTAATCGCCCGCAGGGTAAACACCAATGCTATTGGGTTCAATGTAAATAAGGAACAGCAGGAGTATATGAAAAAAAACCTGCTGCAATATGTGAATGCGCAGGATCTCAAATCTTTCGGGTTGATCCCCGAACTGTTGGGACGTTTACCGGTGGTTACCTATTTGAACCCCTTGGATATGGCAACCCTCAGATCTATTCTTACCGTGCCCAAGAATGCTCTTATCAAACAATATACCCGCTTGTTTGAGCTGGAAGGCATTAAGCTGAAGATAGATGAGGCTGTGCTTGATTTTATGGTGAGCAAAGCAATGGAATATAAGCTCGGGGCAAGGGGATTGCGCAGCATTTGTGAAAATATCCTCACCGATGCCATGTTTGAGCTGCCTTCATCAGCAGAAAAAGAGTTTCATCTTACGCTCGACTATGCACAGCATAAGTTCGATAACAGCAAAATGAGTTTGCTGAAAGTGGCATAATAAATGTATTGAGTACTTGTATGAAGGAATTAATAGAGCGTTTACAGGCGGAAGCAGGCTTAACTGAAGAGCAGGCTGTAAAGGCCATTACACTGGTAAAAGATTTTGCGAAAGAAAAATTTCCCTTGTTCTCTGGAGCGATAGAAAAAGTGTTTACCAAGTATGCTCCCAGGGAGGATGAAGACTTTTTACAATAGTAAAATGAAACCCCCGCTCATAAAGCAGGGGCGCCTGTTTTTCCCATGTTTGTAAGCAAATTTTATCCCTGTAATACTTCTCTGCCAATTACGATCTTTTGGATTTCACTGGTGCCTTCACCGATAGTGCAGAGCTTACTGTCCCTGTAGAACTTTTCCACGGGGAAATCTTTCGTGTATCCGTATCCCCCAAAGATCTGCACTGCATCATTGGCTGTTTTTACTGCTATCTCGCTGGCATAATATTTTGCCATAGCTGCTTCTTTGGTCATGGGCAGCCCTTTGTTCTTTTTATCTGCAGCCTGTAATATCAATAGCTCTGCAGCCATAATTTCCGTACCCATATCTGCCAGCTTAAAGGAAATACCCTGGAACTGGGAGATAGGCTGGTCGAACTGGTGTCTTTCTTTGGAATATTGTAACGCTGCCTCATAGGCGCCTTTGGCTATTCCCAGGGCCAATGCCGCAATAGATATCCTTCCCCCGTCGAGCACTTTGAGCGATTGCTTAAATCCTTCTCCAACATTGCCCAGGCGGTTGGTGTCGGGGATCCTGCAATTGTCAAATATCATTTCGGCGGTTTCGCTGGCACGCATGCCGAGCTTATTCTCTTTTTTACCGCCACTGAACCCTGCCGTACCCCGCTCTACCACAAATGCCGTGGCATTGTTTTTAGTTCTGGGCTCACCGGTTCTGGCAATAACTACCACTATATCGCCCGACCTGCCGTGAGTGATCCAGCACTTGGTACCGTTCAACACCCAATGATCCCCGTCTTGTATAGCGGTAGTTTGCATATTACCGGCATCGCTTCCTGTGCCCGCTTCCGTGAGCCCCCAGGCGCCGATCCATTCTGCAGTAGCAAGTTTGGGAAGGTATTTTTGTTTTTGCATTTCGTTCCCGAAGGCAAGGATATGCCCGGTACACAACGAGTTGTGGGCGGCAAGGCTTAGCCCTATCGATCCGCAAACTTTTGCTATTTCTGTAATAATGGTTGCATATTCTACATAACCCAGTCCTGCACCTCCATATGCTTCCGGCACCAGCACACCCATTAAGCCCAGTTTCCCCATCTCCTTAAACACCTGAACCGGGAACTCCTGGGCTTCATCCCACTGCATTACATAAGGTTTGATATGCTGTTTTGCAAAATCGCCTGCTGTCTGTGCAATTTGTACTGTTAGTTCGTCTCTTTTAAAATCCATACTGGTTATCAAGTTGGCAAGGTAAAGAAAAAATAATCAAAACTAACAGATGTTAGTAATTAATGTAAGGCTCCAGTTTTTGCAGCAGGTGGTCTGTTACCAGGTGAACCCGCTTCAGATCGTCCCGGTTTTGAAAATTGCCATGCTGCAACCGGTACTGGATAACGGCATTACCTACCTGATATTTTATATAAGGATGCGCTTTTAACTCATCTATACCTGCGGTATTGATATTGACCTTTTTTATAGTCCCGGGGTCGCATTGCAGGCGGGGTTTTATTTGCTGAAAAACGGAGTCGCTGAGCCCGTATACTTCTGCAACCTGTTCGACGCTGTAAAAGCCGCCCAGTTTCTCCCTGAAGCTGACAATGCGGTTAGCCAGCCTGCTGCCAATGCCCGGCAGCATCATAAAGGCGGTTGTATCGGCAGTATTGATAGCCACAGGCTCTGCATTATGGTTATGTTCCTTTGTGTTGCGGTTATGATGGAAAGGAGGGTTATTGTTTTCTTTTGCAGCAATGCTCACGTAAGGCAGCAGCCTTTTATAATCTTCCTTCTTTAATCCGTATATTTTACCGATGTCTTCTGCTTTATGGAACCTACCGCCCTTATTGATGAAATTTTGTATGGTCTCAGCGGTTCTGCTGGAGACGCCTAAACGCTGCCATCCTTCAGGAGATAAAGTATTGGGATCGAAATAAAAAACAGTGGTATTTGCATGCACTGTATAAGAAGATGGCGAAGAAAAGGGAGATGAAGCTTCGCCGGGATCTTTATATTGTTTGTGCTGTACATCCTGTTGCTGCAGTTGCTCAATATCATGCCTGAATGTTGCATATCCTTCTTCATCAAATCGCTCATCCGGAACGTATAGCACCGGAATGAACCATACTGCCGCAAGTATTACCAGCAATGCAATAATGCCACTACGTTCCTTCCTGCTGAAGGTAAAATATGTTTTCAGATGGTTAGCGTCCATAACGGCTGCAATATGCACAGGAAAGTTACACAATAAACATATAAAAAGAAATCGTTGAGCTTTCTCTTTCCAACATTTTCAAATTAGCACATCCCACATTTCCACATTCTCACATTTTCACATTTCCATCTTCCACATTTTTCTCCCCCATTTGCGTTTTGGGACTTATTTTTACCCCCATGGCAAACAGGGCTATGCGTGCTTTATTGTTATCTGCACTTGTCTCATCTGCAGTGAGCTGTCAAACAGCGAAGAAAGCAATGGACCCTGCCAAAAAGTTCCCTGCCGAGGTGTTGCGTAAAGACTATACCCTGCTTCGCGAGGTGATGGAACGGTTCCATCCTGCCTTATACTGGTATACTTCCAAAGACAGCATGGATCATTATTTTGATCAATACTATAACGCTATTAAAGATTCCATGACGCGGCAGCAGTTCGGCTTTACCATACTGGCCCCCCTTACCGTAAAAGTCCGTTGCGGACATACCAGCTTCAACTACCCCCGGACCTACAGCAAGCAGCAGCGGGAGCATGCGCAGCCCTCCTTTCCGCTGTTCATGAAAATATGGTCCGACACCATGGTGCTTACTTCCAACCTCAATAAAAGGGACAGTATTTTAAAGCGCGGTACGCTAATTACCCGCATCAACGGCTTTGATGTACATCAGCTCACCGATACGCTTTTTCGTTTCATGCCCACAGACGGGTATGCGGAGAATGTAAATTTCATCAGGCTCAGTGCGGCATTCCCGTATTATCACCGCAATATCCTGGGGCTTTCCCCAAAATATACGGTTGGATATATAGACAGTACGGGTACAGAAAGAACTGCTATGGTTCCCTTGTTTGATCCTGCAACAGACAGCCTGGCAAGCACTTTTATACGGAACAGGAACAAACAGATAGATCCGGAGAAGAAGCCTGAACAACGGGAAAAATCACGATCGCTTAAAATAGATACTGCACATAGCCTGGCAGTAATGACAATACACAGCTTCGGCAGCGGGGGCAGGCTGCCTTCTTTTTATCGCCGGAGTTTCAGGAAGCTCCGAAAAGCTCAAATCCCCAACCTGGTTATTGACCTGCGTACCAACGGCGGCGGCAGGGTAAATAATTACACCACTCTTGCACGGTACATTCGGAATGCCCCGTTTAAAGTAGCCGACACTGCTGTTGCCATGCACAACGGACTGGGGCATTGCAGGCGCTATTTCAGCGCGGGGCGGCTTAATTCGTGGATCCTTTTTTTAACCACTACCAAAAGGCAGGATGGAATGTATCATTTCAGGTATTGGGAAAAGCATTTCTTTCATCCCCGCAAAAAAAATCATTATCAAGGAAGGGTATTTGTGCTGATCAATGGGCCCACATTCTCTGCGGCTACCTTATTCTCGCATGTGGTAAAAGGCCAGCAGAATGTAGTGCTTGTTGGTGAAGAGGCCGGTGGGGGCGCCTATGGCAACAGCGGCATACTGATCCCCGACGTGGTGCTGCCCGGAACCAAAATGAGGGTGAGAATGCCTTTGTTCCGGCTGGTACAGTACCTGCATGGGCCTAAAGATGGCAGAGGAGTAATGCCCGATATTTACGTGCCGCCTACCGTAGAGAATATCAGGAAAGACAGGGATGGCAAAATGGACAAAGTGATAGAGATCATAAACGATTCGTCTGCAATGCAATAAAAAGCATCTGTACTAACGGAGAAGCATACCTTATAATGGTACGCGGCAGGATTTTTCAGCCATAATGTGCCTGTTTTGCTTTTTTATCTGCATAAAACAGCTTAATTTAGCAATCCTGCTTACCCGGCAGCATCCCTTATCCGCTATGTCTTACCACTAATCTTACACTATCCGGTATCAGTCTGTTCAGTTTATCTCCAGATCAAACCCTATCCAAAGCCGTTATTTCGTAACAGAATCTTAAAGTAACAGTATACCATGCGTATCATTTTTATTGCGCTTGCGCTGTGCGTAACAGCAAGCCTGCCGCTTCGTGCGCAGGAAGTACCGGGCTGCATGGACCCTGCCGCTTCTAACTATATTGAGCATGCTACTATTAGTGATGGCTCCTGCGCTTATGCTGATGGTTTGGCCAACCTGTTAAATTCAAAGATCGCTACACTTGGTGAAGATCTTGAGGAAATAAGCGGGATGATCTATTGGAACGGAAAATTGTACGGTCATGAAGACAGTGGTAATGATCCCATAATTTATGAAATGGATGCCGTAACAGGTGAAGTATCTAAAAGGATTACCCTGGATGTTCCTCTCGCCAATATGGATTGGGAAGATATAACACAGGATGAGACTTATATTTATGTAGGTGATTTTGGGAATAATTCAGGGACCAGGCACAACCTGAGGATTTTCAGGGTGGCCAAAAACCTTATTTCGGCTATTGAAGACGAGTCTGCCACTATTCCTGCAGCAAATATTCAGACTATTGAGTTTACATACAACGATCAGACTGATTTTACTTCTCATCCCAACGCTACTCCTTTTGACTGTGAGGCAATGATATACCACGATGGGAACCTGCATTTATTTACCAAAGGATGGGATGGAAATGGTACCCGCCATTACGTATTACCTGCCACGCCAGGAACTCAGGAAGCCGTATATCTCGAAAACTTTAATACAGCCGCTCTTCGCATAACAAGCGCTACTAAGGCAAACAACAACGCTGTAATATTGTTGGGCTATGAAACTGAGTTCTCGATTTCGCCTCTTATTTTACCCAGAGCGGCAATCTGGATCATAAGTGGTTTTAATAACTATAATACAATAATGGAAAGCGGTAATAAAAGAAAGATTGATTTAGGACTTATTGTAGATGCTTTAGGTACAAGAGATGGGGTAGGCCAGGTAGAAGGTATAGTAGCGATCAATCAGACCAGAGTGTTAATAAGCAATGAATATTTTACCCGAACAGTTCCGATATTGGGTACTTATACTGTTCCGCAAAGCTTATATGAATTGGATATCTCCCAATGGATGCCGCTTTATGTCCTTCCACTCGGGATTGCTAATTTCACATCGCGCGTTAGCAATAGCCAGGTGGTATTGACCTGGGAATACGGGGAAAAGGATGTGGCCTATTTTGAAGTAGAATCTTCCGGTAAAGCCGATGGAACATATCAGTCAGTGGGTAAGGTATATTATGCAGGTGGCACCTCGACTGTATTTAGTTTTACGGATAAAGAACCGCTGGTAGCCGACAAACGGTTTTACAGGATCAGGATCGTTTCTCCCGATGGGAAATACAGCTACAGTAAAACGCTTACCGTTACCGATAGCAGTGGTATCGAGTTCAGCCTTGCCGTAATGCCCAACCCCTTCCACGATAAAGTCGATATCAGCTTTTACAGCGATAAGCGGCAAACCGTTCAGTTCAGCATTGTGGATATGCAGGGCAGGATCATCATGCAAAAGCAGCTGCAATGCATGCCCGGCCGCTACAGTTATATGATGGATGGATTACAGGGCCTGAGCAGGGGTGTTTACTTTTTAACAGCCAGAATTCCCGGTAATCACTATGTGCGAAAGATCGTACGGTAATGACACTGAATGTCATTGGAAGTTAAGATTATAGCTCTGGTTTTTTTTTCTGTTACTTTTTGTGGAAAAAGTAACCAAAAGTCACCCGAAAACAATTACGGCCTGTTTTCGGGAAGGAGTCCTGATGAGGCTTGGGTACTACTGTGACTTCAGCTTTGAGGTTTATGCTTTGAGATTATATCCCGTTTCGAATTTAATATCCGCCGTGGCCAGATTCTTGGTGCTTTGAGGCTATCAGTCTTCAGCTTTCGGCAGTCAGCGGTCAAAATCAGAAATGGATCAAAGCTTATTGCAGAAAGTCCATAGCCGACAGCCCACTTTCCGATTTGAGATTTATGATTCAATGTCGTTTCCTTAAGAATTAAACACTATTGTAGTGTCAACCCAGGCTTGTCGGGTGAGTTGTCTCACAGATCACACGGACAAACACAGATGAAAACAAAACAATCTGTGCAGATCAGTGCTATCTGTGAGAGAATTCACGATTCACCGCCAACATCTTAAGGAAACGGCATTGATTTTTGATTTGAAATTTATTTGGTTCTTGTCATTTGGCTCTTGGTGCTTCCTTCTCGATAAGGCTTCGGATTTTATCCAAAGTTGTGTCGAAAGCATCTCACGAAGTGATCACTTCTTTCACATCCAGCGCGTCGTCAAACAACACAAACTCAGCAGCATAGCCCGGTTCTATCTTCCCCAGAGGAACAGGTAATTGCAGCAGTTGAGCGGGATAGGTGGAAGCCATACGCAATGCTTCTTCCAGTGGTATCCCTACATGCCGTACCCCGTTTTTCACCGATTGCATCATGGTTAATGCAGACCCCGAAAGCGTGCCGTCGGGCAGGGTAAAGCGGTCGCCTTTGAGTACATGCCGGTATTCGCCTTTGGATGTTTCCGTAACGGCATCCGTTATAAAGAACAAGCGATCCCCCATTATTTTTTTGCTGACGCGCACCGATACAAAATCAACATGAATGCCATCGGTTACGATGCTGCTTTTAACTGTATCGTTATTATACACGGCTCCTACCATGCCTGGCTCCCTGCTCTGGAAGGGCGACATGGCATTAAATAAATGTGTGGCGGTTGGAATGCCCAAACCGAACCCCTTTTCGGCTTCGGCGTAAGTGGCATTGCTATGCCCGGCCGAAACAATAATCCCATTACCGATCAGCATTCGTATGATTTCCTCATCACAAACCTCCGGCGCTATGGTCATCATCTTAAGCACGCCCCTGCCTTTTTCCAGCAACAGGCGTATCTCATCGGCAGTGGGTTTTTTAATATGCTCCAAAATATGAGCGCCTTTTTTTTCGGGATTAAGATAAGGCCCTTCCATATGCAATCCCAGCAGGCCTTTACCTCCCTGCTGCCAGTATTGCTTTACCTGTTCCATCCCTTTCAGAAAATTTTCAATCGTATTGGTAGCCATGGTAAGCATGAACTGCGTGCAGCCGCCCCGGAGACAATACCTGTAGGTAGCGGCAATAGCTTCCGTATCCAGCTCGGCCGAAAATAATTTGCCATCACCCCCATAGATCTGCAGGTCAATAAATGCGGGAGCAACATTCAGTCCGCCGAGGTCTTTCACCTGGTAATCTGCTGTAATATCTTTTTCATCGGTAAGGCCCTCAATAATATTATTGCTTACCAGGATGGCTTTGCCCGTTTCTTTTTTGCTGCCGGTATATATGTTGCAATGGGTATAAGCTGTTTTCATCTATTGTAATTGTTCTTTCAGGGATTGATCAAAAAGCTGTCGGCATCCTTCCAGAAAGGAAACTGCTTACGCACGGCTTCTAATTTTTCCTTTTGTAAAACGGCGGTATGCACATCCTCCTTGTGTGCCTGTTCATACAGGACTTCGCCCAACGGATCCACGATCATGGAATTGCCGCTATAATTTATACCATTTCCGTCGTTTCCCACGCGGTTCACTCCTGCAACATAGCATTGATTCTCTATAGCCCGGGCCTGCAGCAATGTTTTCCAGGCGTGGTTACGGCTTTCCGGCCAGTTGGCAACATAAATAATAAGATCATATTCCGGGAGGCCTGCTTCGCCTTTTTGCCGCACCCATACCGGGAAGCGAAGGTCGTAGCAAATCTGCAAATTTATTTTCCAGCCCTTTACAGAAGCGATCAGCCTTTTATGGCCGGCAGTATATTGTTTGTTTTCATCGGCATAGGCAAATAAATGCCGCTTGTCGTAATAGCCGTAGCTGCCATCGGGCAGCATCCATATCAAACGATTGAAATATCGCCCGGTATCTTCGATGATAACGCTCCCGGTGAGGATGATCTTTTTGTGCGCTGCAAGGGTCCTCATCCACGCCACCGTATGTCCATCCATTTTCTCGGCCAGCGTTTGGGGATGCATGCTAAAGCCTGTGCTGAACATTTCGGGCAGGATCACCAATTCGGTTTGCTGCGGTATGGCATTGATCTTTTCCTCCAACATCTGCAGGTTGGCAGCTTTATCTTCCCAGTGCAGATGAGTTTGTATGACTGTAACAGAAAGTGCTGACATGACCGAATGCATAAAAATGAAGCAAATCCCTGCAATTAAGCCGGAATATGTTGACTGCAGGATGTAAAATAACCGATTTTGACCGTATTACGCTATGCCGGCATTATTAATAAAATTCACGAGAGCCGCCGTGTTCTTTAAGTTAAGCTTTTTCAGGATATTATGGCGGTGCACCTCTACTGTTTTGAGCGTAATATTCAACTGGAGCGCGATTTCCTTGGAAGACTGACCCTGCTTAATGAGATCAATGATCTCCACCTCTCGCTGCGACAGGAGATTGATATCCGGCTTTTCGCTGTCTTCCAGTATCTGTTCGGAAAGGATGGTTTTTACTTCGTGGCAAATGTATTTATTACCCTGTGCCACTTCGCTTATAGCGCCGATCATTTCCTCTTTTGAGGAATTTTTGGTAATGTAGCCTACTGCTCCGATCTGCAACATTTTTTTTGCGTAAGCCGGCTGGGAATGCATGGAAACACCAATGATCTTGGAGTCGGGTGAAACTTTCCGGATCTCCTTTGTGGCTTCAAAGCCATTCATTGGACTCATATTAATGTCCATCAATACGATCTGGGGGCGATTATGCTCAGCGAGCTCGATAGCTTGTTTACCTGAATCGGTTTCTGCGATTACCTGGAACCGGGGGTCGCTGTTTAATATAAAAGACCAGGTGTCCCTGATCAGTTTATGATCATCAACTATTAAGATCGTGATCTTATTAGTCACAGGATTATCATTTGCAAACATGTGCGGATAAGGTTTTTAACGAGTCAATATGAACTTTAAAAGCTTAGGATCAGGGTGAGTTTCAGAAGGATTAAAATTATTATTAATACCGTTAAATATAAAAATATTAACTTGTTAGGCATGGCAAATTAATACAATTTATTGAACGGATCCGGATTGTGCGCAAAGATATTTATATAAAATCATGCAAAACAATAATTTCCTTTAAAATTATTAGTTCCTCTTGTCCAACCCCCAGGAAAGTTTTCCCCTCAGGGTTTGTAAAAAGCTGTTTTCGCTCAATCTCACCAGGCTTATGGTAAACTCCTCTTTCTTAACGGCCAGCTGTATATCTTTATTTACGATCTCCCTGCGGGAATCAAGGGCGCATATAAACTGGTCTGTTCTGCCCTCTATTTCAAAGGAAACAATACTATTGTCGGGGACCACGATCGGTCTTACATTAAGGTTATGGGGTGCTACCGGTGTTATAATAAAGCTGCCTGACTCGGGAAACAATATCGGACCATTGCAGCTTAAAGAATAACCTGTTGAACCGGTGGGTGTGGATACGATGATCCCATCGGCCCAGTAGGTGTTCAGGAACTCCCCGTTCAGATAGGTATGGATCTTGATCATAGAGGAAGTATCTCTTTTGTGTATGGCAAACTCGTTAAGCGCATAAGGAGTTTTTCCAAATAGGGGGATGCTGGCATCCAGGTGGATAAGGCTTCTTTTGTCGATAACATAGGTTTGGTTAGCCAAAGCATTAACGGTATGGGCAAGCTCGTTCCTGCCAATAGTAGCCAGGAAGCCCAGGCGCCCGAAATTAATGCCCAGAACAGGAATATTGCTGTCTCTGATAAAAGTTAAGGTATCCAGCAAGGTGCCATCTCCGCCCATACTTATTACACACTCGAAGCTGTCGTCGAGGTCGCCGGCATCTGCAAAAGTAGGGTACTGGTCGGGCGGGAAAAGATGCCTGATCTGTTCAAAGAAGTCATGCTGGATATAGCAGGTTATTTTATGCTTCTCCAGTTCGTCAAGCAGCAGTATAATGTCTTCCTGCCTGACGGTTTCACCTCCACGGCTGTATATAGCGATCTTCATTCGTAAATTTTTCTAAAAGCCAAGACGAGCCTGCAAAAATAGCCCCTTTTCTCCTAATTGATTAAAGCTGTATTCGAGGAACAGGGTAAGATCGTAGATGGAAAGCACATCTATGCCGGCACCACCCGTATATAACAGGCGGTTGTTGAGGGGGTTGGCATTGAGTACCGGCTTGGTGTATACATAGCCTATATCACCGTATGCCTTTATATAAAATTTGAAAGGAATAATACCATAAGAGCGTGATTTGAGGCCTGTACGTAAGTTAGGGCTCCATATTTCCCTTCTCAGTGTTGTTTTGGATAAGCCGCCTGCAACGCCGTCTACAACATAATATTCAAGCCCCCGCATGAACATATCACCATACCCCATCATCTGCCGGTTAAAATAAGGCTGGTCAAAAGGCAGCTTAACCGTTGCCCCCCCTTGCAAAGAGAGATAATACTTAGGCGCCAGTTCCCAGTATTTTCCCGCCCTTGCCGAAAATTCCCAAAGATTCATGCTGGGACTGACCCCCCTTTTTATAAAGAAAAAATCCCATTGAAAACCTTTTAAAGGGAAAGGGATATAGTTCACATTAAAATACTGGTACTGGTAATTTAACTCGGGATATTTTACCTCTTTTATATTGTTTCCGTAATACTCCGGGTTACGGTTATATACGGAATCGTTGATCTTGTTGGTATTATAGCTCAGTTTTACGCTATGCCTCCTGATATAGCCGGTACGGTAGCTGTATCCCAGACCCACCCTCAGCTTTCCGGTTACGAACCGGCTTGCGTCTTTATAAAATACCTGCTTATTATTCTCGGTAATGTAATTGAGCTCTTTGTTCTCCGAAAACTGGAAGTCAATACTTATGCCGTTTTTTAAGGAATTGTCGAAGTAAGGAGCCGTATAGTTCAATAATATTTGTTTTGAATACCCGGTGATCAGCCATATATTCAGCTTATCATTCCTGCCGCTCACATTGTTGCAGATCAGCTTGAGCCCGTAATTCACTCTTGCCAGGCTGGCATTATATTCATTTATCCAGACATTAAAATTGCGATCGACTGGTTTAAAGTAGGGCACAGGAAAATAATACCATCTTTCCTTTACATCCACTACAATATCCATTGAATCGTTGAACCAGTTGGTAAAATCAACGCTGGCATCAATGAACAGCCCTGTATTGATTAAATTTTGCCGTGAACGGGGGATGTTTTTAAGGATGTCGGAAATGGAATACCGGCCATTTTTCTTTAGCGGCATTTCTCTCTGGATAATGTAAGTTTTAGTGATCTTATTACCCGATACGATGATATCGCGTATGGTAATAAAAGAAGACTTGAGTATATTGTCATCTTCGTGAGGTGCTTCTTCGGTTTCCTGGGCATGTAAATATTGAAAAAGAAACAACATCATCACCCACAATAGCACATATTTATACAGTACCCTCATCCGCTCTATTGATGTATTGTTTCGTTTACATGATCAAAGAAGTAAAATACTACCAAAGTTCTGTTTCCGGGCAACTTCAGTACGGTATTATATATTAAGGTAATTCATCAGGTGAAAGAAATTGCTTTGTAATTCATTCTGGTACAATTCTTCACCGTAATAATATTTTATATTGTATTCGTGTCGCTGCAGGGTGGCAACGATATCCGATATTTCCGTTTTATTAACGCGGATGGTAATGGTAAGAAGCTGGGAAGCAGTATCTAAAAAGCTGTTAAGCTGTGTGATATAGGCATCATTTGATTCCACCAGCCGGTTTAATTCACCAATAGAGAAATCGCTTTTTTCCATTTCTATTATGATGATGCCACCCTGCTCTTCAATGCCTGCAAAAACAGCCAGTTGCCTGAACAGGTCGTCTTCCCCGATGGCACCCAGCAGCTCGTATTGCTCGGTAATGACCGGCACTATCGACAAATGAAGGTCTTTTGCCCTCTTGACCGCCAGCAAAAAAAAGTCGTTCTCACGCACAAAGGGTGTGGTAAAACATGCTCTCAGGTTTTGCATGGTCCGGTTCTCATCATTGTCCAGCAGGTCGTCCTCGCTTATCAGCCCCAGGTACTTATCTTCATCCACCACCGGCAGATGTGATACATGAAAATCGTTCATTTCCTGCAATGCCTTACCTGCATTATCATCCAGATGTAAAAATGGAATATTCCGCGATATAAGTTCTCCTGCAAACATAAGAAGT
>CAZREP010000144.1:7162-13281 GCA_964599035.1 uncultured Terrimonas sp. | reverse complement strand
AGGTACGGGAATTTTCCGTTTCCCTGAAAGCCAACCCCAGCCCTATGCTGGTAGGGGCTCCGGCAACACTCACTACTTCTGCCAACGCCACTTACGAGGTGATCGGATGGAAACCAGATATCTATTTCAGCAACCAGACTGCCAACACACAATCCCTCCTCATTAATGATACTACCAGCACTTATTATGTTATAGCAAGGTCGGCCGACGGATGCGTGGATACGGCCAGCGTAAAAACTGCCGTAGACAATACGGATTTTTTTATACCGAATGCTTTCACCCCCAACAACGACGGGAAGAATGATATATTCAAAATATACGGATCATCGGTAACCGGGGCAGAAATAAAAATATTCAATCAATGGGGTTCCATGATCTATGAAACCAAAGACAACGAGAAAGGATGGGACGGCACCCATAAAAATAACCCGCAGCCGGTAGGGGTATACGTATACGTGGTGAAAGTAAGATTATCGAACGAGGATACTTTTATCAAAAAAGGCACGCTGCGACTCATACGATAAAAAGAACTGCAATGAGGTATTATAAATTTTTTAAAATGAAGCAAAGCACATTTAAAATATGGCTGGCGGCGATAACGACGTTATATGGATTGCCGGGTGCCGGATACACACAGGTGGATCCTCATTTTTCACAATATTTTATCCAGCCTGTATTATTAAATCCCGCGCTTACCGGCGCCATTGAAGGCGACTACAGGGTGTCGGCGGTATGGCGCAGTCAGTATGGCAATACACTCTCCACCAAGGGGATATCTGCCGAAATGCCCACCAGCAAGAACATTAACCTTGGCGTTAATCTGTTGAACCAGTCTTCGGCCGACAAAGCCTATAATTATACCAACGCTTACCTGAGCTTTGCCTATACCGGTGCAAGATTCGGCAATCATTATGTGGTAATGGCCATGCAGGCCGGTGTGCTGAACCGGAATTTTAATGTCGGCAGACTACAGTTCGGTGAGCAATGGGTGTCGGGTATCGGTTTTGACCCCTCGGCCCATTCATCCGAAACCTTTCACAAGCCGAACGTATCTTCATTTGATGCAGGCGCCGGGCTGGTATATTATGATGCTACCGCCGACAGAAAGATCAATCTCTTTGGTGGTCTCTCTGCCTTCCATATTACCAGCCCTAAAGACCCTTTTATTTCCGGGGGCGACAGGCAAACCCTGCCCGTACGCTACAGCGTGCATGCAGGAGCAAGGATCATTGTATCCGACCTGCTGAATATTGTACCCAATGTGCTGTATATGCGCCAGGGGCAAACAGAGGAAAAAATGGCGGGTGCCTATGTGCAGGTTAATGCAGGCGAACAGGTAGACCTGATGTTCGGTGCCAACTTACGCTTCCAGGATGCAATATCTCCTTTTGCAGGCTTTTATTACAAAGGCATAACCGTTGGGATGAGCTACGACACAAATGTATCTACCAAAGAAACCATGGAGATCAACCGCAGCAGTATTGAAGTGTCGCTGTCGTACACCTGGTGGCGTAAGAACAGTATGAAAACAAAACCTTTTTATTGCCCCCGTTTTTAAACCGGAGGCAGGTAAATATAATGATATGCACAAAAACCGTAAGTGCCCGGTCTGCAAAAAAGTTCCCTCCTTACTGGTCAATGCCGGGACTGTTATCCTTTTTTCATTATGTACATTAACTGCACCTGCCCAGACCGACCAGCCCGGCTATTATATTAAAGGAGAGGAGCTTTTTAAGCAAAAAAAATATTACGAAGCCATACAGTATTACGAAAAATACCTCAATACCGAAATAAAAACAACGCCCCGGTCGCAGCCTTTTGCCGTAAAAAAGAAAGCCCCCGGGAAATCCAACCTCAATATCCATAATGAATCAGTATATCGCCTGGCGGAGAGCTACCGGCTCATTAACAATTATACTATGGCTGAAAAATGGTACAAAGAAGCCATGTCCTTTTCCCGGAACGCCTATCCTGAATGCCCTTACTGGTATGGCGTTGCATTGCGGGCCAATCAAAAATATGAGGAAGCATTCAGCATCATTTCCGCTTTCCGGGAATCGTATGCCCATATGGATGAATTGCTGGTGGGTGCAGATAAGGAACTGGAGAACCTGAAGTTCATCAGAGAGCAGTCATTAAAAGAAAAGGATGGCTTTTTCATCACCCGCAGGCCGGCGCCTGCCAATACGCCGGCATATGCCCTCTCCGCTTCACAGCAAGGCAGAGTGGTATATACCTCCGTTCAGGAGGATAAAAAAAATGACCTGTTCGTTGCACGGCTGTACGAAGCACCCGGGCAGGGTGGCGGCATCGAAAACGGAAAGCCGATCCCTACGAGTGAAGCGCCGGGTATACACAACGGGATGGCTACCTTTTCAAAAGAAGGAAAAAAGATGTTCTTCACCCGGTGGATGGTAAACAATGGCACCACCACCGCTGCCATTTACAGCTCAGACAAAACCGATACGGGGTGGACAAAACCCATGGCCTTACCCGCACCCGTAAACATGGAAGGTTCCAACAGTGCACAGCCTTTTATTACTCCGGACGGGAAATATCTTTTATTCTCCTCGGACCGCGAGGGTGGTGTTGGGAAATATGATATATGGTATGCCTCCCTGGACAGCAATTTCAATCCCCTGCTGGTTACTAATGCAGGTAATATTGTTAATACCGCCGGAAATGAAGCTACTCCTTCCTATCACCAAACCAGCAGAACACTTTTGTTTTCCAGCAATGGACATATCGGTATGGGAGGCTACGATGTCTTTTCCGCCAAAGGAGACTTCCAGTTGTCTAACTGGGAAAAACCGGTAAATGCCGGCAAACCTATTAACTCATCCAAAGACGACCTGCATTTTATCAGCACCGACGAAGACAACCTCTGGAATACCGGCTGGTTAAGCTCCGACAGGGCAACAGACTGCTGCCTGGAGCTTTTTGACGTTCGCCAGGATAATGCACAATATGTAAACGGTTCGGTTATAGACTGCAATAGCCGGCAGCCTCTGACCGGCGTGGCACTCACCATAAAAGACCCGAAGCAGGAAGGAAAGATTTTGCTCCGGCAGCAAACCGGTATCAACGGCAGCTACAGTTTCGAGCTGAAAAATACTTCCCGCTTTGAGATCACGGCAGAAAAGGAAGGATACCATTCTGCCAATGAAAGCTATACCATATACTTTGAGACCGGCGAAAACCAATTCAGCAATAAGGACATATGTCTTTCCCTGATCGCTCCGCAGCCGGATATATCCGGTGCAGGCGAATCTGCCGTCATCGCCAAATTCTCCTTCAACCAGTCGTCATTGGGAAATACCTCTTTTTATGAGCTGGATTCGCTTGCTGCGTTTATGAAAGCCTATCCTTCCGTGATCATTGAAGTAGGAGGTTACACCGACGGAAAAGGATCGGAAGCTTATAATTTAAAGCTGGCACAACGACGCGTTGACGCCTGCATGCGCTACCTCGTTAATAAAGGCATCAGCAGGGATCGCCTGGTGGGCAAGGCTTACGGCGAATGCTGCCCGATAGTACCTGAAAAAATAAACGGTAGAGACAATCCCGCCGCGCGCGAAAGGAACAGAAGAGTGGAATACAAAGTAGTGGGCGGGGAATGATTTGAGATTTGAGATTTGAAATTTGAGATTCGAGATTGCATTTCGTTTTGGAGGTATGGCTTTCAGCGATCAGGTGTCAGGTGCGAGTGTTATTAAACGTTTCAAGTTGCGGGTTACAGGGGCAGATGAAGGGTGGTGGTTTACCCATAGCGCTCATTGATAGCCCTACTTTATACCCTCAACCTTTATTGTAGGTTTGTAGTTAGGAAGTTTATGGTTTTTAGTTTATCGGATTTCATAAACATCAAACAATAAACTATACAACAATGAACTTTTCACTTCTCTCTTATCTTTACTTTAGGAATAGTTTTTGAGTTAGGTATCCCATATATTTAACATTCGCGAGTCTGCGCCTCTTAAAATTCCTGGGTATGGGACTATCGTTATACCGAAAAAAGAGAGCCTTTAACCGAACGCCCGAGCCTCAATCGGGTAAAAGCAGCGGCCGGCAGTTGAGATTTGTGGTGCAAAAACACCAGGCCTCCCGCCTTCACTACGATTTCCGGCTGGAAATGGATGGTGTGCTCAAAAGCTGGGCAGTGCCCAAAGGTCCTTCATTGAATCCTGCAGACAAACGGCTTGCCATGATGGTGGAGGACCATCCCTACGACTATAAGGATTTTGAAGGTGTTATCCCGAAAGGTAACTACGGCGCGGGTACAGTGATCGTATGGGATGCAGGCACATACACCCCTATCGATGGCAGCAAAGGCAAAGCCGCACAGGAAAGATCATTGTTGAAACAACTCGGCGAAGGATCAGTAAAAGTATTATTGAAAGGCAAAAAGCTCAAAGGTGAATTTGCATTGGTAAAAACCAAAGGAATGGGAGAGCATGCCTGGCTGCTGATAAAGCATAAAGATCAATATGCTTCGGACAGCGATATTACGCTCCGGGATAAATCCGTTATCAGCAATAAAACGATCGAAAAAGTAGCCCGTAATCCAGAAAGAGTTTATAAAAGCTCCCGTAAAACTGCCGGCAGGTCTTCCGGGAAAAAGACAAAAAGCACCACAAAAAAAAGTAAAGAGGAAAAAGATGATGAGGGTGGATCTGTTGCAACGATACTCAAAAAAGCGCCTGCCGCTCCTTTCCCGAAAACCATGTCTCCCATGTTGGCCACGCTGGTGAATGAACCTTTTGATGATGAAGACTGGGAATACGAGATCAAATGGGACGGCTACCGTATCCTCGCATTTAAAAAATCCGGCAGTACCACATTGCTCTCCCGTAATGGTAAACGCTTCAACGAAAAATTTTATCCGGTCTTTGATACCCTGCAGGAATGGGATGCCGAGGCTGTGATAGACGGGGAAATTGTGGCGGTAGACAGCAAGGGTATTGCCCGCTTTAATAAGCTGCAGAACTGGCGCAGCGAAGCAGATGGTCAGTTACTGTACTATGTGTTTGATGTGCTTTGGTACAAAGGAAAAATGTTAACAGGTTTGCCCCTGTCCGAACGAATGCAGGTATTAAAATCCATCATGCCGGCACACAATGAGCTGATCCGTATGGGATTTTCCATTATTGGCAGGGGGCTGGAGTTTTTTACCACTGCGCAAAAGATGGGTCTGGAAGGGATCATTGCCAAAAGGCTCGGCAGCACTTACCTGCCGGGCAACCGCACCCGCGACTGGTTGAAAATAAAGACACAGCAACGGCAGGAAGTGATCATAGTAGGCTATACGCATAATGAAGGCTCTCCAAAGCGGTTCAGCTCATTGTTATTGGGCGTTTACAATAAGGATAAGCTTTGCTATGCCGGAAAGGTAGGCACCGGTTTTAACGATAAGATGCAGCGCGACATCATGAAGGAGCTGAAGCCCCTGATCGTAAAGCGCAGCCCTTTGCAGGAAATACCCGATTACAATAAGCCTTCCAGGTTCCGTCCCCATCCTCCTTATGCCGGTGCCACCTGGGTGAAGCCCGGGCTGGTATGCGAGATAGCTTTTACGGAAGTAACAGAAGACGGGGTTTTCCGCCATCCGTCTTTTAAAGGAATGCGGGAGGATAAAGCAGCAACAGAGGTGGTAAGGGAGCAGGAACAACCGGTGGAAAAAGCAGTGAAGCAGGAAAACGATCCCGGCAAGGGAAACACCATACCGGCAGGAACTCAAAAAACAGGCTCCCGTAAAACTGTCGCAAAGCGTGCTATGATAGTGCCGGCTGCTCAAAAAAAGAGAAGCACGCTGCTTAATCCCACGGAAAAGACGCAGACCCGGAACATCAATGGCAGGGACCTGCAGTTCACTAACCTGGATAAGCTGTTCTGGAGGGAAGATAAGATCACCAAAAGAGATCTGCTGAATTATTATTACCAGGTGGCGCCCTATATCCTTCCTTTCATAAAAGACCGCCCGCAATCGCTTTATCGTTTCCCGGACGGGTATAAAGGCAAAAGCTTTTACCAGAAAGATGTAACGGGCAAAGTTCCCCCCTGGGCAGCCACCTACCTGTACCATACTGAAGGTGATAAGGAAGACAAGCATTTCCTGGTAG
>CAZREP010000144.1:0-7152 GCA_964599035.1 uncultured Terrimonas sp. | reverse complement strand
GTGTCGCCAATAAATCTTCTGGTTCATCAAGGCTAGCCAAAGATGAAGCCAGCCTTTTGTTCATGGTTAATTTCGGATGTATAGAAATAAATCCATGGAGCAGTACGGTAAAAAAGCCCGGCCATCCCGACTGGTGTTTGCTGGATCTTGACCCCGGTTCCAAAACCACCTTCAATAAGGTGATTGATACTGCCAATGTTATTCATGATCTCCTGGAGAGCATAGCTGTTCCCTCTTTTCCGAAAACGTCCGGCTCTACAGGAATGCATATTTATATTCCGCTCGGCAAAAAATATACCTATGAGCAGTCGAAGGAATTTGCAAGGGTGATCGTAACGGTAGCGCATGCCGAAACCAGCAGCTTCACATCCATAGAGCGCCCGGTAAATGAAAGGGGAGGCAGGCTGTATCTTGATTTTTTACAGAACCGTCCTCAGGCTACACTGGCTGCACCGTATTCGGTAAGACCCAAGCCTAAAGCAACGGTGTCTATGCCGCTGCACTGGGAAGAAGTGAAGCACGGATTAAAGATGCAGGATTTTACATTAAAAAATGTACCTTCTCTGCTGGAGGAACGGGGAGCGCTGTTTAAGCCGGTGCTGGGGAAAGGTATTGACATGATGGCGGCGCTGAAGCGTTTGCGGCAACTTTAATGTAACCTTCAAAAAACGATAACGATGAGATCAATCTGGACAGGCAGCATCGCATTCGGGCTGGTAAATATACCCGTTAAGCTGTATACCGCTATAAGTGATAGGGCGCTTGATTTTGACATGCTCGACAAAAAAAACCATGCTCCGATCCGTTTCAGGCGGGTAAATGAAAATACCGGCAAGGAGGTGGTATGGGAAAATATAGTGAAAGGATACAAGCTGAACGATAAATACATTGTGCTTACCGATGAGGATTTTGAAAGCGCCAGTCCCGAAAAAACAAAAACGATCGACCTGGAGGAGTTTGTAAACACATCCGAGGTGGATGTTATTTTATTTGACCATGCCTATTACCTGGCGCCTGCCAAAGGTGGGGAGAGAGCCTTCAGCCTGCTTGAGGAAGCCCTGCGCAAAAGCAGGAAGTCGGGAGTAGGCAGCTTCGTGCTAAGGAACAGGGAAAGGCCGGTGCTGCTGCGTTCGGCCCAGGGGCTGCTTATTTTGCACACGCTTCGTTTCCTGAACGAGATCCGCGATCCATCGGAATTTGTGGTAAAAAAAGTGGCACCCAAAAAGAATGAACTCACGATGGCAGGCAACCTCATCAAAAGTATGACCGGGAGCTTCAAAATAAACGATTTTAAAGATACCTACACTACCAAATTGATGAAGCTGATACGGGCAAAGGCTGCGGGAAAAAAGTTGCCTGCGCCTAAAGCAGCCGTAAAGAAACCTGCCAGTGATCTTATAGAGCAGCTCCAGTTAAGCCTTTCAAAACCCCGAAGCAGCGGGCGCAGGAAAAAATAGAATTGATCGATCTTTTGCAAATCCTGAAAGAGCAAAGTCATTTATGATACAGGGATATACCTGCTGCAGGCTTCGGCACATTCGCGGCACACTTGTGCACAACGTTGGCAGTGTTCCATGTGATTGTGCTTGTCGCACTCGTTTGCACATTGGGTGCAGAGAATGCTGCATACCGATAAAATGGCTGAAGTATGCGCTGAATTCCGGCTCGCCAACGCACTTGCAGTAGCACAAACTTCTGCACAGTCTATATCAAGACTTATACAACGGGTTAACATGGATATTTCCTGCTCCTGCAGGCAGGAAGCTGCACATTGATGGCAAACATGAGCGCATTGATTGAGCACTGAAACGATCTGCTGGTAAGTCTGGTCTTCCATAACTGCTGATTTAAAGTGAATCATCTTATAAAAGCGAAAATCCCTTGAGCCGTGGCCGGGAAAGCCCTTTGTATTGAAGCATTATTTTTATATTTCTTCCCATCTGTAATACAAATTCATTCAGAAAGAATGATGCCATAAATCCCGGTGGGAGCGCTTTATGATCTTCGGTCTTTCGCAGCGCTTCCGTAAAACCCAGTGCAGATAAGAAAAGCTGCTGGGGAACCAGCGCCGCAAAATGAAGTCCGGCCTCTTCTCCCCAGTGGCGAAGAGCGGAAAAGTTAACGTCGGCGGTAATATCCTGCTCACCGATATGGATGTAGGGATTGAAATGCCTGTGGTGCCGGTAATAGCACGTCACCGGGTGAATAGCATCTTCATGCCTGTTCATCGTCATACCACCGTCGGTAGTATAGCCGTAATCTATGGTAATAACCACCCCGCTGTGGAGCCGGTTGCCGATCGTTTGGATCCATCTTTTCGATTCCAGGTTTACTGCCCCTTTTTCACCTTCTTTTAAGGGATACTCACCTTCTATCTGCTTCATAAGCTCAGGGTTTACAGGCTGGAGTACTTCAAG
The DNA here is from genome assembly GCA_964599035.1 of uncultured Terrimonas sp. Lineage (GTDB taxonomy): Bacteria > Bacteroidota > Bacteroidia > Chitinophagales > Chitinophagaceae > Agriterribacter. Next base: position 4,735 of record CAZREP010000144.1, on the reverse strand, counting down.
AAAGTCATCGTGATATCCTACAAAAACTTCCCGGTATTCTTCTTGTTTGAAGATGATATGAACAGGAAAATTATCCACCAGCTCATTGGAAAGGACACAGGTATTTTCCTGCGGAACTTCTTCAGTCTGTTGTATATATTTGACTTTTCCGGGGAAAGAAGCCTGGATGCTGCCGGCATGACTGGTATTCTTTTCCATTATATAATAAACGAGATGCTCATATAATTTACGGTTTTTTGAAAGCTGCTGCAAAATGTCGGAGCACAATATTCCGGAACCTGCCCCGTATTCCACGATCGTGATTTTTTTTCCACCCATCCACTTCCATATCTCTTCCAGTTGCGTAGCAATAAGCTTACCGAACAGGGAGGTAATAATGGGACTGGTGAGATAATCCTTAGTGTACACTTCCTTTGTATAGCAATAATACCCGTGATGAGGATAATACAACGCCATGTTCATGAAGTCCCTGAAGCTTATAGGTCCTTCCGCTCTGATACGGCTGATAATCACATCCTTTAAATCCATCATATTGGAGACTGTTGAACAATAATATTCTTTGCACTTAACCGAACATCAGGTATACAAACTTTTTGCCGTAATGGATTTTATTGCTGCCGGTACGGTGGCATACCGGGTTGCTTTGGGGCAAAGTGCAAATATTTCTACCAATTGTGTAACAAGTTCTTCAATGAGGAAATGCATTCATGAACTCCATAGCTGTGTGGTCTTCATGCTGCGTGAACGGTTTTGCCCGGCATAATTTTTTATCTTGTATAGCTGCGTATCAGCGCGATGGAAGTACCGCTTTTCTATTATTGATAAATTTCACTGTATGCAAAAGTCAAATCCCAAGAGGCAGCTAAGACCGGCACAAACCATAAACACGAAACAGGGGCAGGAAACGGCCATGCAGCCGCAACCGCAGTTTTTCCGTAAAAAAAGAAGCAGGAAGCTGGAAGGAAAAGTGGCTATTGTTACGGGGGCCGACAGTGGCATTGGAAGGGCTGTAGCAGTTGCCTTCGCGCAGGAGGGCGCAAGTGTTTCCGTGATATATAAGGAGGATGACACCGAGGCTGAAAAAACACGGGATATAATCGAACAGGAAGGGGGATCCTCCTTTTTGTTTAAGCTCGATATTGCCTCAAAAAAGAATTGCGTACGTATTATCGATGAAACAGTAGCACATTTCGGCAGGCTCGACATACTGGTCAATAACGCGGGTGTTCAGTTTCCTGAAAGCCGGTTGTCCGATGTAACAGAAGCGCATCTCAGGCTTACGTTTGACACTAACTTTTTTGCACAGTTTTATCTTATCCAGGCTGCAGAAAATAAACTGGAAGATGGGGGCTGTATTATTAATACTACTTCTGTAACGGCCTACCGTGGCAGCAAGGGGCTGGTTGATTATGCTGCCACCAAAGGGGCCATTGTGTCTATGACCCGGTCGCTGAGCGCCTATTTTGCACACAGGGGTATCCGTGTTAATGCAGTAGCGCCGGGTCCCATCTGGACACCCCTTATTCCCACTACCTTTCCTCCGGAGAAGGTAGCCTCCTTTGGTTCCGATGTTCCCTTAAAAAGAGCCGGCGAACCGGCTGAAGTGGCGCCCTGTTACGTGTTCCTTGCAAGTGACGACAGCAGCTATATGACCGGACAGGTACTGCATCCCAACGGTGGGGAAATTGTGAACGGGTAGAGGGTAGAACAGAATAAGCATATAGAAGGATAGCCCTACGAACCCGTGTTAATCCGGCAGTATTCATATTTTCAGCGCAATAACATCCGACAGTACTTTTAATACCGTATTGCAATAAAACAACTGAACATTCAAGAGTTCATCTTCCCGGGAGGCAAGCCTGGCTGCTTTTTTTATTTTACCATTATATGATATGGCATAACAGGAAAACAGCTCGTTACGGGATTCAGGTACAGGTGTGGCATAACCGGTGATGCCGATCCCCCAGTTACTGTTGAATATCCTGCATACCTGCAATGCCATTTCAGTGGCTACTTTTTCCGATACGCCGTTGCAGGAAAGGGCATGAACTGGCTCTACGTTAAGGTGCTTGTATTTTTGTGCAACATTATATGCGGTGATCCCTCCCTGGAAAAACGCGATGGCTCCTTCTATCGAAGAAAAGGCAACCTGCATTAAGCCCGAGGTTACGCTTTCCGCAACGGCTATGGTTTCCTTTCTCTTAAGTAATAAGCGTCCTGTAACATCTAAGTAAGCATTTGGAAATAAGTTCATCGTATCATCAATTTATAGTTATGCCGCTTCATTAACCTCCGGTCTGGCTGTAAGGAGCGTCAACCGGCTTGGATTCGGGCGAGCCCTTTTGTCTCAGCCAGATGGCTGCTCATCATGAATGTACCTGTTTGTGCATAGGCTATTCAATGGCAAGATGTATGCCGTTGCTCAACCTGTTGCTGCTGGTCTTCGATTTGAACGGATGCTATTCAACTACTATCCGCATTCATTTCCTGCTCTTCGGGATTTACAGCAGAAGAAAGTTTTTGTGAAAACTGCCAGGTAAAGGATGATTAGTTGTATGCGAGCCCAACGGGTGTGCCCGGGTTGAAAGCGCGTGCACTGGGTAATATTTTCCTCTAACTGTAATGTGACAGCCGCACTGTTTTTTCTTTATTTAAGGAAAAACTGCGGTGGTGATGATCGTTGAAATGAGTATAATAGGATGGCATATCATTTGTGAATACTGGTCGGGAGATCAATCCATCGTAGTATTCATCACATTTTAAATAGCACAATTATGCCAGGAACAAAAAAAGCGCCCACCCGCGCACATAAAACAAATGGAGCTAATGATTCAGCCATGATGGGCAATAAGCAACTGGAAATTTTTTTCATGGACGCACTTAAGGATATTTACTGGGCCGAAAAGCATCTGACCAAAGCTTTGCCTAAAATGAAGAAAGCAGCTACTGCCGAGCAATTGCAGGACGCCATAGAGGAGCATCTGGGTCAAACGCAGGAGCATGTAAGCCGGTTAGAAGAGGTTTTTGAAATGCTTGGTAAAAAAGCGCAGGCAAAAAAATGCGATGCCATGGAAGGCCTCGTAAAGGAAGGTGAAAGTGTTATTGAAGAAACGGAAGACGGAAGCATGACAAGAGATGTAGGGATTATTATTTCGGCTCAAAAAGTGGAGCATTATGAAATTGCAGCTTACGGAGGTCTTACCCAGCTTGCCCATACCATGGATCTGGAAGATGTAGCCGGTATTTTACATCAAACGCTGGAAGAAGAAAAGGCAGCCGACAGCCTGCTTACGGAAATAGCTGAAAATAATATCAATTGGGAGGCGGAGCAGGAAGACGAAACAGAATAGAACGCACGCATTATTCGATACGTTTAAACCGCCTGATCCCTTTCCTCAATTTGGCGACCGCCCCCACTACTTATTTGCTGAACCTGATGGCAGGTTTTATTGTGGTATTAAATTGAGCATCAAAAAGTCTGTTTAATTCCACGAACGTATTACTAAGTGCCGGAAACGGTCAAAAATTCATTTTACATAAAGCTATTTTATGGCAAAGTATTCAAAGAAATCGCAGGACAAAGTCGAAAAGGCAATGCATGAGAAAAAGCAGGGGAAACTAAAAAGCGGCAGAAGCGGCAAAAAAGTAACGAGCCGTAAGCAGGCCATTGCTATCGGGCTTTCCGAAGCGCGTAAGGAAGGTGCTAAAGTGCCAAAGAAAAAGACAGTGAAAAAAAGCCCGGCGAAAAAAGCAGCAGCTAAGAAAAACACTACCCGCAAGAAGGCTGCGAAAAAGTCGTCTTCACGCGCTGGCAGTTAAGGATGCAGGTGGCTTGCCATTATTTGTTCATTGCTGTTGGTAAATACCTTGCAGGAGAATTGTGTTTGCTGCTTTCCTGCCTGTTCTCCCGAAGGAGCATCTGTATACTTTTGAATTCCGTGATCACAGCTGGGTAAACGCACAATCAGGCTGCAGTATACACTTATGGACCTTCTGTTATTAAATCTTCTGATCAGCCAGGTAGGTGCCAGTTGAAAGATATTAGTGAATATAGGCAGGGAGGATAGCAGTCCGATCTGAAAATTAAAAAGCCCCAATCAGGAGCGCCAGTGCAATAAGAAAGGTGCCCTGCATAAAAACAACCATTGCCTCTGTGGTCATTCCCTCAATAATTACCAGGCTTATTCCTTTATTTGCTTCCTCCCCCGAAAATAACGCTTGAGGCTTTAAGTTCATTACATTTAAGTTCAGTTTTAAGCTCCATGCGCAGGAATACACTGCCACGGCCACGCCTTTTGAAAAAGACGGCTGGATCGGCTATGATATTTCAATACCCACAAGATATTCACCATCAGGGCAATGCCTTTAAAAGATGGCGGAATAGCTTGGGTGGATTATTACAGCAACGGTAGTATATATTTCTGTAACTTGTGTTTCGCCTGAAACAAGCAGAAAAGAGGTTATGACAAAAAAAAATATTTCGGGAAAACGATCTTTGCCCTCTCCGAAAAAAGGCAAAGCCCGCAAACAAGCACCTCTGTCAGACAGGTTAAAAAAGCCGGTGAGGGTATCCCGGAAACAGGCTTCCAAACCTGTTCCTACTCCTGCCTCAAGAACATCCCAGGCGGCATTGAGAGCGACCCGCAAAAAACATATAGCGGTCAATAGCGCATCAAACAAAGGGAAAGGAGCAACAGACTACTTAAAGCTGATCATAGAAAGCCTGAATGACCCC
>CAZREP010000143.1:0-13283 GCA_964599035.1 uncultured Terrimonas sp. | reverse complement strand
GGTAGAAAGCAAAGATCAGCACACCCAGCATCAGGATCAGGAACTGCATGGGCACCTTAACCAGCCCGTTCATCAGCAACCCCATCCGGCTTTCTTTGATGGATTTTGCCGTAAGATAACGCCCTACCTGGCTTTGATCGGTGCCGAAATAGGAAAGCGCCAGGAAAAAGCCTCCAATAATACCGCTCCACAGGTTATACTTATCGTTCCAGTCAAACCCGCCGCCTTCCCGGGCACCGGTAGTGATCACATTCGTTTTCCCCATTACGCCGCCTATCTTCAATGCATCAAAAAGCCCTACTCCCTCCGGCAAATACTTTACTACCAGCCAGCCCGCAATGAACATACTGGCAAAAATGATAATGATCTGCAGTTGCTGGGTATAAGCCACCGCTTTCGCGCCTCCCGCTACCGTATAAATGATCAGCAGTCCTCCCATGAAAATATTGGTCCAGTAAATATTCCAGCCCAGTAAAGAAGAAAGGATGATGGCAGGAGCATAGATGCTGATACCGGTTGACAATCCTCTCTGCAATAAAAAAAGGAAGGAAGTAAGAGTCCTTGTTTTTACATCAAAGCGCTTTTCCAGGAACTGGTATGCGGTATATAAGCGGAAATTGTGAAAAATAGGAACAAAGGTTACGCACAACACCACCATCGCTAAAGGAAGCCCGAAGTAATATTGCACAAAACGCATCCCGTCGGTATACGCCTGGCCCGGGGCCGACAAGAATGTAATGGCGCTGGCCTGAGTGCCCATGATGCTGAATAATACAATATACCAGGGCATTTCACGGTTGCTCAGGAAATAGCCGTCGAGATTCCTGGTAGTTCGGCTCTTGTATACTCCATACAAAATGATCACAGCAAGGGTTATTATCAGGACAAGCCAGTCGGGATAACTCATGAAAAATATTTCGTGAAATAAGTAAACAATACGATCAGCAGCACTAACACGGCTACCACGACAAAATACCAGGTATTCCAGCTTTTAAATACAGGCGGACGTTCGTTGGATTGTTCCATATTGCTTTATTTAATAGACCGGCGCAACAGCAGCGCCACAACAATGCCCATTAATATGCCGTATCCCACTTTTTTGAATATCAGTGTTACCGCAATACCCAATGCTACGCCTATCACCACCCCTACTGCCGCCCCTTTATTAACATCATTCTTTTTTTGCTGTGCCATTTGTTTTTTGAAGATTAGGATTAGCTACCAAATTAGCAAATAATCTGTAAGCACCGCCCACACCCGCAGGTAATTGCCGGAAGAAAACCAGACCTGTATAAATAAACCGGCCTTCTCCATAACGGCCAACGATCAGGCTCCCTTCCTGCTGCTCCTCTCCGGGATCTTTCATGCCCAGTATACTCTTATATGCCTTATCGGGCTTTTCGGCGAAATAGATCCCTCTTTCCTGTATCCATCCCTCAAAATCCTTCGAAGTAATTTTATTGGGCCAGTTCAGCACGGGATCTGCGGGTTGCAGAAAGCGGACAGCGGCATTTTCATCGGTTACCCTTCCCCGTGAAATCGTAAACGGATAAGGGCCGATCTTCCTGTTAAGCGACCCGATGAAATTACTGGTATTGTATTGCACCACCAAATTGCCTCCCTGCCTCACGTAATCCATCAGCACTTCATGCACCTGATCCAGCCAGGAATTCACATTGTAGGCACGCACACCCGTTACAATAGCATCAAAACCATTAAGGTGCCCGGCAACGATATCTTTGCGGGTCAGGAAAGTAACCTCATAGCCCATTTCCTGTAAAGCCTCAGGCACCTTATCGCCCGCACCAACAATATACCCGATCCTCTTCCCGGCAGTGATGATCTCATCCTTTATCACTTTTACCTTGTTCAAATAAAAATAAGTGATGGCGGGGATGTGGGGATATTCAATTTTACGGATCGTGTAGCTTTGATGCCGTTCCTTATACGGCGCTGTAAGGTTCGCAAAAAAACGGAGCTCCGTTTCCTTTGTTTTCTTCAATATATCGCTTGTTTCCAAAGCATAGCTGAGCGCATCATTTTTACCAAGAGATAAAGCGGTATCCGTTAAAACACTGTTCTTTACCAGCTCAGTTCCTTTATACTCATACTGATAATACTGTGCCCTGGCTTTTTTGAGCGACGTGGACAACGCGGTCACATTTAATTTTATTGGCGAAACGGGTTGTTGGTTGAGCCGGGTAAAAACAAACTGGGGCTGCTCTACCAGCGACAATACAGGTACTACACACAAAGGCTGGTATACTTCACCGCGCACCGGGTCAGTATATTTATACCTGACCGGCGCGGAGAAAAGAAAGTCCTGTCCTTCTATTTCAACAGACAGCATCATCTCATAAGGCGGGGGGCTTTCCGGCAGGCCGATAAGTGACTGGTCGTCTACTATAAAATGTCCTTCATTCAACCCCTTCACCAGCCAGTAAGGCTGCGATACCGACATATTAACCGGAACGAAAAGTGTTCGGGAATACGCAATCAGCCGGTTTTCGGGTAAGATTGCGGGCAGCGTATAATTAAAAGGCATAACCACTCTGCCCGTCATTTTTAATCCTCTTCTGTTAATGATGTTGACGTTAATGCGCAATGAATCTCCTCCCGCAACATAAGGGACATCAGCGTTGGCTTCAAAAAACAAACCTGAGCAGGCCCGGATCAGCTCCGATAGTTCCTTCAGCTTTTGATTTTGCCAATAAGGTGAAAGCCCGTCGGCTGCAGCCAGGTTTTTGTACAGGCTCACCAGGTCGGGCACCGATCTTTCGGGATGCTCATACGAAAAGCTGTTGATCATCCTGCCTATTCTCTCCGCAGGCTGCAGGCGATCCAACACACCAAAACCGGCAGTCCTTTTCCAGCCTGTTTCCACTCCGTCCATCAGATCTTTTTCAGGTGCTTCACCCGCCACAGGTGCAAAATATTCCCACGCTTCTCCCCGTTGAGCTGCTACACCGAAACCCTGGCTTTTGTGCTGGCTGCGGCTTTCGGCGGCTATTTCGCCATAGCCCTTTCCTAACAGGGTATTGTACCCGCCAACATCTGTTTTGAACTGATCGGCGCTTTGGGTATTGTTGCCCCCGAAATTGAAAGTATTCCATATGATCCGCTTCGCCTGCCAGGGTTCCACACCTTTCTTCAACTGTTCCGGAAATCTTCGTGGATCGGCAGCAGCAATAAAAGCCTCATGGGCAAGCACTGCCGATGCAGAGTGATGCCCGTGACCGGCACGGCTGTCTTCAGGGAAACGGGTAATGATCACATCGGGACGAAATTTACGGATCACCCAAACCACATCACTAAGCACCAGCTCCTTATTCCATTTCTGCAGCGCTTCCGCTGTGCTTTTGGAAAAGCCGAAATCATACGCTCTTGTAAAAAACTGCTCGGCACCGTCAATGCGGCGCGCAGACAGCAATTCCTGGGTTCTTATTAAGCCGAGCTCCATGCCCTGCTCATCACCGATCAAGTTTTGACCGCCGTCGCCCCGGGTAAGACTGAGGTAACCTGTGCGGTATAATTTTTCATTAGCCAGGTAAGCCAGCAGTCTTGTATTCTCGTCATCAGGATGCGCAGCAATGTATAGTACACTCCCCAACACATTCAGCTTTTTCAGGCGAAGCAATATTTCTGCACTGTTCAGTGAAGCAGCAGGCTGGGCATCTGAAATAAAAAATGTAAAAAGGAATAAAAAGGATATCATCAGTTTCTTCATGCTGTTCAACGTTTTACCGGCTTATCTGTAAGGTCTCTCTACTTCAACAGGAAATGTAAATTTATTTAAGTGTACGTAAAGGCTCCCCGCTTTTATCATTTTTTTCATTTTACAGCATGGTGTAATCTTGAATAGCCGGCTATTGAATGACCCGGTTTTACTATAAAAAAGCCACCATGTTTAAGATCAACAGGTGGCCTCAGCTATTTTAATGGAATAAGCCCGGTTAGGCGATACTAACCGAAGGCTTCCATGAATATACTGCAGATTTCATGAATACCTCCTTTTGTTTGGTGAATTGGAGCAGTCAAGTTACAGAAAAATCATTAAAAAAGAACACTGCTTTTTATTTGGGCATATTTCGTATTTCAAAAATGGCCCGACGCCTGCAAAACAGGGGATATACCTTAATTTTTTTAGCCGCAGACCTATCTGCCGCAGATGCGCAGATTTAATCTGCGTATCAGTCTTAAGGTTGCCAACCTTGGAGAGAATTAAAGGTTGGCAACCTTGCGAAAAATGTTCTCCGTGTCTTAGTGACTTAGCGGCAAAATATTACTTTTTATATTCTATTTTTTCATTATCCTGAGCGTATATAATACTACGTGAACGCCTGCGAAGATGAGCGAAAAATAAAAAATAACATTATCGGCACCGTCTGTAACATAATGATGAATGAAGGCTATAACAACCAGGCATAAAGCCAGCGCCAGCCCGCTTATGCCTCCTATTTTGTTTGCCTGTGTAATGGTTCCTTCTTTTCCTGCCGAAAGCTTGCTGTGATAGATACTGTACCACAGGTAAATATCAAAACCAATGATCATCCATACGATCAGGCGGATCCAGGTATCAAGAGGAAGAAAAGCCATCATAAAAAAGCAGGTTGCCACACCCAGTATGGGAACAAGCGGCACGAGGGGCGTTTTGAAGCCTCTTGGCGCATCGGGCATTTTTACCCGCATCACCCATATGCCGATGCATACCAGTATAAACGCGAACAGGGTGCCGATGCTGGTCATTTCTCCCACAACCCTTGCCGGTATAAAAGCAGCGAACAGGCTTACCAGCAGCATAAACATCATATTGCTTTTGGCAGGAGTCTGAAACTTTGGGTGCACCGTAGAGAAGACCTTCGGCAACAATCCGTCTTTGCTCATGCTGTAAAATACACGGCTTTGTCCCATCAGCATTACCAGTATTACAGAAGCGTAGCCGCCGAGTATGGCAACGATAATGGCCCGGTTAAGCCAGGGATAATCGGGATGTATTACCCCGGCGCTGTCTGCTTTCCCCATATGATCAATAGCCACGGCCACGGGGGCAATACCATCCTGCCCCCTGAAAGAGGTATAGCTGGTAACGCCTGTCATAACATGGGCAAAAAGAATGTATAATATGGTACAAATGGCCAGGGAGCCCAGAATACCTACAGGCATATCTTTTTTGGGATTTTTAGCCTCCTGTGCTGCCGTGCTTACCGCATCAAATCCTATATAAGCAAAAAACACTACGGCCGCCGCCCTGATCACACCGCTAAAGCCGAACTCTCCAAAATTCCCGGTATTGTCCGGAATATAAGGCACATAATTTTCTTTATTGATATACTGCCATCCCAGGATAATAAATATCAGCACCACGCTTACCTTAAGCGCAACGATAAGGGAATTGACCCATGCGCTTTCCTGGGTTCCTTTAATGAGCAGCAGGCTCACCAGCACTACGATAAGCACCGCAGGAAGATTGATCATGCCTCCGTCCCACGGACCTGCCATAAGAGAAGCAGGCAGCACAATATCAAATCCTTCTAAAAACTTAGCCAGGTACCGGCTCCAGCTGATGCTTACCGTAGCAGCACCAACAGCATATTCCAGCACAAGGTCCCACCCTATCACCCAGGCAATGAATTCGCCCATAGTGGCATAGCTATACGTATAGGCGCTGCCTGCAACAGGTATCATGGATGCAAACTCCGCATAGCATAAGCCTGCAAAAGCACATCCCAGAGCTGCTACCACAAAGGATATAGTAATGGCAGGCCCGGCCTGGTTGGCAGCGGCGATGCCGGTAATGGAAAACAAACCCGCCCCTATGATGGCGCCGATGCCTAAAGCTACCAATGCCCACGGCCCCAGGGTCCTTTTTAAACTTCCCGGTCCTGTTTCCTGCGCTTCGGCAATTAATCCCGCAATAGGTTTCTTTACAAATAAACTCATAGCATTAGTAGTATTAAAAGTAGATTTTTACAGGCATATAAAAATGAGGACGAAAAGTAACGATTTCTGCTCAAAACAAAAGAAAACTTACCCGGTTTTATGCCTCCGTCCACCTAAAAAGAATAATTTCTGTTTCATCAACTGTAAACTTTCTGTTAGTTTTGAAATTTAACAGCTTATCGGCTCATATGAATACGCGCAGTTCGGGATTATTATCACTGTCTCTTTTTACCATTGTTGCTGCCCTGCATTTTATTCATTTAGAACATTGGATAACGATCCCGGAAAAAATATTATTCATCAGCCGGTGGATACTGGTGATGAGCCTGGTGCTATTTGCATGGCGCAAAAGATCGCTTACCACCTGGATATTTGTGGCTATGGCCATAGGAGTGGAAATAGGCCTTGATTTCCCTGCCTTCTCGCAAAACCTTACATTCCTGAGCACAATATTTTTACGGCTTGTAAAAACCATTGTAGCTCCCTTGTTATTTTCCACCTTAGTGGTAGGCATTGCCAGCCACTCCAACCTGAAGCAGGTAGGACGCATGGGCTGGAAATCCATCCTGTACTTCGAGGTCGTTACCACTTTCGCCCTGATCATCGGGCTGCTGTTCATTAATATCACAAAAGCCGGCACAGGCATAGAAGTGCCTCCCGACCTGCTGAAAGAGCTGCCTGTTGCCGTAGAAAAAACCTGGCAGGATCATATTGTGGACATTTTTCCGGAAAACATCGTAAAATCCATTTATGAAGGCAATGTATTACCGATCGTAGTGTTCAGCCTGCTGTTTGGTATCGCCCTGGCTAAGCTGGCTCCCGACCGCAAAAAACCTATGCTGGCCTTTTCAGAGAGCCTTGCCGAAACTATGTTCAGGTTTGTTAACATCATCATGCTCTTTGCCCCTTTCGGCGTGGGAGCGGCTATTTCAGTTACCGTGGGGCATTTAGGCCTTGATATCCTGAAAAACCTGCTGATGCTCCTGCTTACATTATACCTGGCCCTGTTTGTTTTCCTGTTGGTCGTATTATTACCGGTATTGCTTTTTATAAAAGTACCGGTCAGGAAATTTATCCAGGCCATAAAAGAGCCTGTTTCCATTGCATTTGCCACTACCAGTTCCGACTCGGCGTTGCCCATAGCTATGGAAAACATGGAAAAATTCGGCGTGCCGCGAAAAATCGTATCGTTTGTTATACCCACCGGCTATACCTTTAACCTCGACGGCACTACTTTGTATCTTTCACTGGCGTCGGTATTTGTGGCTCAGGCCGCGGGTATAGACCTGTCTGTTGGCGAACAGTTGATGATCGGCTTCTCCCTTATGCTTACCAGCAAAGGAGTGGCCGCGGTGCCCAGGGCATCGCTGGTGATACTGATCGCTACCGCTTCCACCTTTGGCTTCCCTGTTTGGCCCATTATGGCCATTTATGGTATCGACGAACTGATGGATATGGCCCGCACCTCGGTAAACGTTATCGGCAACACCCTTGCCAGTTGTGTAGTTGCCCGGTGGGAAGGTGAGTTTGATGATACAAAGGCAATGGCGTTCCAACCCGATTAAGACAAACAGCGCTTTTCTTTTAGCGTTCCTTTAAGAAAGCATAAAAAAACCGGTGATTTATTTCGGCATATATTGCAATTTTGCCACCGGAACAGAAAAACTAAAACACAAGTATGATCAAGCGTATTATCAGCACGGCTATTGTTATTGTATTAAGCTATACCGCATTCGCACAGGAAGAAGATATCAGCTTTCAGGTCATTAACCAGTATGAAGAAACCCTTAACAGTATCACCCTGACCCATAACGGTAATACCGCGGAATATTTTACAAACGACAGCGGCTTTTTATCTGTCAGGGGGCAGGCTTCCGATTCCATCGTGATCAGTCGCGATGGATATCACTCCCTTTCATCATCCATAGCAACACTCAAAGCAAGAAAAGTCATCACGTTAACCAAAGACTTCTCGTGGAAAGACCTGCTGAACCCGATGTTTTATATTATCAATGGCGGGTTGTGGCTCCTGCTGTTCATTGTATTTGCAGAAACGGGACTGTTCGTAGGTTTTTTCCTGCCCGGCGACAGCCTGCTTTTTGTGGCTGGTATTTATAGTAGCAACCTCGTGCACGAGTTTTTTAAGATCTTCGGCATAGAACATATCCGCAATGAATGGATAGACCTTTTGTTATTAACAACGCTCATTTCCCTGGCAGGCATCGTAGGTAATATGGTAGGCTACTGGTTTGGCCGGAAGATAGGCCCGGCTATGTACAGTTGGAAAGACCGGTTCCTTTTTAAAAGGAAATACCTGAATGATGCCCACGATTTTTATGAAAAGCATGGTGGGGGGGCTATTATATTTGCACGGTTCCTGCCTATTATCCGCACTTTTGCCCCTATCGTGGCAGGTATCGTTCAAATGGACAGGAAAAAATTCATGTTTTACAATATTGTGGGATGCGTGGCATGGGTGATCAGCATGATATTTGCCGGGCATTTTTTGCAGATATGGGTGAGGAAGCAATTCGGGTTTGAATTAAGAGACCACCTCGAAATGATCGTTATTATCATTGTACTGGTAACCACGTTCCCTGTATTATGGAAGCTATTGTCGGGCAGAAAAAAATCAAAAGCAACCGCATAAACCCAACCGTTCATGTCTCAGCCCAGGAACACAGTTTTTAATATCGCTGTAATACCCAGGAAACCTTTGGCAAAGATCTGAATTATGTGGAGGAATAAAGGGGGTGAATCGTGAAAGGTGAGAAGAGAGACGTGAATAGTGACCTGGGAAGTATAGCCCAAAGAACAAGAAACAAATAAATCCCGAATGTTCGGGACGAAATTACAATACCGAAATCCGAATGCAGGGTGAAATAGCAATTTAATGCATTCTTCTTTGCGATCGTTGCTCCTCTGCGCCCTCTGCGTGAAACAACTGGCATAACGTTATCTATTACTCATCCATGAACCAACCGGCATCCATGAAATTGCTCATCATCCGTTTTTCATCTATCGGCGATATTGTATTAACCACCCCTGCGATCCGGTGCCTCAAGCAGCAAATCCCCGGTGCAGAAGTGCATTTTCTTACCAAAGAAAAATTTAAAGCGGTTACCTTAGCCAATCCCTACATTGATCGATTCCATTATTTTGATAAAAGTATCAGGCAAGCCATCAGGGATATCCGGTCGGAACAATTCGACTGTATTATTGACCTGCATAAAAACTGGCGTACCCTGCGTATTTACCTTGAAACAGATATCACTACCAAATGGCTGAGCTACCGCAAGCTGAGCATACAAAAATTTTTACTGACCCGGTTAGGCATCAATACCATGCCCGGCATTCACATTTCGCAACGGTGTCTTAATGCCCTGCGCCCGTTAGGTGTGAAAGATGACGGAAAAGGGTTGGACTATTTTATACCCAAAGCAGAAGAAATTGAAATTACCGAATTACCGCTTTCCCATCAAATGGGGTATATCGCGATCGTAATAGGAGGCTCATATTATACCAAGAAGCTGCCGGTATACAAGTTACAGGAGCTTTGCCGGCAGATCAACCATCCTGTTGTTTTGCTGGGCGGCAAGGAAGATGCTGAGGAAGGGGCATCAATAGCTGCTGTTGACCCGGTAAAAATTTATAACGCCTGCGGGAAATTCTCTCTTAATGAATCGGCCGATATGGTGAGGAAAGCCAGGTTTGTTATTTCGCACGATACCGGCCTGCAATACATTGCCTGCGCTTTTCAAAAACCAGTACTGGCAGTGTGGGGCGGCACTTCGCCCGGGCTGGACGTAGCGCCTTATTACGGCAGCGGATCACCTCAAAAGCATACCAATTTTATTGTGCCGGGATTACCCTGCCAACCCTGCTCCAATTTCGGGACCAGAACCTGCCCCAAAAAACATTTTAAATGTATGCATTTGCAGGATATACCTGCTATGGTTGAAAAAGTGAAGGAACTGCTCTGAGCAGCTATAATACGATTTTTATAACACCGAAATAATCCAGCAGGATCACCGAACAGAAGGCAAGGATAAAACATACCAGTATGATCTCCCACCACTTCTTTTCAGCAGATTTCATTGACGACCTGAGCAGCAGTCCGGCTGTTATCTGGATAAGCACACCCAAAGAAAATACAGATATGCCAAGAAAAAGGAACTGCTTAAAAGTAAATACAGCAATAAATAAACCGGACAGCATCAGCACGCTGCCTGTAGCTTTTAAGGGTGAATTAAGATATTTTAACATGGGGCGGGATTACAGGATGAATAAGTTTTTTATTAAAAGTATTCAATCTATCCTGTACAGTCAACAGCGGTAGAGCGCAGTTGCAGAAATCTACCTTACGTCAACGGAGCACCGTCTTGGATACCCCCTCCCTTGAAAAAATATAAACATGGGATAACATCAGGGATTACCTGGCATAGCTGCCCGTCCACTCACCATCTTTGTTGAACATATTAATACCGCTATCGGAATCGGTACAGGCAAATATACCCGTCCATTCATCGTTCAGATCGAAGCAATTATAGGTCTTACTGTCTGTTTGGACCATATACCCGGTCCATTTTCCCTTCAGGTCGAAACACACGATCACCCGCTGGTCTCCCTGCACATAGTAGCCGGTGTGATTGCCTTCCTTATCAAACAAATAGTAACCTGTCCAGTTGCCGTTGATCAGCGGGTTCAGGCTCAGGGAACGCAGGGGATTCAGCAATTCATTATAATGTGGGTTGATCTTCGTGTTCAGTCTTGGGTTAATGAGCGCATTGCTGGAGGGATTGATGGCAGCATTGGAGTATGGATTCAGGTGCCAGTTAAACAACGGGTTGATCTTCAGGTTTTTTTCGGGACTGATGCGTTCATTGAAATAAGGAGACAGGGTTTGGTTAAGCTGAGGGTTCCTGTTGGCGGGAACCTGGGTATAAGCAAGCAGGGAAAGGGTAGCAAATATAAAAAGTAAAATCAGCTTCATACGCAACGATTTAAGTTTACCGGATACAGTTTAGGATAAGGAATGAAGACTAAAGGTTGCAACAGGATATAGGAAAACTTAAATATAGCAGAAATGATATATAAAAACGCTGACGCGCGGCAATCGCTATTTTTAATTGATCTATGTTAACTACGATGAAATATAGGTTCTAATATGGTCTCCCGCACCAGGTACGGAAGACCATATCGTTAATAAAATATCGCTCTCTTTACAGTGTACTTAAAACATTATTCATGTTCCTTACGGCGTCTGCCGATTTACTGAACAGGGCCTTCTCTTCGTCATTTAAATTGAAATCAATAATTTTTTCCCAGCCGTTTCTGCCTATAACCACCGGAACGCCCAGACAGATATCTTTTTGCCCGTATTCACCTTCAAGGTATACCGAGCTGGGTATGAGGCGCTTTTCATCTTTTACAATTGCCCTCACCATATCAGCACCCGACGCACCCGGGGCATACCATGCCGAAGTGCCGATGAGCCTGGTAAGCGTAGCGCCGCCCACCATGGTATCTGCCGCAACCTTTTTGAGCGTTTCGTCGCTGGCATAAGCGCTCACCGGCGTACCCTGATAAGTAGCCAAACGGGTAAGGGGGATCATAGTGGTATCACCATGTCCGCCTATAACCACTGCCTGTATATCGTTAGGTGAAGCAGACAGGGTCTGGCTCAGGTAATACTTGAACCTTGAACTGTCTAATATGCCTCCCAAACCTATGATCCGGTTTTTGGGTACCCCACTCGATTTTAAGGCCAAATAGGTCATTGTATCCATCGGGTTACTTATAATGATAATCACCGCGCCAGGTGAATGCTGGAGAATATTACTGGTAACGCCCTTTACAATACCGGCGTTAATGCCAATCAGCTCTTCACGCGTCATACCGGGCTTGCGCGGAATGCCGGATGTGATCACCACCACATCACTACCTTTCGTTTTTGCATAATCATTGGTGCTGCCGATGATCTTGGTATCAAACTTTAATAACGCGGCAGTCTGCATCATGTCCATCGCCTTACCCTCGGCCAGTCCTTCTTTAATGTCCAGCAAAACCAGCTCTTCGCAAAGCGCTGCCCGGGCGATATTATCGGCACAGGTTGCGCCTACTGACCCGGCGCCTACAACAGTTACTTTCATTATTGAGTCATATTTAAATAAGTGAAGAATATTCGGCAAAATAAAGACATTTAAAGATATTTCACCAGGTCTTCCCATTTGGTGGAACCTTCAAAAGTTTTCAGCAGCTTGTAATTCTTATCGTAAATAGCCAAAAAAGGGAGGTAATGTACTTTGAAATAATTGCTAAAGAAGAATTTCGGATCGCGTCCTACTGCAACGTTTTTAAACTTATGCAGCTCAAAATGCTCATAAAACTCCCGCATCTTATGAAAAGGCATAGGAGTAACCATTACAATTTGGGTGCCGCTGAACCGGCTGATATTCTTTTTAATTAATGCTGTCTCATGTTTACAATGATCGCAGTCGGGACTGAACAACATGATCATTGTTTTCTTCTTCTTCGGCAAATCTTTTTTGGTATACCAGGTTACACTATCCGTTAACAAAATAGAAAACTGGGGTAAAGGATATTGCGCATATAAGGGTGCGGTTTTTGCCGTATCATGCTGGGCAATACTTCGTTCACCCCATACACACAGTCCGAACAAAATAAAGAAATATTTCATTATGGCTAAATTTGATCAAAAGTAGCAACGGAAATGTAAATCACAAGTTAAGCAAGAAGGTTGTTAAAAAATTAAGGGATCGTATGCAATTTTAACGTTCTTGCTTAACAATATGTAAGTTTGCACAAACGTTGTAGCAGGCACAGGTAACCGGAGTTATTATGCAAAAGCTTTATACACTGTTATTTATACTGGGTATGGCCGGTATGGCACGGGCTCAGGCTCCTGCCGCTCAGGCGGTATCCAATGATGTACTGCTGCTTAAGGAGACCCGCTACGATTTTGGAAAGATCCCGCAGGGAAAACCGGTAACCCATATCTTTGAAGTGGTAAATACGGGAAAAACTCCACTTAAGATTGAGAATGTTCAGGCATCCTGCGGCTGCACTACCCCCGAATGGGATCGTGATCCGGTGGCACCGGGTGCAGTAAAAAAAATAACCGTGGGTTATAATGCAGCGGTTAAGGGGGAATTTGAAAAAACAATAACGATCTTTTATAATGCAGGTAAAACAAAGCAACTGTATATTAAAGGGGAAGTTTGGGAAACCCCTGCAGACCCTGCCCCTGCCAATGCAAGTGTACAATTATTAAAAAATATAAACCATTAAATATGAAGAAACTGTTATTTACGATGGCAGCC
>CAZREP010000142.1:0-13381 GCA_964599035.1 uncultured Terrimonas sp. | reverse complement strand
GGATTTTTTTCATCCCATCCACATCTTTTAGCGAGATGGCATCGAAATGATTATTTTCAGTGATTTTCTTAATGGCGAGGTAATAGGCAATTCCCTTTTTCAAAAAGTCATCGTCAACGGGTTTAATAAAATTCCACTGCTGTTTAATTTTTTGGCATAAGCTCAGCACCTCTTCTTCTGCAACGCTTTCACTCAGTTGAAGCATTTCCAGCATTTCAAAAAATTCTACTTCTGTACCAAGGGTAGCTTTTAAGGAAATTCCTTCATAAAGCGTATTGTATAGTTTCATGTCGCGAAATCCCATCATTCCAACTTTCGTATTTTCAATTGATCTTACAGCGGATGCCGCGAGTCCAAAACTTTTTATTTTTTCCAGGGGAGAAGGTTTTCCAAAGGTGTTATAAATGTACCGGAACTTATATCCAAGATCATCAAATACTTTCCGGAGTGCAGTTGTACCAGCCTGCGCTGCCGCTGTTACCATGCGTCCGTTTTCCATATACCCTGTAAGCCCCCACAAGATCATTGGCTTGTCTTTAAATTCATTTGTAATGGAAATAACAGCATGGGATGGGATCCATCCGGCAAGGCAAATAATCAGCACATCGAAGTCTTCTTTTTCGAAGTGCCTTATCGCCCGCTTAACATCAAGTCCTTTGGGATCATCTGTAATTACTTCGGTTGTTATTATTTCAAATCCCAGAGACCTTATTTCCTCCAACGCTCTTGAGCAACTCTTCCTAATTAATTGCATGGGAGAATTCACTTCTCCAAATCCTGCAAATGCTGCACTAACAGGTACCTTTTTAATTGTCATTGACATTACTTACTTTTTAAAATACAATAAACTCATCCTGCCATTCAAAATAGTTCAGCTTTTCAATGTGACGGGAGCTCTGCCCGGAGCTTTCTCAAGTCATTACACTCCTGTTTTATTGACGTTTACATTATTAACAATTGCCACACACAGCAAATAGAGGACAGATAAAACAGGCACAATAAAAGCAATTTGGATAGAGAAGCTGTCGGCAACCATCCCCATCACGGGAGGAATAAAGGCACCTCCTATGATGGCCGATACCATCAAACCTGACAACGCATTGGTGTGGCCAGGCATGTAGTCTATGGTTATCGAAAATATAAGCGGGAAAATATTTGCAAATCCAAGCCCTACAAAAAAAATCCCAAGCAGCGTCAAAACAAATGAATTACTGAAAATCAAACCAAACCCGATAAGCGAGAGCAAAACGGTGAGCAGCAACAGCCGTTTTGGTGTTATTCGCGACATAATCCATGATCCCAAAAATCTTCCCGACAGTATAGGTAGGTAAAAAAGCGACCAACTGATCAGTAATCCCATCTTCTCTACGGAAACGTTAAACTTCTCTTTTAGCAGTATAGGTACATGAGCGCTCATCGCTATTTCAACGCCGCAATAAATGAAAATTCCCGCGACCATCATGAATATATAGCCATTTTTAAGTAACCTGAGGCATGATCTGAAAGTTGCATGGTTATCTGTGCTGTCACTCCTTTCCCTGATCCGGATACTATTTATCCATATAATACCCATCAAAACAATTCCCGCGAAAAATGGAAATAATATACTCCAATCCAGTCCAAAGGCATGGAACATAACAACAGGCAGAAGGAAGCCCAGCGAAGATCCAATGGTAATGAAGGATTGTGCCAACGAAAGATTTTTGGAATATTGGCCTGCTTCAGAAATATCCCGCATAACAGGATTCCCCGAAACCTGGAGGATCGCACCTCCTGCCCCTAGCAAGAGGATGGCTGCCAAGATTTTATAAAATTGCATTAAGGAGCTGCTGTCAACCACCATTTTTCCAAACATGCCCGATACAATTGGGATTATGAGCCCGGTAAGGGCTATTGAGAGACCTAGGTTCATGATGAATTTTTTCCCCTTTTTGTCTTGTAACAACCCTATTGGTACAGACAGCAAACCATACATGAGGTATCCCAACATAGGTAGCAGCGAGGCCATGGTAGTTGATATTTTAAACGATTCTTTGGCCAGGCTAACCATTGGCCCTACCGAATCAATCAAACCCATAGCCAGAAAGATCAAATAAACCGGAAACGTCTTTATTTTCATGCAGACCAGATTTGGGGTATACGACCTTATGCCTCTCTTTTTCTGATGTTCTCAGCTCCTGAAAAACAAAACTATCTGATTATTATTTTTCAATAAACTACTACCTTCCCCAATTATGACACTATATATACCTCTTTACCCGTTAAAACCCTGTCTGTTCAAAAGAAGTCGCAGCGGGTCTTCATTCAAGGTTATTGCGGGCAGCCATAAGACCCTGGTGCTGAATAATTCGCCGGGGTCTCACCCTTCACATAGTTGCCTGGCTGTGAAGACCCCGTCAGGACGATGTTCAAAATAACAAGCAGTATTCACACGCGCTAAAGTAAAGTTCCGGGAACTTTAAAGCGACCTGGTTTATTTCTCTAACCGGTTAAGGAGATAGTTGCAATTGATGATTTTTTCAACGAGGTCCTGTTGAACGTAATAATATTGATTTGAAGCTTCATAACCAATCCGGGAATCTTTTCCGCATAGTTCAAACAGCTCTGAAGCAAGCTGTATTTCATGGTTCAGTATACGGCGTATTTCTTCCCGGATCTTACTTTTAGCCGGTGAGGAAAGATCGTTTGCTAACAGTTTGTCTCTGTTAATAATATAAGCGGTTTGATTGGCAACCGAAGCAAAATGTAAATATGCCGCTTTAGCAATATTCTCATCAGATATAGCGATGGTTCGGTGCGAACTGTCGGACGCAGCAACTGCCTGCTTAAAGTATTTAAGCCCGTTCATCCAGCCGTCTGCAACTTTCCTGAACTGCTCCATAAAGACGTTCGCAGGATACGCACCTTTCCAGCTTTGCAGGTCATCATATGGAAATCCGACCATTGTAGCCTTGTATCCTGTTGGCTGTTCATATAGCAGGTTCGCGGGCCCATATTGCTGAGGTGCGGTATATAATGTTTGACCTCCATATGGGAATTGCTCAAATGCATTGCTGAATGCGGTCCATGCCTTACGTGCTGCATTTACAGCATACTTTCCATATCTTTCTTCGGCAAGGGTGTTTAACAATTCGTCCTTTGAAAGCTCCGGGTTATTTGAGATACGATCTGTGATTTTCAGGTTGGGAGAAGGATAGCCTCCGAGGGACCAGCTTAACATTAACCCGTCGGTTTTTGCATCTGAAAGCGCTGATATATGACGCACAACAAGATCAGGTACAGGCAACCAGGGAACGGACGAAAGTTCCCATGTATTATTTACCTGCACTTTGGCAATTGTCTTCAACCCTCTCTCTTTTGCCCATTTCCAGTGTTGCAATGCCCGTGGGCCAGGGCCCACTGCAGACATGGAGTATTCGCCAACTTCCGATATTACACCCCCACGGTCAATTGATTTCGCCCACTCGCTCACAGACATAAAATACACAGAATGCGGCAAAGCAGCGATTACATCGGGGGCAAGCCCGTGGTTATGCCATCCCCAGTCCCATACCATTACTTTAGCATCAGGATTGCCTTTATGGACCCCCTCTTCTATTATGCGATTTATCTCCGCAATAATTTCGGCATAGCTCCGCCTGCTGCATCGCCCGCAGCTCTTTTGATTTCCATGTGATGCGCAATTGGTGAAATTTTCCGAAGCTGTTATGGTCAGTACGCCTCCCAACCCGGGCACATTTGAAAAAACATATGATAACGCATCCCTGATCCATTGTTGAACTTCTTCGCTACTGGTGCACATGGCATAATAGTTCCCTTCTTTGGCACCTCTCATCTGATCCCTGTTAATAAAAAAAGCAGCATCCATTGCTCTCGGCTCATTAATGTACAGATAAATATCTATGCCGTATCGCCTGGCCCGCTCAACGATCCTGTTTAGATTTTGAATGCGTAACGTATGACCCGCCCCAAATTCGGGAAATGCGGTACCGCCCGGAGCGATCTGGTTTAAAACCACGTGCATCCATATACCATTAATTCCACTTTGAGCCAGCTTTTCCAGTAAACCGTCGGGATACAGATCCTGTAAGGTGTCGGAAAGAGGGTCGCCGTAAATACCAAAATATGAATAAACGATTTTTGGACTTTTATCCTTATCAGTCTGATAAACACTTTCTGCTTCTTTTCCGGAAGAATACCTTAAATCTTCAATGAATTGAAAAGGGGTAAAAGCGCTTTGCCCGCGGAAATACCTTTGAGCAACGCGTTTTATGTTTGATGCACCCCTGATTGTATTTTTATCCGGGGCGGTGTACCTCAGCTCCTCAATCTCTGGCTTTAGATTTCCAAGCTTGATGAACAAACCATCGTCTTCCTTTAAGGCAACAGACAGCTCTTTACTGCTCATGTTAAGTAGCGTAAGCAGTTGAGAATAGGGCAATAAATGCCAATTCCTTCTTATTACTGTTATATATATACGCTGATCAAAGTCAGCGTCCTTAGGCTGATAAGGCGGAAGTCCCATCGAGGATGCAATTTTAGTAATATCGGAAGCATTGCATCCTACTGTTTTACCCATTGTTCCGGGACTAACCAGATTCCAGTTTCTCCATACAAAAGCGTACAATCTGTTTGGAAAATGTGTTACCGGTATAGCTTGCGGATGACTTCCCGAAGGCAATGATTCCTGTTGTCCTAACGTAACTTTACACCACGGGAGCAAAGCAATCAAAAAAAATAAAATCACCTTTTCCATAATAGGTTTGGGGTTTATTGAAGATTATACACTGTTAATATGCTGTATTATTATCGATGGCAGGAAAAGTCCTGCGAAACCTTTCTTCACAAATTAAATAATATCCTAACTACTTCCACGCATTGCGTAAGAATCTTAACCAGTTACCGTGAAAAACATTTTCAATATCGCTTTGTGAATAACCGCGTTTTGCAAGCAATCCCTTTAATTGCTGAATATCTGCGATCGTATCTATATCGCACGGTGATTGTTCGAGTCCGAACATGCCGTCAAGATCGCTGCCGATGGCAATATGATTACTGTTGCCTGCAATCTGGCAGATATGATCGTAATGATCGATCAATGTATGAAGTGTAATACCCGCTTCTTTGGGATCATGCTTACCTCTTATCCAGCCGGGCATCAACATCCACGTGTCAAGCACGCCGCCAATCACAGATTCCCTTTCTATCAATATTCTTATTTGTTCATCTGTAAGCTGCCGCTGATGTGGAACCAATGCCCTGCAGTTATGATGGCTTGCCCAGATATGTCCCTTGAATAAATCAACGGACTGCATAAAAGCCTCATCGGTGAGATGTGTAATATCAAGAATGATATTGAGTTCTTCCATTTTTTTTAATAATGCTTCGCCTGCAGGCGTTAAAGAACCTTCCATGCCTGTGCCCGACGCATATCTTCCGGGTCCATAATGCGCCGGACCAAGCGCACGCAATCCGTTTTGCCATGCTTTTTCGAGATAGGAAAGATTAACAAGCGAATCCGCACCCTCCAGGCTGAGAATAAAACCCACAGGCTTTTTTTTATCGGGAATAATGTCGTCATTCCAAAGTTGAATGTGCTTTTCCAGGCCTTCTGCATCCGTTATCTGTATCATCTCTCCTTCGTCCTCCATTGCTTTATACCAGGTAAATTGCCCCTGTGTTTGTGCCCATGCCTGCTCAGGCGAATGCCAGCCGAGCAACGTGCTGTCTTCCCCAACACATCTTGCGATCTGCGTTGCAACAACAAGCCCTATCTTACCTTTTCTTAATTCAGGCAGTGATACCGTTCCTTTACCGCGGTCTGGTTTATCGGTAAGATTTTTTTCTCTTGTTCTGATATCTGCTGCTGTTCTTCTAAGATCCCGATTCCATTCAAGGGCGTTCATTGATAGATCAAGATGTGCGTCAATGATCAACATGCTATTTGTTTTTCCTGGCTTTTTCCTGTTTTTTTCTTGCTGCTAATTTTTTCTTTACGATGTTCTCGGGGTATTTAAGTGCGAGTGCTCTTATATCGTAACTGAAATCGGTAAAAGTCTTTTCCCAAAGCCTGGCTTCCTCGGGGGTGTACCTATGGAACCCGTGAGCGTTTGCAACCCCTTTGCCTCCTTTTTTCACTATATCATCAATCAGCTTTGGAACTTTGGTGCTATTGCTCAGCGTTGGAAATAGATCTTTCATTACAGTGTGATAAGCAGGCACACCTGTAATATCCATCCAGCGGAATACACCAACCAAAGTCATCCAGTAGCCGGCATTGTTGCGGCATGCACGGTCAACATCTTCAACAGTAGCATAACCATTTTCCACAAGCGATATAGCTTCCCTGTAAGCCGCATACATAATACGGTTCGTGATGAAGCCGCGTATATCTTTACGAACAAGCGTTGGCTCTTTTCCCCAATTGTGCGATAACTTATATAAATATTCCCCCTTTTTTATATCGCTTTTATCGCCGCAGATTATTTCGAGAAAGCGGGTAGTATGTGATGGCTCAGCCCAATGCAGCCCAAAGAACCTTTCAGGTCTTGCAGTTTGCTTCTGCAGCAGGCTGATAGGAATAGCCGAGGTGTTACTTGTCATTAACGCATTGGGGGAAATAACATCTTCTATTTTTTTATAAACTGACTTTTTTATATCTATGTTTTCAATGGTACATTCAATCACAAGCCCGCACTTTTTTAAAGCGGTATAGTCTTCGGTGATAATCAGATTTTTAAGATAATGCTCCGGCAGTTTCTTAACCAGCTTTTCTTTAAATGATCTTTTAAGATGTGCGGTGATGCGTTTTTTTGCCAATAACAGATCAGCAGGTATAGGTGCAACCGCTATTACCTTGTGCCCCGCAAGCAGCAGGCAGGTAGTGATGCTACAACCCATTAATCCTAATCCTACAACGCCTGTGTTGATTACAGCAGTTTTCTTTTCCACTTTTTTATTCATTTAGATTAAATATTTCTATTACCCGGCAGTTCCCTTATTTCAATCAATATAAGGCTCGTCCTCCTGATAAATCAAAAGTGAACCCTGTGGTAAAACTGTTTTCTGGCGATACAATAAATGCTGCCATATTTGCCAGTTCCTCCAGTGTCCCGCACCTTTTCATAGGTATTTTGTTTGTCATATACTCCACCTGGGCAGCGGGCATTGCATCCACAAGAGGCGTACGGATCACGGCCGGAGCAAGCGCATTAATAGTTATACCCGTTTCCGCATATTCTTTGCCTTGTACTTTTGCCATGGCAATAACAGCAGCCTTGGAAGCTGAGTAGGCAAGCATGCCTGCATTCCCTTCCTTGCCCGCAATGGAGGCAATGTGTAAAATACGGCCATAACGATCCGCCAGCATGAAGGGCAACACGTATTTAGACATTAAAAAGCTCCCGATAAAATTCACACTAAAAACAGCCTGCAGGTCACTGGTGCTAACTTCGTGGCTTTTAATGTTTGTAGTTCCGGTTATTCCGGCACTGTTTATCAATATTTGCACTGAGCCGAACTGTTCAATTACTTTGTCCACATTTGCCTTAACTTCATTTTCGTTTGTAACATCGGCTTCAAATATTTCATAATTGCCCGTTAAATGTTTAGAGAGTCCTAACAATCGCTCCTTTTGTTTATCAAACAAAGCAAGGTTTATATTTTTTTGTGATAGCTTTTTTGCAATGGCGAGCCCTAAACCCGAAGCAGCTCCTGTTATGATTGCAGTCATTGGATTGATATTTTCGATTGCAGTATTTTTTGCAAAATAAAGACTGTAAACCATATTTTTCCAGGCAACCGGTTGTGTTGATTTTTTCAGGCAACCTGTTGTGCGATCATTCGCTTACGCTTCTTTTCCATAACTTTAAGGAAAAACAACGTTATGACATCGCGGAAGGTCACCATTATTGATATTGCCAAACGACTTAATATTTCGAAGTCTACGGTATCCAGGGCGCTGAGAAACCATCGTAGTATTGGACTACGCACTACAATGCGCGTGCAACAGCTGGCAGCAGAGCTGAATTATGAGCCTGACAACAGGGCTATCTTTTTTAAACAGCGCAAAAGCTATTTAATTGGCCTGCTATTGCCATCCTTTTCCAATGGCTTTTTTGCTTCAATAGTGAGTGGCGTCGAAGACGTGGCATATCAAAAAGGATATACTTTGCTATTAGGACAATCGAGAGACGACCAGGAAAGAGAAAAGAATATTGTAGAAACAATGAAAGACCACCGCGTGGATGGTATGCTTATATCCATCTCAAAAAATACCCTCAGTTACGAACATTTTAAATTGCTGGAAAGAAACAATATACCTGTAGTATTCATTGACAGGATACCTGAGATGCAGGACATCCATTTTATAGCCAGCAAGCTGGAGAGTGGCATGATTGAAGCAGTAAGTTTTTTAGTAAAGAAAGGGCATAGCGTAATCGGGTTAATTAACGGACCTGAAAATTTCTCTGCCAGCAAAGAACGTCATATCGCTTATATAAAGGCCTTGAAAGGAAATGGAATTAAGTATAACAAAGAACTGGTTGTGTATTCCGATCTTACCGTTGAGGGAAATATAGAAGCCTCCAAAAAATTACTGTCACTCGCCGGGCGACCAACTGCAATAATAACTTTTAATGATTATGTAGCTTTGGATGTAATACATTATTGTAAGCGGCAGAAGATAAAAATCAACAAGGATATAAGTTTTGTAAGTTTTGCCAATGAGGCTATCTGCAATTATATGGATCACCCTCCGATGGCTTCAGTAGAACAGTTTCCATATCAACAGGGAAAAAAGGCTACCGAAATGCTGTTGCATATTCTTGAAAAGCCAGACCCGGAAAGCCCCCAAAAAACGTTTAGTAATTTATTGCTGCCCTCTCAGCTCGTTATTCGCGAAACCCATTAAATACATTACCTGGTTTTGATTTTATAAAATCAAACTGTTCCGTCATTAATAAAGATCTGATCATTTATTTTTCTACGGGAATGACCAGCAAAGGGATCCTCGTATGATAAGACATTTTCTTTGACATGCTCGGGTAAAACAGCCTTTCAAAGAAGCTTCGCCGGAGAGTTACCATTGCCAACAGCTTTATCTCGTTCTTCTCAATGTATTGCTCAATGACCCTGGTGCACAATAATTCGCCGGGGTCTCACCCTTAACACGGTTACCTGGCTGTGAAGACCCCGCCAGGACGAAAATATTGTCAAAAATAGAATTGACACTTCAATTTAGACAGGACCTGATTAGCGAATTTATTGAAGTTTGCCAGGCTGATGGCAGTTCCGGGCTGGAGTTACCGGACGACGACATTCTAACAGAAATTATCTGAATACAATATTTTTTACACTAAATTGGCAGACGGATTTCTAATTCCACACCTGCGCAGGGCCGTGATCGTTAGCTGTAAGCATAAGGAACATACCGACTACGACAAACAAACGTAAAGGGAAAATGAAAAACCCGACTTTTCTGACTTTAATTATGCTGGCTTTCCTGGCAGGTTTTGGACTTAGAGCTTTAATGACGAGACAAAAGATTAATGTTATGCTCGAAACGAAAAAATTAAATAGGCAACCTGACGAGGAACTGATTCGAAGAACAGAAGCTGCCTACGACCACGCTTGGCAACATGGAGATATTGAAGGTGTAATGAAATGTTTTAATGATGACGCATTACTTATTAGCCCCCGTGGTGATGTAGCCTTAGGCACGGAGCAAATTCGTAAACTGTTTAGTGATTTTTTAGGAAGCGAAGCCAAAAACACTAAGCATACGAGCCGTATTACACGAATATGTTTCGTAACTGACGATGTGGCTGTGGTAGATGGGGAAGCATTTATTGAAGGAGCAGATAACTTGCCTGCTACGCTTATGCACCACAGGTTTACCGACATTCTCATTCGTAGTGGGGAGGCTTGGCTAATTGCCCATATTCGCGCCTATGCAAATAATTGAGTGAAAAAAGGAATAGATGAAGTACACGCCATACCGCTAACATGCGGTCCTATATGGCGGCGTGACGAATAATCAACAATATGCAGCTTAGAAATAAATATGAATAATTCTCCTCTTTCAGTTCAACTCAAACAGGTGTATAAACTCTCCGATAAAGAGTTGATAAAAATTATCCAGTTATTTGAAACCGTACATGTAAAAAAGAATGAACACCTTTATCGCTCCGGTGAAATCGTAAGGCAGGTTTACTTTGTTGAAAAAGGTTGCTTAAGACAATATTATATTAATAATAATGGTGAGGAACGTACCATTTATTTTAAAATAGAGGACGGATGGTGTAGTGAACTGGTAAGCTTTCTTGATAATAAGCCAACTGAACTATATGTTCAGGCGCTTGAAGACAGTACACTTCAGGCTATCAACCAAAAAAATTGGGTGTATGCTATCTCTCAAATTCAATCTTTCACGCTGGGTTTTATAAGGGCGCAGCAAGACACGAATTATATGCTAAAAAAACGGCTTGCCGAAGCCACTGTTGAAACACCCGAAGAAAAATACTTGCGATTTGTAAAGGAAGAACCCCATTTACTACAAAGAATACCGCTGTATCAAATTGCTGCATATTTAGCCATGACTCCTGAAACCTTAAGCCGTATCAGAAAAAAAATTGCAGAAAAATAATTTCTTATCTCAAATCAAGGACTTTACTGCCGCCCCAATATAGTTTTGGGGTATAAAAAATAAACTACATGAAAAGAGAAACTATCAAAGCAGGCCAAATCATTATTGATTTCCTGCTGGAAGCAGCAGATACCAATGGTTCTGCAGCCATGTTTGAATTCACTGTGCCGGTTGGCGCAAAGGTACCCATCCCACATTACCACGAGCATTATGATGAAACCATTTATGGTTTAGAGGGGACTTTAACTTTTATTGTTGATGGTGAAGTAATAGACATTCAGCAGGGCGAAACCTGTTTCATTCCCCGTGGTGCTGTGCATGGGTTTGACAATTTAAAACAAGTGGATGCCAAAGGGTTAGCAGTAATTACTCCGGCGCTGCTCAGTTCTATTTTCTTTAAAGAAGTTGCCGAAATAGTAAATGCAGGCGCCCCCCCGGATCTTCAAAAGTTAGGGCTTGTTATGGCAAAACACGGACTTGTTCCTGTTATATAGCATATGACTGTGCCCCATCAGATAGAAAAAAATAACCCAGGAACACATATACAATACATAGCCGTTGTGTCGATATTGACATTTGTGTTGCCTGCAATTTGCACTATTGGACAAATATTTATTAGTGCTTTTGGAAGTGGACTTTATTATGGCATTGCAGGGCTGCAACACGTTCTTAAAAAACCAGCAGGCATAAATGAAATGTTTGCGATGGTGACAGATATTTTAATTTTCATTTTATTGCTGGTTTACTTTGTGACGTTGATTTGATTGGGGCAGACCTAAAGCAGCTAGCCAACAGGCGGCTTGGCGTTATGGCGGTGCGACGAATATATGCCCGGCCTTTTGTTCGCTAATCGGCCCCGGTCCCAACTGACGAGTAACGCCGGGCAATAAAATAAACAATGAACATTAAATTTAGCATCGGTTAGGGGCTGACGAATCACGTTCCGAAGTTTCGGAACCGCCACATCACTAAGCCGTACCGGAATATGTAAGGTATTTATTTTTTTCCTGCAGTCTGACCTTCGGTACCGACCGCGGCCTTTACGGTCGGCACGCAGTAGCGTGATACCGTAAGCAACTAAGTCGCAGCGGAGTCTTCATTCAGGGTTCTTGCGGGTAGCCATAAGACCTGGTGCAAAATAAGGTTCCAGGTTCCATGTCTCAGGGGGGATGCCTGGTAGTGGTAATCCCTGCAACCTGCTACTTGTACCCTGTAACTTTCATTGTCCCTTTATTTAGGCTGTATCTGTTCGGTCGTTTTGTGACAAAAAAATCAGCTCCGATAACGTTTCCGGTGTTTTTTATTTAAATAAATTACTATTATGTGATTTTCATTCGAATATAAATTCCATAACATGATGAAGCTTAATTCAACGGCATTTATTGTAATACCGGTTGTTTGCCTTTTTTCTTGCAACCCGGGATCGCAGGAAAAGAAGGAAGATAAACCAGGAAAGGGCCAGAAAGTTGAACTTATCAGTGATACTGCAGCCCGGAAAGTGGATGTGATGGTAGATGGTAAGCTGTTTACTACTTATTGCTATTCAGACACGTTAATGAAGCAGGTACTTTACCCGGTACTCACTTCGGCTGGTACCCCAGTTACGCGTGGATGGCCGATAAAACCAAGACCAGGCGAACGTGCCGACCATCCGCATCAACGTGGCATGTGGCTTAATTATGGAGATGTTAACGGTTACGATTTCTGGGGCAATTCTTACCAGATCCCCGAAGCAGCAAGAAAAGTTCACAACGGGAGAATAGTATATACAAAAACCGATAGCCTTGCTTCAGGAGAGGGTGAAGGTGTGCTGATTGCCAGCTCAGGCTGGAATGATCCGTTTGGCAAGGAGCTTCTGGCTGAGAAAACAACTTATCATTTCATTGCCAAAGATGATTTACGGATCATAGACCGTATCACCACTTTAACGGCCGTTAATGAGCCTGTTTCGATGAAAGACACCAAGGAAGGTATGTTTGGTATAAGGGTAGCCAGGCAACTGGAACTGCCATCCAAAGGAGAAGCTGTTTTTATAGATGCTGAGGGCAACCCCACAAAAGTTGATCAATTGTCTAACGAAGGGATCACAGGAAATTACCGAAGCAGTGAAGGCATTACCGGCGACTCCGTGTGGAGTACACGTGCAAAATGGATGGACTTGTATGGAAGGATCGGTAATGAAGATATTTCACTGGTTATCTGCGATCATCCTGAAAATGTAAGCTATCCTACTTACTGGCATGCGCGCGGGTATGGATTGTTTGCAGCTAATCCATTCGGCACAAAAGATTTTACGAAGGGCAAAGAAGAATTGAATTACACGATCCGTCCCGGTCAATCGCTCACTTTTAAATACAGGGTGATCATCAGTTCCGGATATCATTTAACTGATGAGGAGATCAACGCTCTTGCGCAGGACTTTGCCGGAAAGTATTGATGGAGTACCTGACAGGATGGAAATAATAGACCATGGTGTATGTTCTCCTGTACAGCCATTTCCTGCCGTGATATTTTAGAAGAATACATTAAATATTCGGGTATTCTGTACAACACACTATTCTTGTCCTAACATTTTAGAAGAAGATAGCCGCGAATTCCAGCGTCCCGCCTAAGGGCGGGATGATTTTTGGATACAACAGGAATATAGCGACTAACTACAAAACCCGCTATTTTCTTCTTTGTACTTTTTTGCGGAAAAAAGTAACCAAAAAGCCGCCCGAAATCGATTACGGCCCG
>CAZREP010000141.1:0-13641 GCA_964599035.1 uncultured Terrimonas sp. | reverse complement strand
TCAGGAAAAATCCCGACAGCCGCCGGCTTATTGTAAGCGCCTGGAATGTAGCCGACCTCCCAAAGATGGCGCTGATGCCCTGTCATAATATGTTCCAGTTTTATGTGGCGGAGCCAAAAGGAGGGGGTAAGCCTGCGCTTTCCTGTCAGCTCTATCAACGATCTGCCGATGTATTTTTGGGTGTTCCCTTTAATATCGCTTCCTATGCGCTGCTTACGCTGATGGTTGCGCAGGTTTGCAACCTCGAACCCGGTGAGTTTATACATACTTTCGGCGATGTGCATTTATATAATAATCATATCGAACAGGCAAAGCTGCAATTATCGCGTACGCCTTATCCTTTGCCCCAAATGAAGCTAAACGCGGATATCAGGAATATTTTTGACTTTACATATGAAGATTTTACACTCGAAAATTACCAGCACCATCCAGCCATAAAGGCGCCGGTAGCGGTGTAGGAATTTGAAATCGGAGATTTGATATTTGAAACGCAGCCG
Organism: uncultured Terrimonas sp.; assembly: GCA_964599035.1. Taxonomy (GTDB): domain Bacteria; phylum Bacteroidota; class Bacteroidia; order Chitinophagales; family Chitinophagaceae; genus Agriterribacter. Next base: position 13,144 of record CAZREP010000141.1, on the reverse strand, counting down.
GCATCCGATACAAGTACGGTCATATTGATGCTTTGTATTTGTATTTTATTTGTTTTTTGTTATTTGGATTTTGTTATTTGAATTTATAGATATGCTTGTATCACTTATTGTGGCTGCTTCGGAAAATAATGCTATCGGCAACAATAACCAGTTGCTATGGCATTTGCCCAATGATATGAAGTTCTTTAAGAATACTACCTGGGGCATGCCGGTGATCATGGGCAGGAAAACTTACCTGTCTATGGCAGCCGAGCCGTTGCCGGGAAGATATAATATCGTGATCACCCGGCAGGCAGAGCATGGCATCCATCGTGATGAGGTATGGGTGGTAGGCTCGGTGGAAGAAGCGTTGGCAAAAGCGGGGGAAACTGATTGCAAAGAAGTGTTCATAGCCGGCGGCGGGCAGATATACCAGCTTTTTTTGCCGCTTGCCCATAAAATTTATATGACCCGGGTACATGCGGTACTGGAAGGCGACACTTTTTTTCCCGCGATCAATGAGCTGCAATGGGAGAAAGTGTATAACCTGGATTTCCCGGCCGATGACCGTCATGCATATGCTTATTCCTTTCAAACCTGGATAAGAAAACCATAAGATCTTTTTAGGATAGTGCTCACAGCTTCAATACGGATGTATAACAAATTTCAGCTTACTTTTAAATATCTTCAGTATTATTTTACTGCTGCAAATGGCAGGGGTCACGGTGTGCATTCGCCCTTTGTGTTTGATTTTATCACCAACGTATTAAACGACCAACGCTTTTTTTATGCTTACGACCGGGTAGAACGTTTGAGGGAAGCCGTATTACAAAACAATACCAGGCTGGAAGTGCGGGATCATGGTGCAGGCTCTGCGGTTATACCCTCCTGTTACAGGAAGGTGAAGGACATTGCCCGGTGGTCGCTTAAACCACCCAAATACGCCCGTCTCCTTTTCCGGATGATCAACCATTACCGGCCGGCAACGATCATTGAATTAGGCACTTCCTTGGGCCTTACCACCGCTTACCTGGCCCTGGCAAATAGAGCTGCTAAGGTATATACCTTTGAAGGTGCCCCGGCCATTGCGGCCATAGCCAGGCAGCATTTCGCACAGCTCGAACTTTCTAATGTTCATTTAACCGAAGGCAATTTTGATGATACGCTGCACTCCGTGCTGGCAAAAGCCGGAAGAGCAGATTTTGTATTTATAGATGGTAACCATCGCAGGGAACCCACGCTGCGTTATTTTAACTGGCTGCTGCCTTATGTGCAGCCCGGGAGCCTGTTTGTTTTGGATGATATCCACTGGAGCGCTGAAATGGAGGAAGCCTGGGAGGTGATCCGCCTGCACCCGGCGGTTACCTGCAGCATTGACCTTTTTTTTGTGGGCATCATTTTCTTTTCGCCCGATTTTAAGGAGAAACAGCATTTTAGCATAAGGTTTTAATACCGGCGGTTTTTATTGTCCGAAAATGCTTTACATTCATTGCATGATCGCAGGCATACTCAAAGAGCCTATTGGGGAAAACAGGGTGTCTTTATTACCCGAACAGGCGGAAGCGTTGACCAAAAAAGCTGTGGAAGTGCGGGTGGAGAACGGAGCTGGAGGCAATGCTTTTGTCAATGATACCGCTTATAGCATCAAAGGCATTGTTTCGTATGCAAGAGCGGCATTGCTTGCGGAATGCGATATCATTCTTTCTATCCAGGGTGTTGATGCGGACGAGATCAGGAAATTAAAAAAAGGCGCCCTTGTGCTGGGAATTTTACAGCCGCTGTATGATGTGGCTTTGATGCAGCAGTATGCCGCCGCCGGCATCACCGTTTTTAGCATGGACATGCTGCCCCGTACTTCCAGAGCGCAGAGCATGGATGTGCTGAGCAGTCAGGCGAATATTGTGGGCTATAAAGCCGCGCTGGTGGCCGCTGCTCATTATGGAAGATATTTCCCTATGCTTATGACGGCAGCAGGGAGCGTGCCTCCGGCAAAGGTGCTGATATTGGGTGCCGGCGTTGCCGGCCTGCAGGCTATTGCCACGGCAAAAAGACTCGGCGCGGTAGTGGAAGTATTCGACACCCGCCCTGCGGTTAAGGAAGAGGTAATGAGCCTGGGAGCTAAATTTATTGAAGTGGAGGGCGTTGCCGATGCCAGTGAAGCCGGGGGATATGCCGTTGATCAATCGGATGAATACAAGCTAAAGCAGCAGCAAAAAATTGCGGATCATATTGCCAAAGCCGACATTGTAATTACCACGGCCCAGATACCGGGTAAAAAAGCGCCCCTGCTCATTACAGAAGGTATGCTGAAAGCCATGCGCAACGGTTCGGTGATCGTTGACATAGCTGCGGCCACAGGCGGCAATACGCCGTTTACCAAAAACGGTGAAACGGTGGACTATAACGGGGTTAGGATCATCGGTAATTCCGGGCTGGCGTCATCTATGCCTTCCGACGCGAGCAGGCTCTACGGGAGGAATATCCTGAGCTTCATGAACCTGCTGATCGACGGGGAGGGAAAACTAAACCTCGATTTTAACGACGATATCGTGAAAGCAACCTGTGTGGTATATAATGGGCAGATCGTAAATGAAAGGATCAATCATTTAATTTGAACATAATGGAAGCTGCGCTCTCTTTTGTTTCACAGCATCAGCAAATGATCTATATCGTGATCCTGATGGCATTTTTGGGCATCGAGGTAATAGGGAGGGTACCCGCCGTATTACATACACCATTGATGAGCGGCGCCAATGCCATACATGGCGTGGTGATCATTGGTGCTATTATCGTAATGGGACAGGCAGCCCGAGATAATTATCCTGCATTGGTGCTGGGCTTTATAGCTGTGATATTAGGCACTTTGAACGTAGTAGGCGGATTTGTGGTAACCGACAGGATGCTGGAAATGTTTAAGGGAAAGAAAAATTCAAAGAACCAAAAAACAAGAACCAAATAAAGCTGAAAAAATAAAAAGAGTAAGAAGTAATTTAGAGGATAAAATAACCTATTTATCTCACCAAACACCTATACATTGGAAAAACAAGAAAATAAATATGACCTAGAAGAACGAACAGCGGTTTTTGCGGAACGGGTCAGGGATTTCTGCTTAAAATTACCAAGAAATAGTATAAATACAGAGTATGTATCACAATTAATCCGGGCAGGTAGTTCGCCGGGGGCTAATTATATTGAAGCTAATGAAAGTATAGGAGATAAGGATTTTAAAATGAAAATAAAAACCTGCCGGAGAGAGGCGAAGGAATCTGCTTATTGGCTGAGACTTGTTATTACTGATCATTCTTCTGATATGGAAGAAGAGCGGGCTAAATTAAGGCAGGAGGCTAAAGAATTTATTTTGATATTTTCTGCTATCCTGAGGAAAAGGAGAGAATGAGCTGAATCAGCTCCCTAAGAATTGGTATTTATTATTTCTTTGTTATTTGTTTTTTGCTATTTGATATTTCAAACTTAGAATGGCAGCTATATTAACAATCATCTACCTCCTCGCCTCCATCACCTTCATTGCAGGGCTGAAGATGCTGTCGCATCCGGAGAGGGCGCGGAGAGGCAACCTGGTAGCTGCTGCAGGAATGGCTGCTGCCATAGCGGGAACAATTTTTTGGTATACGGATGAGAATGGCAGGGCGTTGCAAAACCATATATGGATATTGGGGGGACTGCTGATCGGAGGAATAGCGGGAACGGTGGCTGCCCGAAAGGTAAAAATGACGGCTATGCCGGAAATGGTGAGCCTGTTCAATGGGATGGGCGGCGCCTGTGCGGCTTTAATATCAGTATCGGAATTCAGGCATGTTATAGGTAGCTTGCAGTCGGTTCCCGCACTTACTGCTATTGATGCAACTTTTCAGGACGGCTTGCGGCAGCACCTGTTGGTGATTGTAGCGGGAGTTGTTATTGGTAGCGTATCCTTTACCGGTAGTATAATAGCCTGGGGCAAGCTGAGTGGCAGGATCAGGGATATTGTTTTCAGAGGACAGCACGTGCTCAATATCGTGCTGCTGCTGGTAATTCTTTTTATGACTTTATATCTGGTTGGCTGGCTGCCGCCTGGTGGTATTTTACTGTTTTATATTATCCTGGGGCTATCCCTGTTGTATGGTGTTTTTTTTGTGATGCCGATCGGTGGGGCGGATATGCCGGTGGTGATTTCGTTGCTTAATTCTTTTACCGGCGTGGCTGCAGCCTGCGGCGGTTTTTTATATAATAATAAGGCCATGCTTACCGGTGGAATACTGGTTGGTGCGGCTGGTACATTGTTAACCATCCTGATGTGCAAAGCCATGAACCGCTCCCTGCTGAATGTGCTGATCGGCTCTTTTGGTGCTGATCATAAAGCCGCAGGAGGAGCCGGGGGAAAAGGCACATACAGGGAAATTTCTGTCAGCGATGCAGCCATGATGATGAATTATGCACACAGGATCATTATTGTTCCGGGCTATGGCCTGGCTGTAGCCCAGGCACAGCATACCTGCCATGAGCTGGAAAAGCTGTTGGAATCTAAGGGTGTGGAAGTGACCTATGCCATACATCCTGTTGCGGGTCGTATGCCGGGGCATATGAATGTGTTGCTCGCAGAGGCTGATGTGGATTATGATAAGCTGCAGGAAATGGAGCAGGCCAATGAAGCATTTCCGTCTACAGACGTGGCATTGATCTTAGGAGCGAATGATGTGGTTAATCCTGCTGCCCGGCATGATCCTTCTTCTCCTATTTATGGTATGCCGGTGCTGGATGTGGAATTGTCCAAAGCTGTTATTGTAAACAAGCGGAGCATGAAGCCGGGGTATGCGGGTATAGAGAACGCTCTTTTTTTTGGACCCAAAACATCTATGCTCTTTGGCGATGCCAAGGAGATGTTGCAGGGCTTAATTCGTGAGCTGAAGGAACTATAGCCATGTTAAATCTCTTCGTTACACCCTTTATAATAATGCTGTATAATATATTTGCAGCCTGAAACCTGATCGTGATTTGCATCTTCCCGCAGTATTCATAAACAGCTTACAAAATGTTCAGGGCTTCTCCATGGAAGCTTTTGAGGAGGTGCATCTTTCCGGCAGACAGGTTACCTCCATCAGAATTAACCCTTTTAAGTGGCAATATGCTTCCTTACCACTTACTACTTACGAACAGCCGGCTTCTTCCGTGGTTCCCTGGTGTGCCACCGGCTGTTATCTTTCAGAACGCCCTTCCTTTACGCTTGACCCATCGTGGCATGCGGGATGCTACTATGTGCAGGAAGCTTCTTCCATGTTCCTGGAACAGGTGGTGAAAACCGTTTGTCCCGGTCATGCATCGGCGCAATATAAAGTGCTGGACCTATGTGCTGCTCCCGGCGGAAAGTCCACCCATCTTTCTGCATTGTTCCCCCGGGGATTGGTAGTGGCTAATGAAGTAATAAAAACAAGGGTAGGAGCACTGGTGGAAAATACTGTTAAATGGGGTATGGAGAATATGGTGGTAACCAACAATGATGCAACAGATTTTAAAAGGCTGCAAGGGTATTTCGACCTGATCGTGGCAGACGCTCCCTGCAGCGGAAGCGGTATGTTCCGTAAAGATCCCGCTGCTGTTGGGGAATGGTCGTTGCAAAATGTAATGCACTGCAGTAAAAGGCAACAGCGTATCATACATGATATATGGCCTGCGCTGAAAGAGAACGGGGTGTTTATATATTCCACCTGCTCCTATTCGGCGGAGGAAAATGAAGAGGTGCTGGATTGGATAGCGGAAACATTCGAAGCAGAAACCATACCGGTTGCTGTTACCGGTGATTGGGGGATCGTGGAAACCGTTTCCGAGCGGAAGGGTATGTACGGGTATCGCTTTTATCCTGATAAGCTTCGGGGAGAAGGCTTCTTTATCGCCTGCATGCGAAAAAAAAACGTTGCCACCGAAAACATTTGCCGTCCTAAAAAACTCAGCTTCTTCCCCTTGTCGCAGAAAACTGCTATTGCTGAATTGGTAACATTTCCCGGTCGGTATGCCTGTATCCATTCTGCAGAGGAGGTGATCATCATTCCCGAACATCATGTGGAAGAGATTGCGGCACTTTCTTCCGTATTGTACATTAAAAAAATGGGTATTAAAGCCGGGAAACTGATCCGCGATGAGCTGCTGCCTGCACATGACCTGGCAGTCAGTACCCTGGTCGCCAGGCAATTGAAAACGATAGAAACAAGTAGGGAAATGGCTTTGGATTACCTGAGCAAAAAAGATATTTTTCCTGACAACGCTGCCCCGGGCTGGAACGTCGTACAATTTATGGGGTGTAATCTCGGATGGGTTAAAATATTGCCAAACAGGGTAAATAACTATTACCCTTCTGCTTATCGCATATTAAAGCGTTGATTTTCACGTTATATGGTGTGGTACCTATTTTTTACTTATTTTCGTAAGTGCTGAAAATAAATACTATCTGATGAAAAAGCTGGTTATCGTATTGCTCTCATTTGGTATTATACCGGCGCTGTATGCGCAATCGGACCTGGTGGTTCACTCAGAAGGAGGAAAATTATTTCTTAATCATACGGTTGCTCCCAAGGAAAATTTTTACAGTATTGGCCGTCTTTATAATATCACGCCAAAAGAGATAGCGCCCTTCAATGGATTATCTTTAAACAGCGGACTGGAAATTAACCAGGAGCTTAAGATACCACTACAAAGCAGCAATTTTGCACAGCAGGGTACAGTGGCCGGCGACGAAGTTTTCGTTCCGCTGTATCATATTGTGGCCCAGCGGGAAGGACTTTACCGGATAGGTCAGAACTTTAATAAAATAAGTGTAAGTGATCTGAAAGCCTGGAATAACCTGAGCTCAGAGTCTATCAGCAGCGGGCAGATGCTGGTTGTTGGTTTTCTGAAGGTCAAAACCGGGCAGTCTGCCCTTGCGGCTCAGGGTATAAAAAAGATCGGGGGCGGAGTGGCTTCTGCACCACCGGCAGTTTCCCGCCCCGTTGTGCAAACAGAAAGCAGCCCTGCGGTAAGTGTGCCTGCAGAAGAACGGTCTGCAAAGGCTGTGCAAACCGTACAGCATACTTCTTCGGACAGTAATACAGAAGGAACAGGATTTTTTAAGAGCAGCTATCGTGAACAGTCTGCAAGCTTAAATGCTTTCAAAAGTGAAATGGGAGCAGGTGCTGTTTTTAAAAGTACAAGCGGATGGCAGGATGCCAAATATTATGCTTTGATGAATAATATCACACCGGGTACCATTGTACGCATCACTAATGCTAATAATAACCGTATCATATTCGCCAAGGTGCTTGGTGAGCTTCCCCCCGGCAAAGAAAATGATGGATTGCTTATCCGCATCAGCAACGCTGCTGCAGCCGAGCTTAAGATCAGCGATAAAGAACCCCAGTTCGCGGCTGAAGTTGCCTATGCCAGGGACGGGCGTTAAAGGCCTGTAGTGAGAATGGATTATTACCTGTTTGAGATGTTTTTTTATCGTCGCATATTACTTTGTTTACCCGGAACATTCACAAGATTTAAGGATAGTGTTGAGCATTACTGCATAACCGCAGATCATGGAATTGCTTATTGTAAAAAGGTGCTCCTGTTGGGTTTGCTGACAATGCTTGTTTCCCTTAAATCCATACACGGGGAATATTTTGAAAAGGTGGTCGTTGTTGTTGCCGGCTCTCCTTCAGCCATCGAAAACAGGATGCTGGAATTGTTGTGCGAACGCCTGAAGGAGAAGTCGCAGGTGGGGATATTTATCCGTCATACAGGCGATGGATCGTTGCTGATTGAAAATGATCCCGGAACACTACAGGTATTTTTTGGTATCGCAGCCGGTCATGCCGGGATCAGAGACTTATGTATAAAAAACAGGATCGTTCCCCTGACGGAACAAAACCCGGGCCCGGAAGGCTTTCTGTTGAAATACTTTCCGGGGATAAAGGAAAAGCCGGGAAAACTGATGATGGCCGGTGTGGACAACCGGGGGCTGCTGTATGCAGTAGGAGCATTTTTAAGAGAGAGCCGTTTACAGGCGGGAGGAGTTGAAATTGGTACGCTTGACATAAGGTCTGCTCCTGCTTTTGAAGTCAGGGGTACACAGTATGGACAAAGTCATGTAGCGTTGGAAAAAGCAAAAGTCCGCCGGTGGACAAAAAAAGATAAGGAGCGCGCTATATTGGATCTGGCCTTGGCCGGTGCCAATATCTTTTTTGTTGACAGTAGAACAAAAGAAGGGGAAAGTGAAGATATTCAATTTCTTAAGTCGTATGATTTAATGATCTGCGGCACGTTCCTTCCCAATGCTGTTTCTGATAAGGATTTCCCACAGGAGTGGCGGGCTTTTGAATCCATAGGCCGGGAGTTCTTTGTCTGCCCTTCTGTTCCCGACGCCCGTGCATACATCCTTAAAGCGTGTGAGCGTTATTTCAGTAATAGCCCCGCTTATGATTTTATTCAGTTGAAAGGGGGAGATGGAGGAGGTTGTGAATGCGACCATTGCCGTCCCTATGGAAAAATCTTCATTCATTTGTGTGAGGAAATTGCGGGTATTATACACCGTTATCATCCTCAAACCAGACTTTATTTTACCAATCAGAAGTTTGATAATGAAAGTGATATTGCCATTTTGGATTATCTGAATGAAAAACCGAGAGCATGGCTGTGGGCCTGGGGATACGGCCCCGGATCAGATGCCACCACCTGGCAGCCCGGGCATCGGCAGAACCACCGGATGGACCTTTTCAGATATCCGGGATTCGGCCCCTATGGCTTATATCCGAAAGAGTTGCTTCACCAGCTTCCGGGGCGGCATAAGATCTTGTATTTTAATGAAATCACCCATTGGAAGTATTCACAGCATGGATACATCCAGATGTATCCCAGAGCGGACAGGGATGGGAATCAACCACCTGCCCGGAGCCATGAAATTTATGAGCGCAGGCCGGATCAAACGCTGACTATGGTGTATGACAGATTGAGCTTTTTTGCCTGGCCGAAATATTATCACCGGGTGTTCAATGACCTGATGCCTTACGGGGTGGGTGATATTACCCATTCCAGCGGTAATCACGATCACTTCAACCAATGGATGTGGCAGCGTTTATTATGGAACCCCCGTATGAGCGTATCTGAAGTGGTACATGAATATGCCGCAAACTGGTTTGGCAGGGCGGCTGCGCCATTAATGGCTAAAGCTATCCTGCAGTTGGAATCCAATATGGAAGAGCTGGAAAATGAACCGTTGCAGGAAAAGAAAGGAATAGCAACTTACTATGCCGCTGTTCAGCAGGCCGGCAGGTTAATACCGGACAACCTGATGAAAAACAACTGGCTTTGGAGAATGTATATGCAAAAAGGGGCGCTGGATGCATATATCAGGCTGGAACTGATCCGGCAGCTTGAAATAAAAGATTCCATAGAGCAATATCTTATCACCAATAGAAAAAATATCAAATGGAATAGCCTGAAAGGGATGATTGATGATGTATTGAAAAATGAAACACCGGAAATGACCAGGCTGCGAATAGAAGCGGGGGCGTTGGGAGATGAGAGTAATGAACTATTCGGAACCCGGAGTGAAGCTATTTTCAATCTCCGGCATGATTACATCGGGTTAGGTTGGTTAAAAAGACAATTGGAAAGAGCAGCAAAAGCAAAAGGTGAAACACAGCAGAGAGAACTGCTGGATATGATTACCGATTACGAAGGAAAAAAGATACATGCGTTGTATGATAATTTAGGTACGGGTAATACAGCTCCCCATGTTGTTGCAGGTTATCCGTATGATCACGGCCAGCCTTATGTTTCCACTATGCTTTCGGAAGAAAACCGGCCAAGTCAGCGATCCATGCACTTTACCCAGGATGAGGACCAGGGTGTAACCCTGTTGTATACGGATCTGTTGCCCGATCGTGATTATACACTGAGGCTGACATTAGTGCGCCCAACCTTTCAGCAACGATATACCGACAGGATGAAGCAAAAAACCCAGTCGGTATATGCAAATAATAAGCTGTTGGCGCAAAATATTGAGTTACCGGAAAACAGGAGTGATTTTTTTACTTTTGAAATTCCCTCTTCCTATATTAAAGAAGGTGTTTTGGAAATACGGCTAATGAAAGATCCAACTCTTTTTCCAGGAAATAAATCAGTGGAATTATCAGAAGCGGGTCAGCCGGCCGATCACATGTTGAGAAAATCTGTAAGGGTAGAGACAGAGCAATGGCGGAATACCGGTGGCTGGGGTACGCTGTTGTCGGAAGCCTGGCTGATTCCCCGGCAAAAAGAAAAGAGATAATTAAAAGGGCAATAGAACATTACCCATTTTACTGAAGAATAGAATAAAACAATTTAATCATGGGAGAAAGAAGAGATTTTATAAAAAAAGGCCTGCTTGGAGCAGCGGCTGCTGTTTTTAACGACCTGCCGTTTGGCACTCCGGCTTATGCTACCGATTTTGCCATGAAGGAGCCTGTTGGCGGGCAGCTAAATAAACTGCCGGGGGGCTTATGGTCTGTAATGTTAACCCCTTTTTTAGACAATAAGGATATTGATACAGCAGGACTGGAAAGGCTGACGGAATTTTATATTGAGTCGGGAGCTAAAGGCTTATTTGCGAACTGTGCTTCCAGTGAAATGTATGCGCTCACAGATGCCGAACGGCTGTTGATCATTAAAACAACGCTGAAAGCGGCTCAAGGGAAAGTTCCGGTGGTCGCTTCCGGCACTTTTAGTAACTCCATGGATAAGTGTGCAGATTTTATACGTCAGGTTCATGATACGGGAGCAGCCGCGGTTATTTTGATTACAAGTCAGCTGGTTAGTAAAGATGAAAGTGACGACATACTCAAAAAAAGAATTGAGCAGTTGTTGAAGCTAACCGGTAATATCCCTTTAGGGGTATATGAATGCCCTTCTCCGTATAAAAGACTGCTCTCGCCCGCATTGATGAAATGGCTTGGGGAAAGCGGGCGTTTTTTCTATCATAAGGATACCAGCTGTGATCCCGAAGCTATTGTAGCAAAAATTAAGGCTGTAGCAAATACCCCGTTTTCATTTTTCAATGCAGATACACCAACTGCGCTGGCATCGCTGAAAAACGGCGGATCAGGTCTCTCGCCCATTGGCGGCAACTTCTATCCCGATTTATACGTGGAATTGATCAAAGGAGTGAATGAGCGGAAGAGCGAAAAAGAGCTGAACCGGCTGAGCGCAAGACTAACGGTTATGGATAGTGTAGTAGGACTGCTTTACCCGATGTCGGCAAAAATGTTTTTACAGCAAAGGGGATTGCCGATTACGTCTGTTTGCCGCGTTACACGCCGGCAGGCGCAGGCCGATGACCGTTTAAGATTCAGGGTATTGATGGAGATGTATAAAGAAACCCTTGAACAACTACGATCTTAATGTTGGAAAATTGAAGTAGCCCGATGAAAAAAAATAAGCCATTTACCATGCTGGCTGCGGCAGGGATACTGTTGTTCCTGTTCTCCTGTTCGCCGGCGCCGGATAAACATACGAAGCCCTCTTTTTATAGCCTGGATGACTTCGCGCAGGTACCGAAGATAGATGCACATGTTCATATCAGGACCTACGACAGCAGCTTTGCTCACCAGGCAAAGCTTGACAATTTCCGGCTGTTGTCTATAGTGGTGGAAGAAGAACCCGGAATAGCGCTGCAGCAGCAATATGCTATCGCTCAAAAAAAATCCTTTCCTGCAACAGTGGCTTTTGCTACTACTTTTTCGATTGATGGCTTTAGCAGCGGCCCGTGGGTAAACCATACGATCGACGGATTGCAGCAGTCTCTGCACCAGGGAGCCATTGCAGTTAAAGTGTATAAGAATATTGGAATGGAGCTGCGGGATCCTCAAGGTAATATGGTGATGGTGGATAATCCAAAGTTTAACCCGATATGGGATTTTCTCGCTAAAAGCCATATGCCGGTGATCGGGCATTTGGGCGAGCCCAAAAATTGCTGGCTGTCGGTGGAGCAAATGACGATCAATTCCGATAAGCTGTATTATAGCCGTCATCCCGAATTTTACATGTACCTGCACCCGGAATACCCCTCGTATGAAGAGCAGATAGAAGCGAGAGACAATATGATAGCACAGCATGCTGACTTGAAGTTTATAGGCGCCCACCTGGGAAGCCTGGAATGGGATACCGATGAGTTGGCTGAACGGCTGGACCGTTTCCCTGGTATGGCTGTGGATATGGCTGCCCGGATATCACATCTGCAATTACAGGCTATGAATGACCGGCAAAAAGTGTATGATTTTTTTGTTCGTTACCAGGACAGGCTGATCTATGGAACCGACAGGATTGTTGATGACACAAAACCGCCGGAGGAAATGAAAGCATTTGTTCATCGCGCCTGGCTTGATGACTGGAAATTCTTTTGTACAGAGGATACCATGCGCTCGCAGGCATTTGACGGTGTATTCAAAGGATTAAAGCTGCCAAAGACCATAGTGGATAAGATGTATTATACCAATGCAGTGAATTGGTTTAATGATTTCAAATCATTGGATAAATAGGGATGTTGCGTTTATTATCATCGGCTTTATCAACTCCTGCAGCACATTATGCTGTACAGCAGTTATCGATCATAAATAAAGATGCTCATTTTGTATTTTATAAATCAGTTTTGTATGTTTAAATGTAATTGTTATTCCAGGGAAAATTATTTTACAAACACCTTTGTCCTGAGAGGGAGAGATTTCCGTAAAGTGATGCATGTTGTTCTTTTGTTTATGCTCCCTTTTGCCGCCTCGTCGCAATATCTTGATAACCCCTATACGCCCGGGGAAATGCCGGATAGAATTAATCTCACGGTTACGGAAAATCCCTCTGCCTCTGCGGCAGTAACCTGGAGGACAGGCACTTCAGTAACCGCGGCGTATGCAGAAATTATACCTGCCAATGCCAACCCAACGTCTGTAAATGAAGCTACCCGGTTAACTGCCCGTACAGAAACGCTTGTTTCAAGAGACGATCATTATAAGGAGCTCAAATGGAAAGGAGTAACCGCTAATTATCATTCCGTTGTTTTCAACAATCTGCAACCCAATTCCCTGTATAGTTACCGGGTGGGTAGCGGAGATCAGTGGAGTGAATGGTTTCAGTTCAGAACGGCCTCAGATAAAAATGATAAATTTTCTTTTCTTTATTTTGG
>CAZREP010000140.1:0-13781 GCA_964599035.1 uncultured Terrimonas sp. | reverse complement strand
CAGCCGCAATTTCAACAGGTGCAGGAGGTGGAGGTGGTGCAATAGTGATATTATTGACAACCTGCTGTACTCCTTCCATAGCTTTCACTGCCGCTTCAACATTTGCTTTGTCGGTTTCATCTTTTGCTTCACCGCTAAGCGTAACAACCCCCTTTTTTGCAGTGGCCACTATATGCGACAGGGCAGGGTCGGATTGAATTTTCGCTTCTATATCCTGATCGCTGATCTTAGGCTTACAGGAAAAGAGCCAGATACCCGCAAAAGCGGCAAGCAGGAAATAAGAAAGTGTTCTTTTCATAATAAATGCTGTTTTTAGTTGAATAAAAAATAGACCCGGCTGTTGCCTGTCCGGAAGCCGGGGGCCATAAAGGTTATAAATTTTATTTATATCAGGAAATTGGTAAGACAAGAATCGTGCTCATTTTTAAACGAGATAGGTTGCGCCTTCGAGCGCCAGGTCGGTATGAGGAAATATTTCCCTGGCTTCGGCAGCAAAACCCTCCAGATGTTCATATCTGCTGCTGAAATGACCGAGGATCAGGTGATGAGCGCTGGCTTTTAAGGCAATAGCTGCCGCCTGCCTGCTTGTAGAATGCATCCGGCTCATGGCTTTTTCTCTTTGGTCGTCCAGATAAGTCGCCTCATGGTATAAGAGCGTGGCGTTGCTGCATTTAACGGCTATACTTTCATCATACAAAGTGTCGGCGCAATAGGCATAGCTGCGCACAGCTTCCGGCGGCTGGGTCAGCCATTCATTTTTGATTACCTCCCCATTCGCAGCAATATAATCTTCTCCCGTTTTAAGGCGCTGATAGAAAGAAGAAGGAATAGCATATTGATGCAACTGTTTGCTATCCAGCTTCAGGGGCTTCTCTTTCTCCTTAAACAGAAATCCCCAGCAGGGAATACGGTGACTTACCGGGAAACAGCTGACCGTTATTTTCTTTTCCTCAAGCAGGATACCCTCTTTTTCAACAGTAACAAAATGCAACGGATAAGGCAGAACCGTACCGGAAGCATTAAGCTGCATCTCAATGACCTCCTTCAGCAAAGGAGGTGAAAATATCCACAGGTCTTCTGTGCGGCTATTTAGCCCGTAACCGGTAAGCAAACCGGGTAACCCAAAATAATGATCACCGTGCAGGTGGGAAATAAAGATGTGCCGGATGCGATTGCGCCTGATCTTATACCGGCTCATCTGCATCTGCGTGCCTTCCCCGCAATCCACTAAAAAAAGATGCTCATCATAATAAACCACCTGGGCAGTAGGATGCCTGTCGTGCATGGGAAGTGCAGAATTATTGCCAAGTATGGTTACCGCAAACACGTTTATATGATTAAGTAGTGCAAAAGTAATATTAAGTTGATCATAATATGCAGGAGTGTTAAGGCATAGGGTGTAAGGCATGAGGTGTAAGGTGGCAATGCATCGCTCACTTCGAGAAACGATAGACGAGAAATGACAAACGTGAAACCATTTCTCCTCTCTCGTCTCACGATTCACCATTCACTTTCCTTTCCAAAGTCAAAAAGCGTAGCGGTAAAAACACCGTTCTCCCTTTTTTTGAAGATCACGTCCCAGTTGCCGGTATAGCGCAGGAGCCGGGGCACAAGATATCCACCAGCCCTGGTCATTTCCACCTGCATCTGCACATCAAAATCATATACACCCGCTTTATAGCTCATCGCATAATCCCTGGCAATCACTTCAAACGACTTTACCGCAAACCAGGTAGTCATTTCATCAATCACTACCCGGTCTTTCCTTCCGCCTTTTAAGTTGTCCCTGGCTTTTATAATAAATACATAGCACAGCTCGCCGAGCCGTTCCTGCAGATCGATATGATATTCGTACAACGGCGCCATGTCTTCATCAAAAATTGCCGTTTTACCACCTATGAACGGCAGGCCGGGTATGGCTTTCCCGGGGTTAAAGAAAAGCATTTTCAATTGTTCCTTATGCTTAGCCATGCCCGATTTACCTTTCACCTGCAGCTCGGCTCCTTTTACTATATTGGTTTCACCGCAAATGGTATCGCGGGCAAAGAACAGGCTGGCATACAATTCCGGCGTATAATAATTGTATCCCCCGTTCCTGTTATACATATCTCCTGTAACCTCTTCCTGTAAAATGCTCGTATAACGACAGCCCTTATCTGCCCATTGCATAGTTTTGCTGTACAAAGCCGCTTTTACGCTTCCTTTCTTACCGAACATCCGGATGTCATTCAGCGAAGTAAAATTCAGCACCCTGAGATTACGGAAAGCCTTATAGAAAGTAGTGTCATTTTTGACTTTTTCTATAAAGGAGCGAACATCCACATTATTCCGGATGATGATCTCCGAAAGGGTAACCACCTTCTTATCTACCATTATGGTATCATTGTGCTGTGCGTGGAGCTGCACAGTAGACAGGAGAAATACCGGCAGCAGGCGCCGGATATGCAGGCATTTATTTTGCAAAAGACATTTTGTAGTCAACGCTTACTTTTCCTTTCGAGATATCGTCCAGCTTGCCCTTCATCAGCCTCCGCTTAAAAGGCTTCAGGTAATCAATGAACAACTTACCCTCTATATGATCATATTCATGCAGGATAACCCTTGCCGTTATACCGTTGAACGTTGCAGTATGAGGCTGGAACTGCTCATCCAGGTAAGCAATGGTCACCTCTTCGTTCCGGTAAATATCTTCCCGTATTTTGGGAATGCTGAGGCAGCCCTCGTTATAGGCCCATTCTTTACCGTCGAGCTCTTTAACGTGCGCGTTAATGAAAAGCTGCCTGATACCCGGTGCATCGGGATACTTTTTACGTTCGTCTTCATCCATACCGGAAAATACCTGGGTACTGTCTATCACAAAAAGACGTATATCACGGTTAACCTGGGGAGCGGCAAGCCCTACCCCGCTGGAGGCGTACATGGTTTCCCACATATCAGCAATCAGCTTGTTCAGGTTGGGGTAATCGGGCTTTATATCCTTACATACTGTTCTCAGCACCGGGGCGCCATATGCTATAATGGGTAAAATCATCGGCTTTGCTTATTGATCTGCTTGTTTTTATTGCGGCAAATTTAACTGAATTTCCGTAAAAGCTGCCCACTATGGTGCGTTCAAATTGCTGCCGGTGGTGCGGAATACACCCACAGGAGTGGACATAGTGCAACAGTCGTGCTGCCCCTACAGGGCTCCTGCTGCTTTTGATATTACTTAGCCGAAAATTTGTATACCGTTATGTGATGATATTGTTCTCCGGGTCGTAAAATGGTATCCGGAAATGCTGGCTGATTGGGTGAATCGGGGTAATGCTGGGTTTCGAGGCATACTCCCGCATGCTTGTTGTATTTTATATTGCCCGGTGTATGCTGCAGGCTGCCATTTAAATAATTGCCGGTATACAACTGCACACCGGGCTGGGTGGTAGCAGTTTCCATAAGCCTGCCGCTGGCAGCATGATACAATATGCTGACAGGTTGCAATTTACCCGTGTTATTACCCAAAACAAAGTTATGGTCATAGCCATTTCCCGTTTTACCGATATCCTTACCGATATTTTTAGGAGAAGTAAAATCATACGGCGTTCCCTTTACAGGCAGCATATCTCCTGTAGGGATGATCTTATCGTTGGTAGTGGTATAATATTGAGCGTTCAATGTTAATTCGTGATCCAGGATATCAGCACTGCGTCCTGCCGATAAATTAAAATACGCATGATTGGTAAGGTTAACGGGTGTTGCCGCATCCGTAACCGCGGTATAATCAATGATCAGCTCATTTTCTTCCGATAAAGTGTATACCACAGTAACAGTAAGATTACCGGGATACCCCTCCTCTCCATCCGGGCTTTTGTATACCAGCCGGAGCGAATTATCGCGGGGAGCAAAATCAGCATCCCAAACTTTTTTATCAAAACCTTTTATTCCGCCATGGAGGGCATTGCCATTGTTATTAGGCGCCAGATGATATACCTTACCGTCCAACGGGAACTGCGCATTGGCAATACGGTTGGCATACCGGCCAACCAGGCAGCCAAAAAAAGGATTGCTTCTTTGTAAATAGCCTTCCAGCGAATCAAAACACAGCATAACATTACCCTTTTCATCCCGCCTGTCGGCAGTGATGATATCGGTGATCGTACCGCCGTAATTCAATATTTTTGCCACTACTCCATTTTTATTAACCAGGGTATATTGCAGCACTTCTTTCCCCTCCAGCTCTCCCCATTTTTTTACCTGCTCATTGGCCATTATAAAGCTTTTTTTTAAATCGAACGTAAAGTTATGGACTAAGTTTGAAAAAAATAACCGGTATATCGTCCTCTAATTTCATCCCCGGGGCAGGAATTGAATTTGTTCTTATCAGCAAAAACACTAATCTTTATCTGGCCAATTCAAATTGACCTCCAATTTATGCTAAGCATCCATTCTATAAAACCGGGTCATACCCAACCATTTAAACGATTTGATTTGTTATGAACAACTACCTCGCCGGCAAAGACTACCTTGTTTTCATTATTTACTTTCTCATTGTTGCCATCTATGGTTACTGGATATACCAGCGTAAGAAGAAGAAAAGCACAGACACCAAAGATTTCTTTCTTGCAGAAGGTTCCCTCACCTGGTGGGCCATAGGCGCATCGCTTATTGCATCTAATATCTCTGCGGAGCAGTTCATTGGCATGAGCGGAAACGGGTTCAGTATGGGATTGGCCATCTCTACCTATGAATGGATGGCGGCGGCAACCCTGCTGGTGGTGGCCATATTTTTTATACCGGTATATCTTAAGAACAAGATATATACCATGCCCCAGTTCCTTAACCAGCGCTATAACAGCACCGTAGCAATGATCATGGCCGTATTCTGGCTGCTGCTGTATGTGATCGTTAACCTCACTTCCATATTATTTCTCGGGGCGTTGGCCATCAGCAGCATTTCGGGCATCAATTTTACCTTATGCATGCTGTTCCTGGCCGTTTTTGCCATTATCATCACGCTCGGCGGCATGAAGGTCATCGGCTATACCGATGTGGTGCAGGTTTTTTTCCTGATCCTGGGAGGACTGGTCACCACTTACCTTGCGCTTAACCTCGTTGCCACTCATTTTGGCTCGGATGGTGGCGTGGTGGCAGGATTTAAGCTACTCACGGAAAATGCCAATGACCATTTTCACATGATCTTTAAGAAAGATAATCCTTATTACCTGAGCCTGCCCGGTTTGTCGGTGCTCATCGGGGGCATGTGGATCGTGAACCTCAACTACTGGGGCTGCAACCAGTACATTACGCAACGTGCCCTGGGAGCCGATCTGAAAACGGCAAGGAACGGGATTTTATTTGCCGCATTTTTAAAGCTGCTTATGCCGGTTATTGTTGTGCTGCCCGGGATTGCTGCTTTTGTATTGCATCAAAACGGGTATTTCCAGCAGGAAATGATGGTAAATAACGAACTGCAACCCGATAAAGCCTACCCCGTTTTATTAAACTTATTACCATCGGGACTAAAAGGACTTGCCTTTGCAGCGCTAACCGCCGCGGTTGTAGCCTCCCTGGCCGGTAAGGCCAACAGTATCTCCACTATCTTTACCCTTGATATTTACAAAAAGAAGGTCAACCCTGAGGCGGGTGAAAAACGACTGGTAAACATCGGCCGAATGGTGGTAATTATATCCATGCTGATCGCTGTCATTATCGCACCTTTCATGGGCATTGATAAAAAAGGTGGGTTTGAATACATACAGGAATATACAGGCTTTGTTTCACCCGGTATATTTGCCATGTTCATTTTAGGCTTCTTCTGGAAAAAGACCACTTCCAATGCTGCGCTCTTTGCCACTGTAGGAGGATTTCTGCTGTCTATTGTTTTCAAAGTGCTGCCGGCAATAGCAAACCTCGAATGGCTGAGCCCATTCGGGTTTTCCGGACCGGTGCTGCAAAAGGATGGCAGCACGGTATACGAAATACCTTTTATAGACAGGATGTTCTTTGTATTTGTTATCGCCGTTATTGGCATGTACATTATCAGCATGTATGAAAACCGGAAAGGAGTTAAAACCAACGGGCTTGAGATAGACCGGTCGATGTTCAAAACATCGCCCGGCTTTGCCGTGGGGGCATTAATAGTGACCGGCATACTTGTCGCCTTGTACACGTTGTTTTGGTAAAAAGGCAGGGCACAGGTACTTGCACAGTGAACGCAATAGCCCTGTTCTCTGGCACAAGCAGGATGAGCCTGGAGTTTTTTCAGTTGCTGCCCGGCTCTCCGGTGCCGGGCGCCGGCTGCGACCCGGGGTTGCTGACGATAATATTCCGCACGGGAAAAGGAATATTAATGCCTTCTTCCTTATACCTTTTCTGGAGCTTTTTCATCAGCTCGTGCTTGATCAGGAACTGGCTGCCGAAGGTCTTCGCCTTGAGAAAAGCTTTTAAAGTAATACTACTGCTGCCAAACTGCTGGAAGCGGATAAAGGGCTCAAAATCGCGGACACAATCTGCCAAAGCGTTTTGCACTTCTTTCAGCACCTCAACTGTGATCCGCTCCACTTCTTCGAGGTCACTGTTATAATCTACACCAACATCTACGCTGAACACCACTTCTTTATCCGGGTAAAAATAGTTAGACAGGATCAGGCCGGCCAGCTTCGAGTTGGGTATGATCACACTGTTGTTATCGCCGGTTTTAAGTGTGGTATACCGCCAGCTGATATCCTCTACAAAACCATCCTGCCCCGACTCCAGCCTGATAAAATCACCGGGATTAATTTTCCGCGTAGAGATGAGCTGGATACCGGCAAACAGGTTCGACAAGGTATCCTGCAAAGCGAGCGCCACAGCCAAACCACCTACCCCCAATGCAGTAAGTACGGGCGTTATGGAAATGCCCAACGACTGGAGTATCACCAGGATACCGATGCAATACACAATTACTTTGATGATATTGCCGATAATAGATGATGAGGCAGCTACATTATCGCCATGCGGACTGCGAACCTTCGTCATTCCCGAAAGCACATTGGCTATTATCCAGGTAACAGACAGCACATAAAAGATCATCAGCCCGTTTTCCAGCCAGCGGTGATATTTAACGCCCATATCCACCCTTCTCCATCCGAGGAAAACACCCAGTGCCACAAACCAGGGGATCAGCCATTTTCCTACACTCTCAAATATGAGATCGTCGACCGCCCACCTGGTACGTGCGGCAGCCTTTTTAAAAAAAGGGGAAATCGCCTTTTTTATAAAAAAGCCTGCAATCAGCCCGCCGGCTATGAACAGTGAAAAATATAGCATTTCGTCAAAAGTCATCTTGATATGATTTTGTTGTTTCCACAGGCTTGTTTATTTGCTGTAAAATTACTGTTATTTCTTTTGCGGGAAAAAGCAAAGGGTTTCAAATCGTATTTCCTTTTCGCCGGTTGGTGTCTCCACCAACTGGGGCGACCGTTTCAATAACCCTTAAAATCTCATGGTAAGATGCACCACAAGGTTTCTTCCGGGGCGCGGGAGCTTCATAATGTCGAGATGCTCGTAATAATAATGATCAAAAATATTCGACACCGCAAAATTTATATCCCAAAGTACAGATCCAACAGAAAAAGATCTTCCTGCTCTCATATTTACAACAGCATATCCTGTGCTGGGCAATTCGCCGTACACATCGCCGCTTACATGACGCTGTGCAAGAGCGCTTACACACTCTGCACTAAAGCGATATTCCTTCCAAACAGCATTAACCGTATTGACCGATTTAAAAGGTGCAATCAACGGAAGCGCGTTACCGTCGGCATCCTGTCCCCGCGTATAGGTGTTAACGCTTTTTATAGTTAAAAATGAAACCGGCTGTGCAGTCAAAGAAGCTTCCGCCCCATATAAAACAGCAGATGAAACATTATTGTACTGCTTCACTCCCAGGGCGCCAATGGTCATTACGCTATACCCCGGCACATACTTTCCTGCAATATAATCGCTAAACATATAAGCGAATGCCTGTCCTTCTGCCCTGAACATCTTTCTCTGAAAACCGGCTCCCATGTTAAAGTTCCAGGAAGCCTCATTATGCAACCCGGGATCTCCTATATAGTCATAACCGTCCGCCCGGTTAAACAAATAGAAGCCGTACAACTCCTGCAGGGTGGCGCTACGTACCGCTCTTGCCACACCGACATACAATTGCCAGTGATCATTGACCCTGTACCGCGCGTTGGCATAAGCATTATATAAAAGTTCGTTACGGCTAAGACTGCCATTATGCATCCCCGATAGCAATTGCCTTCCCCCGGCGCTGTAAATGGAAGAGCCTGTATAGTCTGTCCTCATCCCGGCCGTAAGCTCTACTTTAGGCGTAAGTGCTATTCTGTCCGAGATATCCATACCGATCATGCTGCGCTGTGCATCGGGAACAGTGAGCATGAACATGGGAGCAGCCCCTTGGGGATACATGGTCATCTCAGCATGCAGGCGGTTGCGGTATCCATTCAAACGCGTGGTAACACGGTGCCGGTTGCTGAAGGCCCACTGCACTTCAGAATAAAAGCCCATGGTTTGCGACCTACCGGGCATATCCATATGTATGGGAACCTGCTCTTTGGGACGCTTGGTATCATCCATTGCATGATCAACCGTATTATAATACAGCTTCGTTTCCCAACTATGTATGCTGCGGCTATGCGGCTGGTACAGGTAAGATACAGAACCGATTTTTGCTTTGGCAAAGGATACATCCATCAACAGGGCAGGATAACCAATATCCCACCCTTCGTCCTGTATATAATCAGCATGTAAAAAGTGATGCTCCGCCAGCCGGTATTTCGCCGAAAGCCCGCCATTCCATTTGGCATATTGTGAAAAGGCGATCTTATCGCCGCCACCGGCAGTATAATTTCCCGCCTTACGGAAGATGCCGTTACCGCGAATAGCAAAACGGCTACCGCTGTATTCAAGGGCAGCAAGCGTTTGTAACGCATGTGCATTGGTTTCATACCCCACTCCCCATAGTCCGGTAAGCTTTTTTTCATTACCTATCCGGGGTTGTTTCAGCTTAAAATTAAATCCACCACCGGTGCTGCTTCCATAGGAAGGATCGCCTGTACCATAGCTTACCGTTATGGCCTGCAGGTTATTGGGTTCTATATACGAGCTTACAGGATCCATCCTGTCTGTACAAGCTCCGAAAACCGCCATGCCCGATATGGTAACATTGATCTGCCCGGCGTTCAGCCCGCGTATCGCAGGCTCCCAGGCATAGCTTCCCCGCCGGATCATATTCACCCCTGCAATGCCTTCCAGCAGTTGATCCGTGGATACCTGCAGATCGGCGCCCTGCTTTTTCTCCTTCATGCCGGACAGCTTCGCATCGTGCTGCACGATCACCTCCCTCAGCGTAATGGTTTTATTGACCGAAGAATCCTCCTGCGCCGGAACCATTAAAGCAGCGTGCAACATAAAGACCAGCGCTACTGTATTTTTAAAGGTCATCTCTATTGTATTTACAATGCCCCAAGCAATTACTGCTCTTGCATAATGGATCAAAATAAAACATCTACATAAGCGTCCTCCACGATCACCACATCATTCTTTTTTAACCTGAAGTGTAATCGCCAGTCGCCCGTCATGGTATAATTCACCTTTCCTTTGTAATGTCCGTTGCCCACTGAAACAGGGTTGATATTATTGGGCGAACCGTGACCCATTGAAGGCATTTCGGGAGTAAACTCAACAGTAAGCCCTTCGGCTGCAGGAAAATCCATCATCGCCGTCTGCCGGCTAATCAAAATATCAAGGTCATTCAACCCCACCTGCCACTTCACCGGCGGCACCAGCGCGAGCACATATTTATTCTTATCTGTGCCCACATACACCCCCGACCGTTTTTGGGGCGCTTCATCAATAATAAGCGGAAAAGAAACCGCAACGCCATTAACAGACACCCCCAGCTCCCATTTTCCCATTTCCGAAGTGGGCATCGTAAACACAACAGCACCTTCATACAGCTTTAGTTCATTATTATACAGAGGCTGTTCTGCAGGGCAGCCATGCTTCATGGAGATCATATCCATTACGGGCATATAATTCACTGCAGCGTTTTTGATCTCATTACCCTGCCCGTCTTTTAATGAAACATACAACCGGTTGTAACCGCTTTGCAGGGGTTTGTTATCCGACCAAAGCGTAGTGGTAATACCGTTATTGGTAATCTCAGCTATTTTATTTTTATTGATAATATCTACCGGCTTCGCATCATCTTTTTTGCACGCCGTAAAAACGATAGCGCATAGTAATACGCAGGAAAAAAACCTGTTCATTTTAATTATTTAAACATGAGGAAATGATATACCGCCTTTCATATGCGGTATGGAATGGTTAGATGAAGCTGTGCTGCGCTGCCGGGGGATGAAAAACGGGGAGGGAAACATCTTTGGTATAGCGATCGTTGAAAACCGGAAATACACGTATTGTAGAAAGCAACGCAACGGCCGGGGCCGATGCAAAACAGCAGCTTGCAAAAAGGGATACCACACTCTTATAGCTGTGCTCATTGCCGGGATGCTGCTGCTCTCTTTCTTCCTGCTGTTTCAACTCCTTAGCCATCTGGCATTTACCATTGCAATGCAGCTCGGGTTTGGCTTTATTAATACATTTTTTTTCATAGGCAGCCGTATTCACATAATAATCAAAAACAATAAAAGGGCTGCTTAATACCTGTGCCATAAATGACACCAGTAAAACAACAGCGCTACATTGTTTAAGGATCATGCTTTCCGTTTGGACAAAAGTAATCCATACCTAAAATCAGCAAGTGACTTAAATCATATAAATATATAATTCTCATCAAAAACCCTTTCCCACTACCCCGATATAAAACAGAGAAATACACAGCATGTCTATACCCGAAACAAAAAAGTGAGATACAACACCTCACTTTTCCTCTATAGTGTACGGATTAAACAAATGCAGCATATAGGCGTTCCAATTCTGCGAAGCAGTTACCATTTATTACACTAAAAGCATATTTTCTTATATTACCAAAAACTGCAAAAATGCACATCAATAGCACAACTCCAGCTATATTTCAAATAGCCTGCCAAAAAATACAGGGTCATGCTAAAACGTTTTGGAGAAAATATTTTTCCTGAGGACTGTCGCTATAATAACAACTTCACTGCTATACTCTTTTATTATGCGCTCGCCTCATTTAGAATATACCTGCTTTCTTCACCTAATTGCAGTGTGCAGGCATCCGTAAGCACACGGAGCTGCTCAAGACTGGTGGCGCTGGCTATAGGAGTGGTAACAGCAGGCTGGTGAAGCAGCCAGGCTATGGCAATAACTGCCGGGGTGGTATGATGCGCGGCAGCCACCCTGTCTAATGCATCCAGTATTTTAAACCCACGTTCGTTCAGATATTTTTTTATTCCTCTTCCCCTGCTGCTTTTACTGAGGTCGGCTTCACTGCGGTATTTACCGGTAAGAAAACCCGAAGCCAGGGAATAATAACTGATCACACCGAGATTGTGCTCCAGGCAAACGGGCCGGTAACACTTTTCAAAATTTTCACGGTCGTATAAATTATACTCCGGCTGCAATGTCCGGTAAAGCGGGTATTTGTATTTTTCACTGGCTGCAAGGGAAGCTTTCAAACGTTCGGGCGACAGATTGGAAGCGCCGATCCATCTCACCTTTCCCTGTTTTACCAACTGATCGTATGCTTCCAGGGTTTCCTCCACGGGCGTAGCTTCATTATCCCAATGCGTTTGATAAAGGTCAATATAATCGGTTTGGAGGCGCAGCAGGGAGCCTTCTACCATTTTAAGAATATAATTTTTAGAAACATCCTTATGCCCCTGTCCCATATCGGAGCCTACTTTCGTGGAGATCACGATCTTTTCGCGGTTCCCTTTTTGCTTCATCCATTTGCCGATAATCGCTTCACTTTCGCCTCCCTTATTGCCGGGTGCCCACCGGCTGTAGCTGTCTGCCGTATCCACACAGTTAAAAGCTGAGGCTTCAAAAGCGTTTAATAACTCAAAAGATCGTTTTTCATCAACGGTCCATCCGAATACATTGCCGCCAAAAACAAGAGGTGCGATCTTCAGATCAGTGGTTCCCAGTTGCCTGTATGTTATCATAATTTTATTATTTAAAGGATCTTGGATTTCACTATCCCAAAGTTACTATAATAAGATACCAGAGGGCTGTTGTAAAAAACGAGACCAATATACTGATGCCCACTACAAGGCTGGAGAGCGTGGGATTGAGGTTGTATTCGCTGGCAACAATGCCTGCTGTAAGAAACGAGGGCATAGCCGCTTCAAAAATACTGATCTGCGGAATGATCCCCCGCATTCCGAACATGCCGGCAACTGCGTATATAATGAAAGGAGCCAGCACCAGCTTGTAGAACAGTGAAACGGTGATATGCCGGGACTGCCGGCGCCAACCGTTAAACTTCATTTGCAGTCCTATGGAAAACAAGGCCAGCGGCGCTACGGTTGCAGCCAGCTTGTCGAACAAAGGATCCAGCGGTGAGAGGTCAACGAATAAGGGCAGCATCAAAGCCGCAATACAAGCAATAAACGGAGGAAATAAAAATACTTTTTTGGCTACCAGCCTAACGGAAAGGGTATGTTGGTCTGAAGCGTTTATGGCCACCACAATACCCGCAGTGGCAAGCAGCATAAAGCTAACCTGGTCGCAGATAACGGCAATACCCAGGGCACTCTCACTAAAATATGCCGCCACAAGCGGGAACCCTACAAAAGAGGTATTGCTCAGCCCGGTTACCAGCTTTAGCCCGCTTTCGGTTGGCTTGTCAAGCTTTGCTTTGGAAGCGTAGACCCTTATATACAGCCAGCCGCAAAGCCATATGATCACCGGCATCACAGCAGGCAGTAGCATGGCTTTGGTCCACTGCATATGAGGCAGATATTTAAAAGAAACTGCGGGCAATGCCAGATTAATGATCAACGCATTTACCCCCTTATATGCGTCTGCGGGAAGCCGGGTGTACCTGCGCACTATCAGACCCGCGAATATGCAAATACCGATCAATAAAAAATTGGCCATGCTACATTTCAATTAATATCAGGAACCGAATACTATCTGTTTAAAATGGAAAGATAGCGACAGGCGGGTATTTCCATTACCATCAGCAAAAATTTCTGAAAAATAATTTAACGCCTCTTTAAAAAAGGATAATGTTTATTTTTGCATAAGCTGTAAGCTATGCTATCGCGTTGTTTCACAATGATGGAACAACGAGGAAAGTCCGGACAGCACAGGGCAACACACCGGTTAACAGCCGGTCACGCCTTTAGGCGTGGAGAAAGTGCCACAGAAAATAACCGTCCCACCGTATGGCGGGATAAGGGTGAAAATGTGAGGTAAGAGCTCACAATTGTATATGGTAACATATATAATGGGTAAACCTTGTGTGCGGAAATGCCATGTATATCCCCATCTTTTGCCTGCCCGGCGAAATTTCCCTTTGCGGAAATATGGGGAAGGGTAGGCAGATTGATTCCCGCAGCAATGCCGGAACCAGATAAATGATAGCACCCGACAGAATCCGGCTTACCGGTTTACAGTAATGTATTAAATATGCCACTAATGCACGAAATAAAAATATATTAAATATTCGTGTGTTAGTGGCATATTGGTTATGTACTTCTTATCCGCAAATCCATAACGGTTGTACAATTATTCGGCAAGCCTTATATAAACCCCAATTATATGCAATAAAAAGGGGCTGTCTCAAAAGTAAAACTTTAAGACAGCCCCAATTTTTTTAT
>CAZREP010000139.1:0-13922 GCA_964599035.1 uncultured Terrimonas sp. | reverse complement strand
GGTGGAAGGCAATATCAACCCCGAAGACCTTGCCCTGTTTGAAATTGTTGATACTGCGGAAGAAGTGGTAAGCTATATGTTAGACTATTATCGTACAAGACAGCTGGCGCCTAATTTTTAAGAAATGAAATAGCCACGTATGCACGAAAGAGGCTTTTTCAATTGACCGCCCATTTGCGCCTGTCCGGCAGACGGGCATTAGTTGTTGCTTTTTTTGTTACAACTCAACAAATCATCCTATATTCGGTCTCTTTTTTCAATCCTTCTCAACAAATATTTTTGGTATGGCTGAAACCTTAGGCCCCCAACGCCTGTACTCATTAGATGCTCTCAGGGGCTTTGATATGTTCTGGATCATGGGTGGCGAACGTATCTTTCACGCGCTTTCCAAAGCCACAGATAACCCATTCTGGAATAGTATATCTCACCAGTTTTCACATCCGGATTGGAACGGCTTCCGTTTCTACGACCTGATATTCCCTTTATTCCTCTTTATTGCCGGTGTAGCCACTCCATATTCCGTGGGGCGGCAAATGGAAAAAGGAGTCTCAAGGCAAAGGCTCTTCCGGCGTGTGGTAAAACGTGGGCTTATGCTCGTGATCTTAGGCATTATCTATAACAACGGACTTAGTTTAAAACCCCTCTCTGAAATACGATTTGGGAGCGTATTGGGAAGAATTGGACTGGCTTATATGTTCGCCAATATTATTTATATCTACTTCAAACAAAGAAGTCAACTGATCTGGACAGGCGCTTTACTCTTAGGGTATTGGTTATTGTTATTATTTACTTCCGCCCCCGGATTTGCTCCGGGTGATTTAACCCTTGAAGGGAATTTCGTTTCTTATGCAGACCGGTTATTGCTCCCCGGTCATTTATATGTAAATAACATACACGATCCGGAAGGTTTGCTGGCTACCATACCTGCAATAGCCACCTGTTTATTGGGCATTTTAACAGGCAACTTTCTGAAACACGGCAACGCTACCCCTACTACCAAGGCGGTGCGTATACTTGGTTCCGGTGCGGTACTTATTGCAGTATCCCTCCTCTGGAACCTCGTTTTTCCTTATAACAAGAATTTATGGACCAGCTCTTTTGCTATGCTGGTGGGTGGCTTAAGCATGTTGCTACTGTCCATTTTCTATTACATTATAGATGTAAAAGGGTATAGAAAATGGGCCTTCTTTTTTGTGGTCATCGGCATGAACTCCATTTTAATTTATATGTCGGGGCACTTTATTGACTGGAAGTACACCACCAATGCTTTTTTTGAATGGCTGGTGCAACTGGCGGGAACACCTTTCAACCTGCTTGTTTTTGCACTTTGCTATATCGCCGTAAAATGGTATTTCCTGTATTTTCTGTATAAGAAAAAAGTGTTTTTAAGAGTGTAGGAGAAAAGCGGGGGAGTTTACAGTTTATGGTTTGGAAGTTTGTAGTTTATAGTTTGGGGATTGGGAGTTTGAATGAGTTACAGGTTACAGGGCTCAAGCTGCAAGGGAAAGCTATCATCTATGGGCAATGAGCAAATTCTGGTACTTTTCCTTTGCGCCGCCGCTCCGTGGCGAGCGCTGCGTGAAACAGCCGGGCAAAGCTCCAAGAACCAAATGACAAGATCCAAATAAAATCCGAAGCCGGAACTCCGAATGTTCGGAGCGAAATCCGAAAGGGACAATGAAGCAACGGAATAGCATTCTCCTTTACATCGCCGCCCCGTAGCGAACGCTGCGAGAAACAGTCGGGCAAAGCTCCAAGAACCAAATAAAATTCAAATCAGAAATCGACAACTCAGAAATCAGCAAATGTGCCTTACGCCTATCACCTCATACCCATCATACATCTCAAATCTCAAATCAAAAATCTCAAATATCTAAAGCGACGCATTCTTTTCCTTCCAGAATTCATCTTCATAATCATCCTTTAACGGACTGGCATGCGCTGCATTCAATTGCCTGCCAATAATATCAAGCTGCGCGCCGGTTAAAACATTTTCCAGATGGGGGAACAGCTGCCGCTCTTCATAGCGCACATGCTTATCGAGCAGATCGACAAATTTTGTAAGCTCCTCCCACAGCTCCTGTTCGGGCGATGTATAAAGCGCTTCAACCCCCTGCTTAATAGCAACATGCTCCTCAAACGCCTTTATCACCATTTCATCATCCGGAAGGGAAGCAAAAAGGATCTCTTCCTCTTCTTTAAAATGATGCTGCAGGTTCGCGTCCCAGAAATACCGCACATACTGCACGATCCGCCATGGGGCCACTTTCTTTTTTATACCCTCCCGTATTTTCCAGCAAAACAATAAGCTGAAATGATGCTCACGGGAGAGCTTCATTATATTTTCACTTCGCTTAATGGGCTTCGCTTCCATAATATCGTCTTTAATTTTATTTCAGCAGCCTGGTTATAAGCTGCAGCAATACCTGTGCCTGGTTGTGCTGCGCATCATGCGCACCATAAAGCAGTGTTATTTTTTTATGCTTCCGCACCATATCCATCAATTCCTTAACGGCATCGGAACCTTTCAGCTCGGCGGCATATTTCCTGCTGAACTCCTCCCATTTTTCAGGATCATGATTGAACCATTTCCGCAGATCAGTAGTGGGTGCTATATTCTTCAACCAGACATCTATATGAGCCTCCTCCTTTTTGATTCCCCTCGGCCACAGGCGGTCAACCAGCACGCGATAGCCGTCGCTTTCTTCCGCCGGCTCATATATCCTTTTGATCTGTATCTCTGGCATATTTGCCTGTTTTACAACAGATTTTTAAATCCTGTCTCCCTGAAATACTTTATCTTATATTCAAACATCTCGGCCATCTTGCCGGCACGCCATTTTGCTTCCCTGGCCTTTTCTCCCTCAAAGAGCTCATCCACGGTTTCCGTAAACAATTGCATCCATTGCGCAAAATGTGTATGCTCTACCGGCAATCCTGCGTGGGGTGGAAAAGGGCTGCCAAAATAGGTGTGCTCTTCCAGCAAAAGGGTTTGCCAAAAAGTATACATTTTTTCGAGATGCTGGGGCCACCTGTCCTGTATACCCTCATTGAATATAGGTGCCAGCAGACTATCGTTCCGCACTTTACCATAAAAAGTGTCCACCAGCTTTTTTACATCTTCAAGTGTGAGTATGTCTGTTATTGTGCGCATGATCTAATTATTATATCTCGCCGGCAATTCATTTAATGGGGCCCGCTTCAAAGATCAAAGTTACCATTTCCAACGCTTTTACATATTTATATAGGCAACGAGATAATACAAGGCCCATCCGCCAATGCCAATGATCAATATCCATACCCACGAAGGAATGCTCTGAGGAGTTTCGCTGCCGGTGATCACGAAATTTTTGGAATTACCTTTTCCATATGCATTGATCATCAGAGGCAACACCCCGTCTACTACAGCATTTTCCTTAATGCCTGCCACATCAATAGCCGGACCATTCCTCACTTCAAAAGGAATAATACGCAGTCCTTCTTTCCCGCTGGGATCTTTGCTTACGATCTTAAGCGTATGCCTGCCGTCTACCAGCTTGCGGGTGTCCAGCTCGAAGTTCACCGGAGAAACAAGCTTCGCTACCGGCGCCGGCTCATCGTCCAGGAAAATGATTATGGTACTTTTATCTTCCATTGCATTTATTCATTATTTAAGATCAGTCTTTTAATATGGGTTTGTGACCGCTCGCCCGGCCGGATCAGCCATTTTATGGAAAAGAACAGGGTAAATACTACAATAACAACCATTGCCCATACAATGATATAATCCCAGTTATCCTGCGGGCCTGCACCATGGGTAATACCACGCAATATTTTGGGTTGCTGCTTTTCACAAACCGGGCAGGCCAGCACCGCAAGTGCCGGGCAGAGAAAAAACATACACAGTAATATCTTCTTCATGTTGATCTTTTTTAAATGATATCAAACCTTACTTTGTCGTTTATGCATTACAGGTATAGCACGCTGGTGTTGAGTGAATAGTGAATGGTGAATAGCGAATGACCAGATTCACTATTGCCCCGGCCAGGCGGGTATTGCCCATTCACTTCTATCCTCTCACTTTTCACGAACACTATTCCCTCGCAATTCGCCCGGCTAACCCTATTCTGCTTTTTGCCTAACAGCATCCATTATTTTTTGTATCTGCTCGGGAGTCACCTGCTTTGCATTATTGCCCCAGCTTGTTTTTTCATGGTTCATAATGGCAGCTATTTCTTCGGCGCTCAGCATATTATCGGTGCCCACAGCAGGCATTGGCGGGAAGCCCTCCTTCTCCCTCCCGCTGTAACCATTCATTATAATATCCACCATCGTTTCGGGGTTGTCGTCCAGCACAATCTTACTGTCTTTCAGCGAAGGAAAAGCCCCCTGCAAGCCTTCACCGTTGGCCTGGTGGCAACTCTGGCAATTGGTGGCATACAGGGCCGCTCCATCCAGTCCCTGTGCTCCTTCTTCTCCCGTGGCGCTTTTCTTTTCTGCTCTTTTATATAAAAATTCAGGAGCCGGCCGGCCGTCGGGCAGGGGCACCTGCTTCAGCGATTGAAGATAGGCTACCAGGTGCAATGCCTGCGGGGTGGCCACCACCTTACCGGTCTTGCCTTTTAAAAAGGCTTCCGGCACATTTACCACCACATCATTTTTCCCGGGTTCCTCCTTCATGGTAAACATCCAGGGATATGCGGGCATTACCGATTCCTTTACAACAATGCGGGGATTGTACAAATGAACGAGGTTCCACTCAAGGCTGGGCTGCCGGGTACCTACATTGGTGAGGTCGGGTCCCGTGCGTTCCGTGCCCATCAGCGTAGCGGTATTGCGCCAGAGATCGGTACGGTGTATGCCTGCATAATCGGCGGCTATGCTTGGCCGTGATCCCCAGGTTTTATCCATATCCACGTTGCGCACCTGCTGGGTATGGCATGCCACGCAACCGTTGGCAATGAATACTGCTTTTCCTTTAACGGCATCTTCACTCAGCGCCTCTGCACCGGGCAGCGGCGCATTATTTCTTTGATTATGCAATGCAGGCAAAATAGCTACCAGCACGGTAAGCCCTGCAAATAGCAGAAACGTAGCGCCGAACAATTTTTTATGATTATCAAAAAACTCCATGTCAGTATTGCTATTAGTAATCAAATAATCCCCTCCGCCTTCCGGGCCAGCTTTTCAAAAGCAGCTTCCTTTACGTCAACAATTTCCCTCCCGCTCAGCATTTTATAGATATTATAGGCAAAGAACAGGTGTGCTATCCACATCAGGCTGCCGCCTACAGCCCTCCACAGCCAGTAAGGCGCCGAAAACACCACGCTCTCTATAAAAGGTTTTCCCTCTATCCACATCAGCCCTTTTAACGTGCTGCCATACATCAGTGGAACCGTATAAAACAACAACCCTATAAGGGCAAACCAGAAATGTGCTCCCACCGTTATCTGTGGCGCTTCCTTATCCGTTAGCCTGGGTATAACGGTATATATGCCTGCCCATACAAAAAATGAAATGATCCCGTACATAGTAAGGTGCGAATGAGCAACAGTAAAATCGGTGAAGTGCCAGATGAGATTGGTGGAGCGGAATGCCTCTGCAGTACCCTGCAGTGAACCGGTAAAATAGAAAATAATACCTACGAGGAAAAAAGGCAAAGTATAGCTGTCCGAGATCTTATGCCAGCCTCCTTTAAAAGTCATTATAAAATTGGTGCTGCCCGCTACCACGGGGATCACCATGCCTACGCTTCCCACAATGGCTATGGTTTGCAGCCACCAGGGGATAGAGCTGAATACAAAATGATGAGTGCCTATAAGGGTGTAAAAAAGGATCTGTGTCCAATAGGCCAGTATACCCAGGCTATAGGAGTAAATAGGTCTGTTCAATTGCTGGGGCAAATAGTAATACACGAGCCCGAGCGTTAACATCATGAACCACATACCCACTCCCTGGTGCATATAATAACCCTGGATAATGGTTTCACCCAATCCATCCTGCCACCATGGAATATAGGCCACTACCGAAATAACGAGGCCGAATATCAGCGCGGCAACAATGTACCAGTTGGAAATATAAATTTCTTTAGTGGTACGTTTGGCAATGGTGCGTAAAAAATTAATAAGCGTTAATACCAGCGCGATCCCAAACAGCAGCATTACCGGCCATATATATTCGCGATACTCACCGCCACCGTTATTAATGCCGGCCATAAGGCAAACAGATCCGAGCGCCACCGAGGCATTGATCAGGTATAGGGAATACCAGCCCAGCTTAAAGCTTGCCAGCGTGGTGTTGCTCACCCGTGGCACGGTATAATAGGCTAAACCAAGCATGCCCAGCGACGCCCATCCCCAGAATACGGCGTTGGTGTGCACCGGGCGCAATCGCCCGAAGCTCAGCCAGCTCAGCCGATCTGCATCAGGCGCCACAAACTTTATCCCTACATATTCTCCCACTGTAGTGCCAAACAACAGCCAGAAAGTGGCGCACCCTATATACCACAATACCAGCTTCGACAACCGGGGGTCAATAGTGGGTCGCTTTACCGCTCTTTTCTTTTGCACCACCACCGGCAGTGCGCTGCTCACATTCACATTACTGATGAGCCCTTTATCATCCTTTGGCGCAAGATTACCCGATAATTCGTTACGCGTAAGCTCATAATCCAATGCCTGCTTGCGTTGCAGCAGGGCAGCGCGGGTATCGCTGTCGGGTGGCGTAGCAAGATATTCGGCCAACTGCTCTGCTTCTGCCAGGTTGAGCCGGTTGCGATTTTGTTTAATGAGGTTCAGCACCTTTATTACCATAAATACAATACCGGCGCTGATGGGGATGAGCAATAACGCGATGGTGATGATAATACCGGTTTCCCCAAGCACAGTACTTTTATCCGGTGAAGCATTTTGGGCAAATAACAGCCTGCCGTTCAGGAACAGAAAAAGAAAAATGGAAATGCTCCTGAGCAGGGTATTGGTATCTTTAGAGGAAGAGGTTGGTGTTACAGTGCTGTCTCTTTTGTAATTCAGGTAGGCCTCTATCTGCTTACTGTTGAGGTTGGCAATATACCTGTCGAAATTTTTGGCGGCATTGCGCTGCCTGAGCTTTTTATTTATCCTGATCATTTCCCGGGTCTTGAATTTGAGGTACAGTACAGCAGCAAGCATAAAAAAAACAAGCATAAAAAAGATCAGCAGCAATCCATCGAGATGTTCAAAATAAAAAGCTGGTTTTCCTGCGGTCTGCGCATGCAGCCGGAGCGTGCTGAACAACCCCGTTATTAAAAAAGATCCTTTGATAAACTGATGAGCGTGCCATTTCTTTTCCATAAAACATTCATACTCTTTTTAAAAAGATGAGCTTCTTTTCCAGTTGCTCATTGAAATCATCCAGCCGGGCCGACTGAAGCATGTCGTGGATTTCCTTCCTGATCTCCTTAAACCGGTTATGTATGGGACAGGGTTTTTTTTCCGAACATTCCTTTAATCCCAGTCCGCAGCCCCAAAAGATCTTATCCCCGTCTATTGCTTTAACAATGTCGGCCAGTGTGCATTCCATATCCTGTTCATTAAGATAAAAGCCCCCGTTGGGACCTTTCGCCGACCGGATAAGATGCTTGCGGCTGAGCTCCTGCAAAATTTTGGCGATGAAATGTTCAGGTGAATCAATCCCTTCCGCAATTTCCCTGATCCCCGTTTTATTCCCATTCTTCGACTTCTGACCAACAAACAGCATTGCCCGGAGGGCATATTCGCAAGTTTTTGAAAACATCTATACCCGTTTATGGGTGCAAAGGTAACAGACAATTCCATAATAAAAGATAAAAAACTCTTTTATTATGGAAAAAACATGTTGGTTCTCAGCTTTGAACCTGATCCCGGTTAGTTGTTCCCTGCCGGGAAAGAGGGAATTTTACCTGTTTATAATGAGATCGGGCAAAGGATGTATGCTGCAATGCAGAAACTTTTACAGGTTACGCATATAATTAATACATCCTTTGCCATTTTTTGAATTGCACAACGTTGCATTACCTGTAGGCACATGATGGATACAACGCTTATCCGAAAGTATAATATTCCCGGGCCGCGGTACACCAGCTACCCTACCGTTCCGTGCTGGGATGAAGCACTATTCTCCACTGCACAATGGATCACCAGGCTGCAGCAGTCTTTTACGGAAAGTAACCGACAGGAAGGCATCAGCCTTTATATTCACCTGCCTTTTTGCGAGAGCCTCTGCACTTTCTGCGCCTGTAATAAACGCATCACCAGGCAGCACAGCGTGGAAGAGCCGTATATTGAAGCGCTTTTAAAGGAATGGCAGGGCTATGTGCATTTATTCCCCGAAAAGCCGCTGATCCGGGAAATACATTTAGGCGGGGGAACACCCACTTTTTTTTCACCGGCAAACCTCGAAAAATTACTGACCGGCATTTTATCGAGTGGCAGTATCCATCCCGAAAGAACATTCAGCTTTGAAGGACATCCCAATAATACTGGCAAAGCGCATCTCCTCAGCTTATATAACCTCGGTTTCCGCCGGGTAAGCTTTGGCGTGCAGGACTATAATGAAACTGTGCAGCAGGCCATTCACCGCATCCAGCCTTTTGAAAATGTAAAAAATGTAACGGAGGCCGCACGGGAAGCAGGCTATGAAAGTGTAAGCCACGACCTCGTATTCGGGCTTCCCTTTCAAACCCTGGAAGATGTGCGTAAGAACATTGCGCTTACACTGGCATTACAGCCCGACAGGATCGCCTTTTATTCGTATGCGCATGTGCCATGGATAAAAGGGGTAGGACAACGTGGTTTCGACGAAAGAGACCTCCCTACGGGCGAATCAAAACTGGAGTTTTACAGCACTGCCAAAGCATTGCTGGAAAATGCGGGTTATATGGAAATCGGCATGGATCATTTTTCCCTGCCCTCGGATCGCCTCTATCGGTCGATGCTCAGCAAAAAGATCCACCGCAATTTTATGGGCTATACCTCTTCCGCCACGCAGGTAATGATAGGGCTGGGTGTATCGGCCATTTCCGATAGCTGGTATGCTTTTGCCCAGAATGAAAAAACAGTGGAAGATTACTATAAAAAAATAAACAGCGGTGAACCCGCCGTTGTAAAAGGGCATATTTTAACTGCGGAAGACCTGGCCATCCGCCGCCATATCCTCAACCTGATGTGCATGCTGGAAACCAGCTGGCTGCCGGAAGAACGCTTGCCGGAAATTACAATAAGATTAAAAGCCCTGGAAGACGACGGGCTGATCGCCATAACGAAAAATAAAATAATCGTTACCCCACCCGGCAAATCTTTCTTACGCAATATCTGTATGGCCTTCGACCTGAGGCTGATCGCAAAAGAGTCTTCCACACGTTTATTTTCCATGACGGTGTAAGGTGTAGGGTAAAAGGTATAAGGTTACAGTTTTCAGTTTGGAAGTTTAGGGTTTGTAGCTCCGCTGAGAGTCCATAGCGATTGCTGATTGCTTCCCGCACGTGCGGGATGTTGATTTCTGACTTATCATATATACTCCTTTATTTAAGCAACAGCAGTTTCCATAAAAGCATATCGTGCGTTTAAATCTTTTAGCGTTTCCCCGGCTGCCAGCAATGCCTGGCGAAAAGGCTCATCGAAACCTATGCGGGCCATGCTATGATAGTAGGATATACCCTTCAAAAGATTTTGACTGAACGCATAGTAATACTTCCTTAATTTAGGATTTTGCATATGGGCCGCATCCGCTTCCATGCGTGATTGCAGGTAATGGACATACAGGTTCAGTTCAGCAATGAACATATGCGGGCGGGCGGGATCTTTCACGATATTGGTTTTTCCATAAATATGCGCTGTCATGGTTTGAAGCGAGACAACATCAGAAAAATAAGCGACATTCGGTCCGGGGCAAATGGTGACCGCCGTAAGATGCTTAAGAAAAGGCGTTTTATATTGCATCGGGGCCGCGTTGCTTAATCCTATGCACAAACATTCTTTGTCTAATACTCTTTTAATTTGCTCCTGGCGATCTTCCTCCGGCAGTTGCAGCGATTGCAACTGGGCGATCTTCAGTTTCTGGTATTTGGCGGATGCGGTGCAAATAGGCTCTTTGGTAAACTCCGTATCCGACACCAGGTGCTTTTCTGTACATGGACTCCCCGGGCTTCCTTTTTGAATGCGCTCCAGCCTTTCCAATGCGCCGCTTGTTGCTTTAAGATAATGAAACGGGACGCCGAGGGGAGAATGGTTACTCAGCTCTACATCTTCTTTTTTAGCCTTACATAATAAAGTCAATGTAGCTTCATCTACCGTTGTGGCCTCCGGTACCAGTAAAAACGGCGTTCCCCATCCTGTGCTCGTAATGCCATAATATTCATGCAGCATAGCGTCTTCTTCTGCCGTGCCTATTCCTCCCTGCACACTTATGTTTATGGGATGGGGCTGGGCAAACCCTTTCCGGCCTTTTAGCTGAACAGCGGTATTATACAATCCGGACAGGGTTGCGGTAAGCTCTTCTTTTTTAATCTTAAATTCCTCGAGAATCGGTCCAAGCAGGTAACCATCGGTTGCAAAAGCATGGCCACCACAATTTAAGCCCGATTCAATCCTGAACTCACTGACCCATATCCCTTTTTTGGCCAGGTATTTTCCCTGTATGAGCGCCGAACGGTAGTCGCTTACCTTTATAATAATTCTTTTACGAAAACAGCCATTATCATCTGCATCAAACTGACTGCATTTTTCCAGGAAATTATATAACCGGGGATTCATCCCCGCTGAAAAAACAACGGAAGAATTGGAAAGATCACTATCTGCATAGCCTCTTAAAGCTGACACTGCATCCGAGCCATCCTCCACCAACACACCCTCTTTATCAAAATTATTCTTATCTAACTTAGTCATGATGTTTACATCAATGCTGCCCGGTATAACCTGTTCTCGCAGCAAGTCTTCCAGGACTTTCTTTTCCGGACCATTTTCCATATGCATCACCCGCCTGTACAAT
The DNA here is from genome assembly GCA_964599035.1 of uncultured Terrimonas sp. Taxonomy (GTDB): domain Bacteria; phylum Bacteroidota; class Bacteroidia; order Chitinophagales; family Chitinophagaceae; genus Agriterribacter. The sequence continues at coordinate 2,939 of CAZREP010000139.1, read as the reverse complement.
TGCTTCGCTTTATTATCATCAGGCAGCATTTCAAAATATTTAATGATCTCTGAACCCGCCTCAAAAACTTCATTTTTGAGTTTCTGTATTTGCGTATTAACAATATGATTAAGCAGATTCAGGTAATCGGTAATTCTTTTGGAGCGATAATCTTTTTCCTTAGTAGTAATAGGAACAAAAGGCAGGCTGGCAAAAGGATAATAATAACTTCTCATGGTTTCAATCAGCCGGTCTTCAATAATAGAAACAACCGAGGCTATGCCAAAACGGGCAACCTTAACGGGGCTGTCAATAGTAAAGGCAAGCCCCATTACTGGAATATGAAAGGTATGGTGTGGGTGTGGGTACATATAAAATTGAATAAAAAATTAAAAAACAATACCGCTATCCGGGTAATTTCCCGCGGCGTTGGCTTATATTCAGCACCAGTAGTCCCGCAAACAGCAGGATGGCCGCGCCAAAAAGCATTTCATTGGTATAAGGCACGCTGGTATAGCTGATCGCTGCAGTGCCCTGTATAAATAATATAAATTCATTCAGGAAAATACCGATAACGAAAATGGCGATACCCGTTACCGCGGCTTTGTTGATGCGCATGTAATTATTGATCACCACATATCCTAAAATAAAAAGGGTAATAACACCCAGCAAAACCAGGTGCAGGTAGCCGATAACGATAGAACGGAAACCAAATGCCAGCTTACTGAGCGCAGGAATGATGGAGCCCGATTGCAGTAAAAGTTTGATCGTGAGTGCCACCATGGATAATCCCATCAGCCATTTCCCCAATACGGAAACCTGCGCTTTCAGTTTCGGCAGGTGTTCTTTCGTTGCTTTGAACAGCAGGGCAAAGCCGCCAAGCTGGCAGGCAACCGCAACGATCACCAGCACATAAGCCCATAAAGGAATAGGAAGCCAGAGCGCCGAAAGGAAATAAGCCGGCACACAGGAAAGGGCAAATAACCAGAAGATGGTTTTGTGGCCGCTCAATTGCATACCCCAGGTATATAATTTATGAACCAGTAATCCGGTACAGGCAAAAAAGAACCACCCGTTATACTGGAAATGCAGAAAGAAATAAGAAGCTGCAAGGTACCTGTCGGCATGGACTGTTTTGGTGATCATCATTGTCGCCAGCGCAAAAGCTCCCGCGGAAGAAATTATATTAAAAAGAAGTGCCGCTTTAAACCAGGGATCGCCCGGACTTTTTACAGCCGAACGGTTAATATCGCGCCAGTAGATCACCGCGAACAGGTAAGCAGTAAAAATAGACAGGATGGAAAAGCTGACGGAATAAATACCATATCCCTGAACAGGAAATGCAATGAGCATCCCGTAAGCTGCAACCAGGTTAGCATACAGCAGCGGGGCATATTTTTTAAAAGGATTACCCTGCCCGGTATAAAGCCTTGCCACCAGCAAAGCCATTAATATTTGTGTTACCCAGCCTGTAAATGCAAAATGAGAATGTGCGTGAAGCATGTGCTTCTGCTGCATAAAAGGAAGCGAATAGGCGATCTTGTATCTCAACAATACCCCTAAAAAAGAAACCAGTAGCAAATTAAAAACAGCGATCCTGAACCACCCGATTAGACTTTTAACCATATGCCCGGAAATTTTTGCAAAAAAACAAACTAATCAGCCAACAGTATATGATTCAGGTCATATTCGAAACGTAAACTTTCCCTTTATCTATAGAGAGCAACTCTTTTTGCTCCAATTGCTTCATGGTGCGGATAACAGTTTCAATACGTAAACCTACCATGCCGGCGAGTTGCTTTCGGGTAAGCAAAAGCTTATTGCAGGTAAAGCAAACATTTTTTTTGTGCTGTATAAGATAATTTAGCAGGGTGGTGAGGCGGCTTTCGGGATTGCTGTTAGCCAGTATTTTTATCAGCACCTGCTTGAAATGAAGGCGCTGCGATAACAGCCTGGTAAAAGCAGCATGAATATCGGGGTGATCCTCAAGTAACTGCTGAAAGAGAGGCAGCTTCAGTCGCATAAGCGTTAAAGGCTCTTCAGCTATTGCCGTTGCATCGTATGATCCCCCCCTGAATAAAGGAGCTTCTCCAAAAGGCTCACCTGCTTCGATAATATCATAAATAAACTCCCTGCCTTCTTCATCCGTGTGCATCCATTTTACCCGTCCTTTTAACAGCTGAAAATAAAAGAGGGCCGGCTCTCCTTCCCGGTAAATAATATCTCCCTTAGCCATCTCTTTTATAGAAGCACCATACATCAGCAGCAAGTCGGTATTTACCATCATGAATATAACTTGAGTGAACAATTTTTACAGGAATATGCCACCTGACATGTATCATACCCATTTTTGATCATCATCATTCAATTTTCGTCTAAGTTACCCAACATTTGCAATATGATTTGCCTCATATAATAATTAAAATATACTCGGTAATCTTGCGGTTATAAAAAAAATTTGTATGAAAAAGTTATTTGTTATTAGCGCCATCACTTTCGCTGTTTACGCCTGTGGCAACCCGGGCGAAACCAACAAAGAGAAAACAAATGAATCCTCCGCTGCTACCGAAACAACCGCAAACGGTAATCCCAGCTACGATCCTAAAAGAGGTGAGGGTAAGTTTGCCAATATGGAACTGCCTGCATCCTTAGACCAGGCAATGGCCCAGAGCGGCAAACAGATATATGATGTAAAATGTGCCAGTTGTCATAAGCTCAGCGACGAAAGGTTAGTGGGACCCGGATGGAAAGGTGTAAGCAGCAAGCACAAGCCCGAGTGGATCATGAACTTTATTACCAACCCCGATGCTATGATAGACCAGGATCCTGAGTTGCAGGCACAACTGGAGATATGCCTGGTACGCATGCCTAATCAAAGCCTGACCGACGATGACGCCAGGCATCTGCTGGAGTTTATGCGCCAGAATGACGGGGTAAAATAAAATGAAATGTTTTCATTT
>CAZREP010000138.1:0-14060 GCA_964599035.1 uncultured Terrimonas sp. | reverse complement strand
TGACCCTGGATTTGCTGAGCATCCTTATTTTTATTTATGTCTGATTTGCCAACGAAAATACATTCTTCTTTCTTCAAACATTTCTATTTTATTCCTGTCATTTTAATGTTGGCATCATCATGTAGAGTAGCGAGGAAATACCAGCCTTATAAGCCTTTTGTTTTTAAGAATGACATACATATCAACGACAAAATAAGCCCCGCTGAAAAAAAGGAGCTGGAAAAAAAGCTGGAAGTGCAGATTGAAGATAGCGTAAGACCCGTTTTTAAAAACACCTGGTTTATACGGCACGTATTGATCAGACCGGCGATATTCGACAGCAGCTATGTTAAAAGGTCTGTGGAGAATATGAATAACCTGCTTCACAATAACGGCTATTACCGGAGCAATGTATATGCTGAATGGAATAAGGTAGATACCGTTATCCGCAACGACAAGCCTGATCAATACCGCCTGAAGGTGGCTTACCATGTTAATACGGGTAGTCTGTTCCGTATTGATTCCGTAAGCTACCATTTTACCGACACTACGTTGCAGCGACTGGTAATGGAAAACAGGGACAAATCCTTTTTAAAGAAATCGGATCCTTTCAGCAAGCAAAAAATTGATGATGAGCTGAACCGGCTTATTGACCTCTTCCGCAATAACGGTTATTACCGGATCAACCGGGAGATGATGAAAGCGCAGTTAGATACCGTTAACGTGGCGCTGATAGATGCTTCAGCCGACCCTTTTGAGCAGATACGGCTCCAGGTGGAAGCGCAGCAGAAGCGTCAAAACCCAACCATAGATATTGCCATTTTGGAAATACCTTTAAAAGACAGCTCCATTACCCAATCGTATAAAGTAGGCAATGTGGCTGTTTTTCCCGACGAACCGGCCGAATTGATGACCGGTATACGACGTGGCGCGCAGCGAACCGAATACGGGGGCTATCACATTTACAGCCGCTATGATCTCTTCAAGCCTTCCTTTCTTGTAAAAAGGATCGCGCTGAAGCCGGGCGAATTATTCCGCGCTTCCGATTTCAATAAAACGCTGCTTAACTTTAACCGTATTGAGGCCTGGCAAAATGTAACGATCAATGCCCGCCCGGTGGATTCCATTGAGTCGGTAGTGGATTTTTTTATCCGCATGGTTCCTGCAAAAAAATATTTTTTCAGCGCCGACTTTGAAGGATCGAGCATTCTTTCCGCTCAAAACCAGCTGTATAACGCCGGCAACAAGGGACTGGCGCTCAATTTTCAACTGAAGAACAGGAATGTGGCCCGTCAGGCGCTCCAGTTGGAGAACGTGCTGCGAACAGGTATCGAATTTACCGATTTCCGGAAGATACTTTCTACGGAGGCCGGTTTAAGCAACAGGCTTATTTTTCCACGCTTGCTTACCCCTTTTACGCTAAAGAACCAGGAAGATTTTTTGAACGCCCGGACCTATGTGAACTTAGACGGATCGTATATAGACCGCTACAGGTATTACAAGATCAATACCATTAATGCCTACCTGGGGTATGAGTTCCAGAAAAGGGCCAATATTAACTGGCAGGTGAGGTTCCCTAATATTGAATACACCCGCATTTACGATATCGATCTTGGCTTTGAGCAACTGATAAGGGATTATCCGCTCCTTTCTTATTCTTATAACACCGGGCTGATTATCGGCATTAACGGCACCTATACCCGCCGGTTCAATTCTGCCAATCCGAGAATATTTAATTATGTGAGGTTATATGGTGAAGAATCGGGATTGCTTCTCGGTGAACTGCTTAAAAAGCAAACTGCTAACGGTAAGCCGCTCGGGCAGCTCTACCGTTTTATAAAGCTAAGTGCAGATTTCAGGCATTATGTAACACATCCCAAGTCGATGTGGGCCTACAGGGTATTTGCGGGATATGGTCTTGGTTTTAAAACAGAAAACAGGCAGGGGGATATTTCTCTTCCTTTTTTCAGGCAGTTCTTTGCGGGAGGACCCAACAGCATGCGGGGCTGGCAACTGCGTAAACTGGGGCCGGGCTCCAGCATCTTTTATGATACCCTCAGGTTCCGTACCATCACCACGGATCCGCCCGGAGTGGTAGAAAAAAAATTCGACGACAGGTATGCCGATATACAGTTGGAAGGGAATGTTGAATACCGGTTTGATATTTTACCGGTATACGGCTACTGGTTGCGCGGGGCTTTGTTTACAGATATCGGCAATGTATGGGTAAGAAGATCCTCCGGTCCCGAATTCAAATACGCTGTATTTGATGTGGGCCGGCTGTATAAAGATATTGCCGTAGCCGGCGGAACAGGACTAAGGCTGGATTTTAAGTTTTTCTTGTTACGGTTCGACCTTGGCTGGCGCTTAAAGGACCCCTTATATGCATCGGATGAATATATAAAACCGCAGCACGACGGATGGTTCATCACTTCAAATATGAGGAGGCCTGCTTTCCAGTTCGGAATAGGATATCCTTTTTAAGCACCGCACTTTATTGCCTGTTGCCTCCGTGCTTAATCGATCCCGACATGTGTTGGAACGCTTCCATGCTCATGGCATCTTCAAGTGTGAATTCACCTATTTTGGTGCGGCAGAGGCTGCTCAGGTAAGCGCCACAGCCTAAAGCAGCCCCGAAATCCTGCGCCAAGCTGCGGATATACGTGCCCGTAGAGCATACTACTTTGAAATATACCACGGGCAATTCAATACGGGTGATCGCAAATTCCTTTATGAACACCGTTCTGGGCTCGAGGTTCACGGTAATGCCTTTCCGGGCCATTTCATATACCGGCTTACCTCCCTTCTTTATAGCGGAATGTGCCGGAGGGATCTGCCTGATCTGTCCGGTGAACTGTTGGGTGAGTTCATGTAGTTCTTTTTCGGTAACATGATGGTATACTTTAAAATTTTCCGGCTGGCTTTCGAGGTCGTAGGTAGGGGTGGTAGCACCGAGGGTGAAGCTGCCGGTATATTCTTTTTCCCTGGCCATGAATTCGTTTATTTTTTTGGTGAATTTACCGGTGCACACGATCAGCAGCCCGGTTGCCAGGGGATCAAGCGTTCCGGCATGACCTACCTTCTTTGTTTTTACAGTTGAACGTATTTTTCGCACCACATCAAAAGAAGTCCAGTGCAGCGGCTTATTGATCAATAGCACTTTTCCTTCGGCAAACGGATTATTTTGTTCAGACTGCATGTTCCTTAAACTTTGAGCAAAGATAGGGGGAAGGAAATGTGAGAATGTGAGAATGTGGAAAATGTGGGGAATGTGAAAGCGGTCGGTACGCGACGAAAGGAGCGTCAGACCGGTAGCTAACTCTTCGGATTTCTGATGTCTTCCCGCACGTACGGGATGTTGATTTCTGATTTGGGAATTTATTTGGTTCTTGGTGCTTTACTCCGAATTATTTCACGCAGCGTACGCAAAGGTGCAACGATCGCTAAGAAGAATAGCTTTGATTCGGATTTTGGATTTTATTTGGTTCTTGTCATTTGGTGCTTGGTTCTTTTCTTCAGCGCCTACAATGCCTGCCTGGCCTTTAGCTCCACATATTTATTAATAGCGCTTACCGTTACCTGTTGCGGGGTGGTCAATAGGGAAAGTATACCATGCTGCCGGAGCTCTTTTACGATCAGTTTTTTTTCAAAGGTAAACTTGTCGGCAATCGTCTTGATATAAATTTCCTCCAGGTTCCCCGCCGGCTTTTCCCTGAGCGCTTTCAATTCGGTATTCTCGAAAAATACCACCAACAGCAAATGATGCCTGGCGATCTTCCGGAGGTAAGGTAACTGCCGCTGAAAGCCGGAAATAGACTCAAAATTGGTAAAGAGAACCAGCAATGCCCTGTTCTTTATTTTGCTGCGGATGTGGGTGTACAGGGCTTCAAAATCTGTTTCTGCAAAATGCGTTTGCTGGCGGTACAGGCTCTCCAGTATCATTTCCATCTGCACGCCTTTGCGTTCCGCCGGCAGGAAGGTCTCGGGATGATTCGCAAAAGTGAGCAGCCCGGCTTTGTCGTGTTTAAGCAGTGCTATATTGGTTAGTGCCAGTGATGCATTCACTGCATAGTCGAGCAGTGTCATTCCCTCAAAAGGCATTTTCATGTTCCGGCCTTTATCAATAAGACAATAGATGTGCTGGCTCTTCTCATCCGTAAACGTATTTACCATCAGGTCTCCCCGCCGTGCCGTGGCTTTCCAGTTCACATTCCTGTTGTCATCACCGGGCACATATTCCTTGATCTGCTCAAATTCCATGCTGCTGCCCGATTTACGCAAACGCCGGTTACCGGTTTCATTCATCCTGTTGGCCACCGCCATCAACCGGTAGCGCTTCAACTGGTGAAATGACGGGTAAGCAGGTATTACCTGCTGTGCTTCAAAAACATATCGGCGTTGCACCAGTGCCATCGGGCTGGTGATAAAAGCATTGATATTGCCGAAGGCATACTCCCCTCTTTGCAAAGGGCGCACGGTATAGATAAAAGAATGTTCCTGCCCCCCTTTAAGCAACGCTTTCCTTTTCCAGTTCCTTTGCTGGAATTCGAAAGGCAGTTCGTCAATAAGCCTGACCCTTATTGTAAATGTATAATGGTTGCTCATTTGTATGTGAATGGTCTGATCATCGCCATTGCTGAAGCGGTCGGCAGTGATCCTCTTTGCACTCAGTGCACGTGGTTTTGCATACAATACCATGGCATCTACCAATATAAGAACAACCAGCAGCAGTAAGAAAAGTCTCGCTGCACTAAAAAGTGCAGGTATAAAAAAAGACAGGATGAACAGCAGTACAATAGTGGCCAGCAATACGTACACGTTGCGGGTAAGCATAAAGGAACGGTATAGCGCGAGCAGCTTTTTCAATACTTACCGCGGTATTTCAAGTGAATGGATGATCTCCTTTATGACATCGTCTTCTGTTGCACCCTCCATCTCCTTTTCTGGCGTCAGTATAATGCGATGGCGTAAAACCGGTATGGATATTTCCAGCACATCTTCCGGTGTAACAAAGTCACGTCCCTGCATTGCCGCTGTAGCTTTTGCCGACATCATGATGGCCAATGATGCCCTGGGTGAGGCGCCGAGATACACAGATTTGTGGGAACGTGTGGCAGTAACCAGCCGGGCGATGAACTGCAGCAGCTTTTCTTCTATCAGTACCAGCCGCACCAGCCGTCGCAGCTCGCTGATCTGTGCCGCGGAGATCACTTCCTTTACCTGTGCTGCAATTTCTTCACCCGGCGACTGATGAAAGCGGTTCAGTATGGCAATCTCTTCCTCTTCTGTTGGATAGGGAACGGTTATCTTAAAAAGGAACCGGTCGAGCTGCGCTTCCGGCAAACGGTAGGTTCCTTCCTGCTCCACGGGGTTTTGTGTTGCCAGCACCATAAAAGGTCTTTCCATGGGGTGCGAGTAACCGTCTACCGTGACCTGCTTTTCCTCCATCACTTCAAATAATGCTGCCTGGGTTTTAGCGGGGGCGCGGTTGATTTCATCCACCAGTATGATATTGCCGAAAACCGGTCCGCGCTTGAACTGGAAGCTGCCTTCCGTAGGATTAAAAATGGAAGTGCCCAGTACATCAGACGGCATCAGATCGGGTGTAAATTGTATGCGCGAAAAATGCAGCGCCATGCACCTGGCCACCAGCCGGGCAGTCAAGGTTTTGGCCACACCGGGCACGCCTTCTATCAGCACATGTCCGTCTGCAAGGAGCGCTGCCATGATAAGCTTTATCATTTCCTGCTGCCCGATAATCACCTTTTCTATCTCTTCGCGCATCTGCCCTACGGCTTCATGCAGTTCTGAAAGGTCGGTGCGGGGTTGAAATATATTTTCTTCCATGTTATGTGGTTTTATAAAAGCGGTCCAACAAATCATACAATTCGGCTACCTGCCGGTCTTGAACGGCAGGAGCTTCCTGTATAAAGCGAATATAGTTGGTTATGGACTGAATAGTATGTTCGCTGCATCCCGATTTTTGAGAAAGCCGCGAAATAAAATCCGCATCCATGTTCCCTGCCGGCATATTGAAATGGCGATGTACATATTCTGTAAAATACAGGCTCATCTTCCGGCAGAGGTCTTTGTTATCCCTTTTCTGGAAATACAGGCGGCCGATGGTTTTTATAAAGTCCAGTGAATCGTTCGCAGGTGCAGCCATAACGGGTATTATCCGCTGGTTCCTTTTTATACCGAGCAGCAAATAAACCACCAATCCCGCCAGGGCAGTAAGCAGGGCCATGCGGAAAGCCGGTTGCTCCATCAGCACCCTGAGCGGGGAGGGGCTGTTCTGCCTGTTATTGTGTGGCTTATGCAGGTAGTATTCATCCCATACCACCTTTGAGGCCTCTGCGTTCATAGCAGAAAGCAACTGGTTATAGTAGCCCATATTTTCGTGATGCAGCAGAAAATAATTGCTGAACGCGAGCGGCGCGGTGTGGATGAAAAAGCTGCCATCTCCCACGCGTAGCCGAATGCAGGAAGGCTTGTTTTTTCCTGTTGTGCCGAGTACATACGACATGGAAGAATCGATCGTATTAAACCAGGAGTTGAATTTCCTTCCGGGATAACGGTATTGGTTGTACGACCGGGAAAAAGGCGGATGTAAAAGCTCCAGTTCGAGGGTGTCTAATTCAGCAAAATCTTCAAATACCGGGAAGCCGGCATCATCGTAACTTAAGTTCACATGAAAAAAACGTTGGGCATTGTTGTTCAGGTTGTAGGAAGAGATAAGCGCATCGTTGCCCCTGCTCACAAAATGAAACAATTCGGTGAGCTCATCATCGTCGGGATTAAAATCTTTACAAATAATGATCATCACCTGTCGCGGGGTATTATAATTCAATACGGCTTCATCCCAGTAACCGGGTGCCTTTTTATTATGGGTTATTTTGGCCTGCGGAAACAAATGAGGAAGGCTTTGGTAAGCTATATAAGTGCCGTAAGGGATCTTATCTTTTTTGTTCAGGGTGACCCGGTGATCAAAATTGTTGCCGGCTTCTCCTGCGAGCAGAAGTAGTAGCAGCAAGAGCAATATGCTGCCCAGCAGGTATGGCAGTGCTTTCTTCAAACGGATATCCCTTGTGTTTGACAGAGTGAGGAAAAGCGATTATGGATACTTTCATACTGCTGCCTGCTTACCGGGATCTTTCCATACCAGGTGTATTCATAGCTGCGGGTGGCAAGAAGAAAATCTTTATAGCAGGGATGTGCATGCAGCCGGGCGAGATATTCGCTGTTGGTGGCATCAGCCTTGTAATGGATCAAACTGCTTTGAGAAAACACTTTTAACAGGTGGAGGTAATCGAAGCGTATGGCTAAACGGAAGTCCCCTTTTCCCGCTGCAGTAGCGGCGGCTTCCTGCAGGTTAGCCGTAAAGATATTATCCACCTCGCCTTCTTTTTCCTGCCCGGGAAAGGCTGTTGCGCTGCCGAAACCAAACAGGCTCATTTTATTTTGCAAAAGGAACCAGATAACGGCAGCCGCGAATAATGTCAGCATAAGCAGCCACATCACCTGCCGGAACAGCGGTGAACCGACAAGTGCAAAGATCCCTTCCCATATCTTCTCCCAAAAGGAATGACTTGTTTTTTTTTCATTCCCGGCACGCTTGTCTTTAGCGGCATACCAGAAAGCTTTGTCCTGCTTCAGGGACCGTGTAACGGAATCGGGCACAAACCTGTTCCTTATTATGGTGGAATCATATAATGATGCAGGATCCTCCTTGCCCGAAAAAAATAGGGTATCCTCTTCCTGCTCATCTTCATTATACGGCAGATATTCATTCAGGCTGTCTGGCAGTGCTCCAGGCTGTTCAGAAGTATGATCACTGTCCTGACTTTGCCGGGCAGTAATAAAGGCAGGGGTAAAAACAAGCCCGGCAAATAACAGGTAGGTATAGATGCGATGTCGGATCACATTATGAGGTTTTGCGCCGGGCTTTCTGCACCCGCATGGGATAAATAACATAGTACCAGGTAATATATGCCGCAGACAGGAGCAGGATAGTGCTGCTCAGCCACCAGGGCATGGTATAATACCGGGTAATAAATCCTTCAAAAAAAGCCGCTACCATAAATACCGGGATAAGGCTTGCCAGTATAATAACGCCTTCTTTAGCCCCTTGCATGAAAGCATCTGTTCTTTTCCCGGTTCCCGGGAACATCCAGCTTTTACCTAATACTATACCGGAGGCGCCGGCAATTACAATAGCCGATATTTCAAGTGTGCCGTGAATGAACACGGTTAATACCGATTGCAGACCTAAACCCCTGGCAAAAAACATCTGCTCGAAAGCGCCCAGCCGCACTCCTTCCGAAAGGAGGGAGATCAGGAGCGGTATGCACAGCAAAAGTCCCTGGGCAAAGTAGCCGAAGGCCACGAAAAGATTATTGATCATAATGCCCATCCACATCAGCAATCCACTTCCCTCGGCATATACGCCGAAAGGCTTTCCTTTTTCGATATTCTCTTCCGTCATGTTCACATAGCTGTCGCTGAGCATTTCGCGCACAAAGCTTTCATCATGCGCCGAGGAATAAAATCCTGTTATAAAAAAAGTAATAAAAAATACCGCACAAAACAGCAACACGCCATGATGTTTGCGAACGGTGAGCGGCACGGTGTATTTCCAGAAGCCGGTAATGCGGTTACGTTCCTCCTTCCTGTTCTGATAGATGTTCATATACACCCGGGAAGCTCTTGCATTCAAATACCGGGTTACCTTGCTGTGCGGATAAAAAGTTTTGGCATACGACAGGTCGTCTGTCAGTTGGGTGAACTCCACTGCGGTTTCATCGGCACGCTGCGGAGGCGTCTGCTGATTTTTCAGCCATCTGTCTTTGTTTTTTTTTATGAATAAGGCTTCGCGCAACAGCAATTAAATTTGCTCCAATTTAAATAAATACTTAACATCGTTTAAGAACCCGCCCAAATATATATTATTGTACGTCATGGGTAAGATTTTTATTCCCACGAGTTTTAATATTGACCTCGAATTTGAGAGCGCTCCCTTTCATACCCGGATGATCGCCTGGATCATTGATTTTATACTGCAGGTATTTTATATCATGATCGCCTATAAGATCTATGCTTCCGCAGCGGGTAATTATACGGGCAATGTTTCCGGCTACGACATGTGGGCGCTGCAGCTCATAATTTTACTTCCTGTGTTTACCTACCATTTTTTTTGTGAGTTGTTCTGGAACGGCCAGAGTGTGGGAAAAAAGCTGCTTGGTATAAAGGTAGTGAACGATAACGGGGGAAAAGCTTCGCCTGCACAATATATGATCCGCTGGCTGCTCCGGTCTTCAGATCTTTCCGTGCCGATCATCATTATAGCCATCGTATTTGGCTGGGTGGGCGCATTAAAAGCGTTGTGGATAACCACCCTGCTTTTTATTGCAGACCTGATACTGGTGGCAGTGCATAAAAAATCTAAAAGGATGGGTGATCTTGCTGCCGGAACGATATTGATCAGGACCAACCCTAAAGGAAGCCTCGAAGACACCATTTTTATGGAAACAGATGATAATTATATTCCCTCGTTCCCTCAGGTCATGCGCCTCAGCGACCGGGATGTGAACACGATCAAGGGAATTTTGGATACCGGCCGCAAAACGGGATATACGCAAATGGTGGAAAACACTTCCGACAGGGTAAAGCAGGTATTGGCCATACAAAGCACCATGCCGCCGTTCGACTTTTTGGAAACCCTGCTTAAGGATTATAATTATTTATCCACGAAAGAGTAGGGAGGAGGTGGGAGGTATGAGTTGCAGATCTCAGGTTTCATGGCTGATCGCCGACAACTGATTTCTGATTTGTTGATTCTTATATTTTGTCATTTGGTGCTTCTATTTCGGATTGTTTTTCACGCAGAGGGCGCAACGGAGGAACGATCGCAAAGAAGAATGCGTTACATCGCTATTCCATCTTGTATTCGGATTTGGGAAGTTTACAGTTTTTAGTTTGTTGTTGTATCGTTCGGATTTAAAGCTTCAGGCTTCGGATTTGAAATTTATTTGGTTCTTGTATTTTGGTATTTGATATTTCCTTTTCGGATTTCGCTCCGAACGTTCGGAGTTCTGGATTCGAATTTTATCCGTCCCGGCGGACAGGTTGGGATCTTGTCATTTGTTTCTTGGTGCTTCAGGAATACACAAACTACTCCACTTTCCCCGTATCCACTTCCCAGTTATCGGTCCTGAAAGGAGTTACCGGCAGCCCTTCTTTACTGAAAAGATTGGCTATGGCCGTATTGCTGAAGGCGAACCGCACTGCTACGGGATTTTTGACCTGTTTACAGGAAAGGATAACATGATCGCCTTCAACTCTTGCCTCTGCCGGAAAAAATTTTTTATCCTCACCCGCAATATAAAATTCAGTAGCTTTCTTTTCTCCTTGTTTTATCATTAATCCGTTAGGAGCATGGTTAAAGTAAACGGTTACTTTATCTTTATTTATGATCATGTTTTTATACATAGGGCTTTTGTAGGCAGTAACCTGCCTGTGGTAGGTTTCAGCCAGTGCCCAGGCCGCCAGTCTTGCCCCCACATCTTTTTTATTTCTGGGATGAATATCCTTAACATTATCTACGAGATCGGTGATCACCACCATGCCCGTATGGGGATGAGTGAGCGTTTGTGTTTGCGCTTCCCTTAATAAGGCGCCTATATTTTTATTGCCGTAGGCAAAGGGTGCGATCTGCACGTAATAAAATGGAAAGTCCTTATTCCAGTCCCTGCGCCAGCTGTTGATGAGGGTGGTCATGAGTTGATTATAGGTGGCGGCTGTGCCTGTATTGCTTTCTCCCTGGTACCAGATAGCCCCTGCAATGGCAAAAGATGTAACAGGAGCGATCATGGCATTGTAAGCCCTGCCGGGAACATTCGGCCACCAGTTAACCGGGGCGATTTTATCAGCGGCTGCCTTCAGAATGGGGTCATTCTCTACCCGCTCTGCCGGTGTCCATACCTCTGCGGCAGTACCTCCCCAACTGGTGTTAATGAGACCGACCGGTACGTTCAATTGCTGTTGTAACTGCTTTCCGAAATAATAAGCTACCGCGCTAAAGCCCTTCAGCGTTTCAGGGGCACATTCTTTCCATGAGGCGGCGCAATCTTCCTGCGGACATACTGCTGTTGTTTTAGGAATATGGAAGAAGCGGATATTGGCATTAACGCTGTTGGGCAGCTCTGCTTCCAGCTGAGGCAGTCCATTCAGGCTGCTCCATTCCATGTTCGACTGGCCGGAGCACACCCATACCTCGCCGATCATCACATTATTAAGCACAATGGTATTGCTACCTTTCAAAGTGATGGTATATGGTCCGCCCGCTGCCGGCGTTTCAACAGCAATGCTCCATTTGGCATCACCTGATGCGATCACGGAGTCAACCGTTGTGCTCCACGATGCGGTAATGAATATCTTTTCAGCCGGTGCAGACCAGCCCCAGAGTTTCACAGTTGATTGTTGCTGTAATACCATATTATCGCCCAGTACGGCCGGAAGGCGGATATTGGCAAAAACGCAGGCACAGGAAAACATTAAAATAAAAGCGGGTAAAAAAAATAGTGCAGGTCTTTTATTCATATACGGCTGTTTGTGCCCAAAAGATACCAAAGAAAAAAAGCATGGCAAAATCAATCATACCTTTATCCAAATATTTTACCATGGCAATAAGCAGCGGGCTCGCGGGTGAGCTTAAATACGAAGCATCCAATACACGGAAAATGCTGGCAGGAATACCCGAAGATAAGCTGGATTGGCAGCCGCATGAAAAAAGCATGTCGCTCGGGCGGCTGGCATGTCATATAGCAGAGCTGCCCCGGTGGATCAATTGCATTATGGCAAGCACGGAATTTGATTTGGCAAAGGATACTTTTAACCGCCTTAAGGCTTCCTCAAAAGATGAGATCATCGCAGGCTTTGAAGCTATTATGCAGCAGGGAATGGAACTGCTCGAAGAAGCTCCGGACGAAGCGTTGAATATAAAGTGGACGTTCAGAAAGGGAGAGCTCAAAAGCTTTGAGTTGCCCCGCAAAGTGGTTATCCGAAATCTTGTGATGAACCACATCATTCATCACCGCGCACAGCTATCGGTATACCTTCGTTTACTGAATGTGCCGGTACCGGGTATGTACGGACCCTCTGCAGACGAACATTGATGACTATTATTTCCCTACACTAAAATAACTTGCTGTTATTTCACACCAATCGCCTGGTCCACTGCAGCCTTGAACTGTGTGTATATTTCTTTTCCCTGCTCGGTTTGCCGGGGCTTTACGAGTAAGATAGCGGCGTACTTGTTTTTACGGTCAATATACGGCCAGGTGCCGGTAAGTGAGGGGCTGCTGAGCACGCTGCCTTTGCCGCTCCCGTCTTCTTCCATCAGCCAGGCGCCGAACCCATAATGCAAACCTTCGGTTCCTTTAGGCGTATATTTTACCGGAAGTTCGGTAAACTGCGCTTTTTCCATTTCATTAATGGATGCTTCACTCAGGATACGCTTTCCTTCAAACATACCATTGTCGAGCATCATTACCAGAAAATTCATATAATCGTTGGCGGTCGATTGCAAGCCTGCCGAAGGGTTTATGTACAAGTTATCGTAATTAAAGAAAGTAGTGCCTCTCATTTTTAATGGACGTAAAAGCTTTTCCTGCACTGCCCGGTCAAAGGTTTTCCGGCTCGTTACTTCAAGCATCCGGCCGGCAATGTTCATTCCTACCTGACTGTAATAAAATTCCGTTTGGGGGTTAGTGACGATCTCCCGCTTGGTTGCAAAATAATTTACCTCTTCCTCCAGCGACTCAAACTTCGACTTCGGCAGCAGTTTCCCGATACCGCTCTTCTCGGCTTCCAGCCCTGTAGTGTGCGTAAGGCAGTGCCTGAGGTTAATATATGCCTTCATGTATTTGGCCAGGATAGGGATCAGCTTACCGGCTTTGGTATCGAGGCTGATCTTGCCCTCATCAACATAGATCATCGAAGCTGCTGCAGTAAGCCATTGTCCGCTGGCGCCCCAGGGCACCTGTGTTTTAGCGGTAAAATCTTCCCTCGTTTCCTTCTTATAGATGATCTTACCATCCTTCCACACCAGGACAACCACATCCTTGCCTAATACCTTCCCATTCCTTTGTAGCATATCATCCACACCAGAAAAATCATATTGCCCCATAACAGGCTGCAAGAATAACAGGAAAACGCATAACAGGCTGAAATACAGGCAGGATAACGTGAACTTATATGACATAATTACTGTGTTTCTTTTTTGGATTATGTTTTGTGCAACAGGAGTTAAAGTTATTTGAAAAGGAACAAAGGAAAACTTAAAATAATATATGAACTTAAATAATTTCACCATTAAAGCGCAGGAGGCAATGGCCAAATCACAGCAAATTGCCTTTAACAACAGCAATGCCAATATTGAAACGGAGCATTTGCTCAAAGCACTACTGGAGGATGAGGATTCGCCTGTTGAATTCCTGCTGAAAAAGAACAACGTAAATGTAAATTTCCTGGAAAGCAAACTGGATGAGAGTATCGGCAAGCTGCCCAAAGTGCAAGGCGGTGAGCCTGCACAGACCATCAGCCGGGATGCCAATAATGTGGTGCTGCGGGCAGGCGCATTGCTGAAAACCTTCAGCGATGAGTTTGTAAGTGTAGAGCATCTGCTTTTGGCCATTTTGCAGGGCTCCGATAATACGGCTAAGCTATTGAAAGATACGGGGCTTACTGAAAAAGGATTGATAGCTGCTGTTAAAGATCTGCGCAAAGGATCTACTATTTCTTCCCCAACCCAGGAAACGCAGTTCAATGTGCTGAACAAATACGCCAGGAATTTAAATGAGCTGGCAAGACAGGGCAAGCTGGATCCTGTTATTGGCAGGGATGAAGAGATCCGGAGAACACTGCATATTTTATCCCGCCGTAATAAAAATAATCCTATGCTGGTTGGTGAGCCCGGTGTTGGTAAAACAGCCATAGCTGAAGGACTGGCCATGCGCATCGTGAATGGCGATGTGCCCGAAAACCTGAAAACAAAGATCATAGTCTCCCTTGATATGGGTCTG
>CAZREP010000137.1:10058-14127 GCA_964599035.1 uncultured Terrimonas sp. | reverse complement strand
CCAAAGAAGGAATTGATTACCGAAGATAATGTCCTTGCATTGATCAGGTCAACAGGAGTAAATACTTCATTGTCGCGAACATTCATCCTTTCCCGGATCGTTCTGGCCATACGTGCCAGTCCTACTCCAAACTGGGCAAACAACTGCTCGCCCACAGTACGCACACGACGGTTGCTGAGGTGATCGATATCGTCTATTTCCGCCTTGGCGTTAGTTAAACGAACAAGGTATTTGATGATCTCAATGATATCTTCTTTGGTCAGTGTTTTCTGGTCAAGCGGCTGGTTAAGATTCAGCTTGCGGTTGATCTTATAACGGCCAACTTCTCCAAGGTCGTAGCGCTTGTCGGAGAAGAACAATTTATCAATGATACCGCGGGCCGTTTCATTATCCGGGGCATCGGCGCCACGCAGCTGACGGTAAATATGCTGAACCGCTTCCAGCTCGGAATTTGCGCTGTCCTTATTTAAAGTATTATATATAATGGCATAATCGCCGCTTACTTCTTCTTTTTGGATAAACACGCCCTTTACATCCATTTCAGAGATCAGGTCTACCGCTTCCGCGTCCAGAACCGTATCGCGCTCCAGCACCACTTCATTCCTTTCAATGGAAACCACTTCACCGGTATCCTCATCCACAAAGTCTTCTACCCATGTTCTTAATACACGTGCGGCCAAACGTTTGCCTATATAGGGAGTCAATGCCTTTTTATCAGCTTTTACTTCATCGGCCATACCAAACAACTCCAGGATATCCTTATCAGTTTCAAACCCTATGGAACGTAACAAGGTGGTAACCGGGAATTTCTTCTTGCGGTCGATATAGGCATACATTACATTGTTAATGTCTGTAGCAAACTCCATCCACGCGCCTTTGAAGGGGATCACCCTTGCGGAATAGATCTTTGTGCCGTTTGGATGGAGCGACTGGCCGAAGAACACACCCGGAGAGCGGTGCAACTGGGATACCACTACCCTCTCCGCTCCGTTGATCACGAAAGTACCGCGCGGTGTCATATAGGGGATATTGCCCAGGAATACGTCCTGCACTATGGTTTGAAAATCCACGTGCTCCTCATCATTACAGCTTAAGCGCAGCTTCGCTTTTAGCGGAACGGCATAGGTGAGGCCCCGCTCCATACATTCTTCAATGCTGTAACGCGGCGGATCAATAAAATAATCCAGGAATTCCAGCACAAAAATGTTGCGGGTGTCCGTGATCGGGAAGTTTTCCTTGAACACCTTGAACAGCCCTTCCACATTTCTTTTGTCGGGCGTTGTTTCCAACTGGAAGAATTCTTTAAAAGACTGGATCTGGATCTCTAGTAAGTCGGGCGTTTCCGCTAAATGCTTGATTTTTCCGAAATCAATTCTATTGTTTGTAGCAACTTTTGTTGAAGACATAGTATAAAAGCGCTTTTTATTTTGGTTCAATGACAAATACCTGCCCTGCCCCCGTTTTTAATTAAAAACAGAAGAGGCTAGGAATCAATCACTTATAATTCAATTGAAAAGTCAAATTGTATCAGGCCCAATTTAAGGAGTGCAAAGGTAAAGAATATAGGCGTTATAACAAGTTTTTTTAAATTTTAACCTGTTTTTTTATATACGTGATCAAAATGTGAAAAAATAACCCCGGGAGCGCCCTATAAGAGGATTTGAAATTGGAGAGGTATGATAGGTATGGGGTAGAAGGCGAAAGGTAGAAGGAGTTATTGGCAATATAGCTTTAAAGTCTCCTCGGATTTCTGATTTGTTGATTTTTGATTTTGCTCACAGCTCACGGCTGATTGCCGATAGCCCCTTCGGATTTAGGGCTTCAGGCTTCGAATTTGTAATTTCTTTGGCTCTTGTGATTTGGTTCTTGGTGCTTTTAAGATCATTGTTTCACGCAGCGTTCGCCACGGGGCAGCGGCGCAGCAAAAAACACTTGCTATTTCCACATTTTCACATTCTTTAACCCGCGGTCTGACACTCCTCCGTCGTGTACCGACCGCCACATTTTCACACTTCCCGCATTTTCAAATTTCCACACTTTCAAATTTTCAAATTATTTTCTCCAGCAACACAGTTGCATAAGCCATCAGCCCTTCTTCCCGGCCGGCAAAACCCATTCTTTCGGTAGTAGTGGCTTTAATGGAGACATCGCCGACCGTAATGCCCACAATACGGGCAATGGTTTCCCGCATATCAGGTACATAGGGCTTTATTTTGGGCAACTCCAGGCAAAGGGTGGAATCAATATTTACAATAGTGTACCCTTCTTTGCGGATGAGTTCAAAACTGCGTTGCAACAGGATCTTACTGTCAATGTCCTTAAATTCAGGGGAAGTATTAGGGAAGTGAACTCCGATATCACCCAGGCTTAAAGCGCCCAGCATGGCATCACAAATAGCATGGAGCAGTACATCGGCATCACTATGCCCGATCGCGCCTTTGTAATGAGGTATTTCAATACCGCCTATCCACAACTTTCTTCCTTCTGTCAACTGGTGAAAATCCACCCCCAATCCTATCCTGTACGACATGTTTTTTTGCTAAAATAAAAAGAAAGACTCAACCGGCTGTATATTTCCATAGCTATGAGTCGTTGGGTCTCAAGTCACAGGTTTCAGGTTTAACTCGAAACTATAAACTTCCAAACTATAAACGCTTCACCTTTACGGCCTGCGTCTCTCGTTTCACATCAGCCGGCTACTGGCCTCCTGTTTCCATTTCGCCCCCGAAATTAAACAACAGGCTGAAGCGGATCGTATTGGAAAGCGGGTTCCTGTTCACCCCGTTTCCGGAAGGTAGCAGATAGGAAAAGTTCAATCCGAAGATATTGTAATTGATGCCTACTCCCAGTGTAACATAACTTCTCTTTCCCATACTGGCGCTTTCGCCATAATAGCCGGCTCTCAGGGCAAACTGGTCATTATACATATATTCGGCACCGGCAGAGTACGCAAGCGCATTATTGCTGAAAGACTTGAACCATCCGGTTACCACACCATCGCTGTTGTATTTATCAAACTCTTCCTGGGTTACATTGTCGCCACTTGGTGGTGCCGGTACCAGCAGTTTATTGAATTCCCCGTTCAACGATATTTTATGCACTTCATTAGTAACCCAGGTATGACCAACGCCCACACCAAAATTGGCAGGTATGAAATTCCGCTGGCTGGCATCAGAAGTATATGAAATTTTAGAGCCGAGATTGCTGAACGCGGCCCCGAAGTTCCATCCCTGACCCTCTTCATCAGCTGTTGTATAATACAATCCGATATCTCCCGCTACAGCTGTACCTGCT
Organism: uncultured Terrimonas sp.; assembly: GCA_964599035.1. Classification (GTDB taxonomy): domain Bacteria; phylum Bacteroidota; class Bacteroidia; order Chitinophagales; family Chitinophagaceae; genus Agriterribacter. Next base: position 10,833 of record CAZREP010000137.1, on the reverse strand, counting down.
TTATACGAATATCCGTTGGTAGATGTCCCGCCGGCAAGATTAGAATAAACATAGCGAAGTGCCACGCCTAAAGACAATTGATCGGATAATTTGCGCGAATAACCAAGATCCAACCCAAATTCCCTGGGATTATGGCTGTTAAGCTCATTCCCCAATGCATCGGTAAACTGTATTTTGCCCAGGCTGAAATACCGTAAAGAAGCGGAAATAGCCTGCTGTTCGTCAAATTTATAATAACCGGCAAGGGAAGCCAGGTAAACGTCGTTTAAGCCGAGATCTTTTAACCAGGGCGTATAGGTGAGTCCCAATCCGGCGCTACTTTTAGTGAAGGGATATTTCGCCACATTGTAGAACTGCGAATTGACATCCGGGGTGGTAGAGATACCCATATCGCCCATACCTCCCGCACGTGCATCAGGCGAAATACGCAGAAAAGGGACTGCGGTAGTGATAATGTTTATGGGTTCGGCACTTTGACCAAAAGTGCTCACCGAAATCCCCATGAGCAGCAGTCCGGCAACAGAAAATCTCCTCAAAGAATGTTTCATCAGAAATTGTGTTTGATTGAAAAGGAATAAAAAAGTAGCATTTTATTCAATAATCCTCATTCCGTTTAGTACGTTAATAAATTGATTTGCAAAGTAAAACAGTGTTTTTGTTTTTTCAGGCTTTTTCTCTGCAGTTTGTTAATATCTGTTCCGTGAGCCGGCCAGATTTAACAAATACCATGCCTCCTTCCTGCTCAGCATCTCTTACAACGGAGCAAAAAAATAAA
>CAZREP010000137.1:0-10048 GCA_964599035.1 uncultured Terrimonas sp. | reverse complement strand
AGTTTAGCATTTAATAAACACAAAAGACCTGCCGTCTTTTCGTAAAGTAATTAAATTGCACGTTGTTAACCTGGTTTATACCTTGCAAAAGGGAGCCTGCGGCTTTCTTGTAATACAATATTTGAAGTGTAATACCCGTTATCTTTTTTTAGTTTAAATCCAGCAAAATGCAAAGACTACTGAATCTGAAAAGTTTGCTTCTCTTATCCGCCGTTGCGCTGCTGTTCAGCTCATGCAAAAATGGGCTTTTGGGTAAGAAAAAACTCGAGAAATCGGATGTAACCGGTTGGAACTACAATGACAAAAACATGGGTGGTTTTAACGTGTCTAAAGAAAAAGAGCAAAATACCGGTCCCGGTTTGGTATTTGTGCAGGGTGGCACCTTTACCATGGGTGCTACGGACGAAGATGTGATGGGAGACTGGAATAATATACCCCGCCGTGTAACGGTTTCTTCTTTTTATATAGACAAAACGGAAGTTGCAAACGTTCATTACCGTGAATACCTGCACTGGCTTGAGTCTGTATTTGACGATCCCCAATATGCATCAGTGTTACAGGCTGCCTACCCCGACACCCTCGTATGGAGAGAGGAGCTTGCATACAATGAACCGCTGGTAGAATACTATTTCCGCCACCCTTCATATAACTATTACCCGGTAGTGGGGGTAAGCTGGAAACAGGCAAATGATTTTTGCTTATGGCGCAGTGACAGGGTGAATGAAAGAATACTCGTTGAAAAGGGGTATATCAATAAGAACCAGCTAAAGACGCTACAGGGGCAGGGGGAGGAAAACTTTAATACACAGGCTTACCTGAAAGACCTCTACCAGCCGCAACCCGGCAAACCCAAGAAAAATCCCCTGATGGACGCCAATGGCAGACCCCGCACAAAAGTAAACTTTGAAGATGGCTACCTCCTGCCGAATTACCGGCTCCCAACAGAAGCCGAGTGGGAATACGCCGCCTATGGCTATATCAATCAAAACCCCCGGCCAAAGAAAAAATCCAATGGCTCAGGAGAAGAGCTGATCAAAGAAAAGCAGGTATACTCCTGGAGTCAGAATGTGAACGGTTTGCGTGACAACCGCCACGGAAGCTGGCAGGGTAAATTTTTGGCCAACTTTAAGCGTGGCAGCGGCGACATGATGGGTATTGCAGGAGGCCTGAACGATAATGCTTCAATTCCCGGTCCGGTGGATGCCTTTTATCCCAACGGCTTCGGGTTATACAATATGTCAGGGAACGTTAATGAATGGGTGGCAGATGTTTATCGCCCGCTCTCCAGCCTTGATAATGATGACTTTAACCCATATCGTGGTAACCGTTTCGAAAAGTTCAAGAAAAACGAAAACAATGAATTTGAGCGCGACAGCCTCGGCAGGGTAGTAAAAGAGTATGTAACGGATGAGGAAAGTAAGAACCGCCGTAACTACCAGAGAGGTGACGTAATTAATTACCTTGATGGTGACTCCGCCTCCCAGGTTACTTATGGCTATGGCATCACTACTTTGATCAGCGATCATGCAAGAGTAATTAAGGGTGGTAGCTGGGACGACCGCGCATACTGGTTAAGCCCCGGCACACGCAGGTTCCTTGATGAAAATCAGGGCAGCAGCACCGTTGGTTTCCGTTGCGCTATGGACAGGGTGGGAAGCCAGGAAGGCAATGGCTTTAAACCCGGCAATAACTGGAGCAAACGCCGTCAGAATTCCCGGAAGAGCTAATACGAACTTTTTAATCAGATACAAATACCTTCTCCGCGGAGAGGGTATTTTTTTATACATACATACCGGCAGTCGGCATCCATTAGCGGTGAATGTCTTAACAGGTTGCATCCCTGCACCTTGTAACCTGAGCCTGCAACCTACATCTGTTTAACTTCTCTATAAACTCCCTAACTTCAAACTTCCAAACTATATACTCCCAAACCCCCCTCTTTAAAAATAATTTTTTTAGTTTTAAATACTAAATTTATTAGTGTTAATAAGTTTATACCTATCTTTACATTCAACAGTTAATTTTGAGTACTTAAAAACCCATCAACATGTCAAATGAAAAATTAAAAGCGCTTAAGCTAACCATGGACAAAATTGAAAAAGACTTTGGCAAGGGGAGTGTGATGATGATGAATGAAAAGGGCGTACAGGAAATAGAAGTCATTTCCACAGGATCAATAGGCCTGGATGTAGCACTGGGCGTGGGCGGTGTGCCCAAGGGCAGGGTTATTGAAATATATGGTCCGGAATCTACGGGTAAAACCACTATTGCTATACACATCATTGCTGAGGCTCAGAAAAAAGGAGGGGTATGCGCCATCATAGATGCTGAGCACGCTTTCGATAGCACCTATGCCCGCAAATTGGGCGTTGATATAGACAACCTGCTGATATCACAGCCAGACTATGGCGAGCAGGCGCTTGAAATTGCCGACCGGCTGATCCTTTCCGGGGCATTAGACGTGGTAGTGATAGACTCCGTGGCCGCGCTCGTTCCTAAAAGCGAACTGGAAGGGGAAATGGGAGACAGCAAAATGGGATTACAGGCCAGGCTGATGTCGCAGGCGCTCCGCAAACTCACGGCCACGATCAGCAAAACCAATACCGTATGTATTTTTATTAACCAGTTGCGCGAGAAGATCGGGGTCATGTTCGGCAACCCTGAAACCACTACAGGCGGTAATGCGCTTAAGTTCTATGCCTCTGTGAGATTGGATATACGTCGCATGGCGCAGATCAAAGACGGCGACGAAGCAATAGGCAACCGGGTAAAGGTGAAAGTAGTGAAAAATAAAGTGGCCCCTCCCTTTCGTGCAGCGGAGTTTGATATTGTATTCGGAGAAGGTATTTCAAAAGCCGGGGAGATCATTGATATGGGAGTGGAGATGAGCATTATACAAAAAAGCGGAAGCTGGTACAGCTATAACGGTGACAGGTTGGGGCAGGGTAGAGATGCAATCAAACAATTACTGATCGATAACCCTGGGCTGGCAAATGAAATCGAGGCCAAGATCAGGGAAAAGATCAAAGAACTGCAGCTATCGTAAAACAGATGCTCATCTTTTTAATAAATGGACGGTTATTAAGGCAGCCGTTGAAATTAATTTTTCAACGGTTTTTTTTATTGCTGCTATGGGGGTACTTTTCCATACTAAATCAATTGTATGACTACCTCCCGTATTTTAGGCGCCCGCAAACGTATCGCCTTAGTGGCACACGACAATAAGAAGAAAGACCTGATGGAATGGGCGGAATTTAACAAGGCGGTACTGGCCCGCCATGAGCTGATCGCCACAGGCACTACAGGGAAGCTGCTGGAAGAAAAACTTGACCGGCCCGTAAAACAGGTGCTGAGCGGTCCATTGGGCGGAGATCAGCAAATCGGCGCCATGATCGCCAAGGGCGAAATCGACGTGCTCATCTTTTTCTGGGATCCAATGGAAGCCCAACCACACGATCCCGATGTAAAAGCGCTCCTTCGTCTTGCTGTGGTCTGGAATATCCCGGTAGCCAGCGACAGGGCAAGCTCGGATTTTCTAATGACCTCCCCGCTTATGCACGAAGAATATGAAGCCGTGATACCCGATTACAGTGGTTATATAAAAAGGAAACTATAAAAAGGAAGCATATGCAGGTTGTATTACGCCCCTGGCAAAAAGCGGACCGCTACGTGTTGGCTGAATTAGCGGATAACATTAAAATATGGAACAATGTACGGGACCGTATGCCCCACCCTTACAATCTGCATCATGCCAATGCATTTATCAAATATTGCAGGAAGCAGCATCCGCCGCATGTATTCGCTATTGAAGTGAATGGTCAGGCCGCAGGATCCATAGGGCTCGAATTGCAGGATGATATTTCACGTATCAGCGCAGAGCTGGGCTATTGGATCGGAGAAAATTACTGGGGAAAGGGGATAGCAACTGAAGCGGTAAAACAGATGCTGGAATATACATTTACCGCTTTTTCCCAGCTCATTCGTATTTATGCCAGGGTATTTAAAAACAATACGGCTTCGATGAGAGTACTGGAGAAAAACGGATTCCATCTTGAAGGTGTGCAGCAGCGATCAGCGATCAAAAACAATATGATCACAGATGAATATATATGGGTAAAGTTCAGGTGAGCAGCGCGGTCCAACGCTGCTGTTAAGTCAATCATAATGACATATTATCAGGAGAGTCCCCATAGGCAATATAATGCCGTTTCCTTAACATCGGGACAGCATTCGTCTAAAAACAAAGGAAGCTGTTGGTGGTGAATGGTGAGAGGTGAGATGAGAAACGTGAGAGGTTCTCTCACAGATAGCACTCCTGCCTTTCGGCAGACAGGGATCTGCACAGATTGTTTTATTTTCATCTGTGTTTGTCTGTGTGATCTGTGAGACAGTTCACCCTGCAAGCCGGGGTTAACACAATAATAGTGTTTAATTCTTAAGGAAACGACATTGATAGGCAATAGTCAATAGTGAATTCGCCCTCACTACTTCTCTCTCCTGCCGCTTGCCACAGTAACAGCCAGAATATGCAAATGTGTATGTTACATATTGATATGCACTATGCGAGGGAGATTGTTAAAGTTAAAGCTTGTATACATCGCACCTTCTTCCCCCTGGCAGTTATAGCACAGGCAGTATTTAACAACTCTGTCAGGTAGCTCTTCCGGTTCACCTTATCTTTGCATACTATTTGTGCCAGAACTAAGGCAGTTAACTCTTTTTGAGCAGCAAATATCCTCCTGCCTGTGTGAACGCAAAACGAAAGATATATTCAAGCATAAAAAAATAAGCATGCAAAAAATAGAACTGACCAATAAGCAATACCGGCTGTTGCTCCGGCTGGTAGCCCTGGGAATTGACCTCATTGATAATGCGGCTTTGGAAGAAGAGGAAGAAGATAATGAAACAGGAGAATCCGCCCTGTTTAACGATGCCACAGAACTGGAAGAGCTGCTGATGTTGCAGTACAGGAAATTTGGCATAAAAGACATTGTCTGGTATGACGATGAGGAAGAGTGCCTGCAGTACAGTGAATCATTCATAGAAGAACAGGAGATGATCACCCAGTCTGCTTATTTAAATAAGGCTGCAGAGATCGCTTCGTTCCAGTTAGGGATCAGGGATTATAAAAAAGCGAACGGAAGGGATTCTCTTGAAAATATAACAGATCCTGAGGAAGGGGTAAATAAAGTGATGCCCTTTACCATGAAATACTTAAATGAAATATTTGAAAACGGGTTTGATAAGTTCTATTTAAGCAGCGGGGATCCTGCCAAAGTTATCAGCCTGTCTTCTGAATAAAATACAATGCCTTTCAAATTACATTCATTCTATACGCCGGCGGGCGACCAGCCCGAAGCGATACGGCAGCTCACGGAAGGGATCCTGAACGGCGAAAAGGACCAGGTTTTGCTGGGTGTTACCGGGTCGGGAAAGACTTTTACCATTGCAAACGTAATACAGCAGGTGCAGCGGCCCACATTAGTGCTCACTCATAATAAAACCCTCGTAGCCCAGCTCTATGGTGAGTTCAAACAGTTTTTCCCCGACAATGCGGTAGGGTATTTTGTTTCTTATTACGACTACTACCAGCCTGAAGCATACATGCCGGTCAGCGATACCTATATTGAAAAAGACCTTTCGATAAATGAAGAACTGGATAAGCTCCGGCTCCAGGCAACAGCTCAGTTGCTGAGCGGCAGGCGCGATATTATCGTAGTAGCTTCGGTGAGCTGTATCTATGGTATCGGGAACCCTGCGGAATTTGCGAACGGGATCATCCGTATCCACCAGGGACAGGTGATCAGCAGGCAGGGCTTTTTGCATGCGCTGGTCAATTCGCTGTACAGCCGCAGCGAGGGCGATTTTAACCGGGGAAATTTTCGTGTAAAAGGTGATACGGTTGACATTAACCTGCCTTATATGGACTACGGCTACCGCATCAGCTTTTTTGGCGATGAGATAGAGACCATTGAAACGCTGGATATCAGCAGCGGCAAACGGATCAGCAGCGTGGAGAACGCAGCTATCTTCCCCGCCAACCTGTACCTGGCTCCCAAAGATCAGTTACAACAGGTGCTATACGAAATACAGGATGAAATGGCCCGGCAGGTAGAATATTTTAAAAGTGAGGGTAAATATATAGAAGCACAACGCCTGAGCGAAAGGGTGAATTATGATATAGAGATGATCCGTGAGCTGGGCTATTGCAACGGAGTGGAAAATTATTCCAGGTTCTTTGACCGCCGCCAGCCCGGCACAAGACCGTTTTGCCTGATAGACTATTTTCCGGATGATTTTTTATGCGTGATCGATGAAAGCCATCAGACTGTACCGCAGATCAGCGGCATGTATGGCGGCGACAGGAGCAGAAAGCTGGTGCTGGTTGACTACGGCTTTCGTTTACCCTCGGCAATGGACAACCGGCCGCTGAACTTCAACGAATTTGAATCGATGCTGAACCAGGCCATATACGTATCTGCCACACCCGGAGACTATGAGCTGGAAAAAACCGGGGGAGTAGTGGTAGAGCAGGTAGTTCGGCCCACGGGGTTGCTCGACCCGCCGATAGAAATACGGCCGAGCGTGAACCAGATCGATGATCTGCTGGATGAAATAGATAAAAGAGTGACCAAGGGAGACCGCGTGCTGGTAACCACCTTAACGAAGCGCATGGCCGAAGAAATGGACAAATACCTGCACCGGATCAATATCAAATCCAAATACATACACAGCGAGGTGGATACACTGGAGCGGGTGGAGATATTGCGGCAGCTCCGGCTTGGAGAAATTGATGTGCTGGTGGGCGTTAACCTGCTGCGGGAAGGATTGGATCTGCCGGAAGTATCGTTGGTAGCCATACTGGACGCCGATAAGGAAGGCTTCCTGCGGAATGAAAAATCACTCACCCAAACCGCGGGTCGTGCGGCAAGGAATGCAGACGGACTGGTGATCTTTTACGCAGATAAAATGACAGACAGCATGCAGCGTACTATCGATGAAACCAGCCGTCGGCGGGAAAAGCAGATCGCTTATAATATCGAGCACCACATTACTCCTGCAACGGTGAAAAAATCAAAAGAGCAGGTATTTGCACAAACCTCGGTGCTGGATATTAAAGGATACGACGTCAACAAGCCTTATGCCATGGCGCCTGATGAGGAACTGGTGACGATGGCAGCAGAAGACCAGGAAGTGTACCATACCGTTCCACAAATGGAAAAAGCCATTTCAAAAATTAAAAAGGAAATGGAAAAGGCGGCAAGAGATCTCGACTTCATGGAAGCGGCAAGACTACGTGATGAGATGTTTACCATGCAAAAGAAGCTGGACGAAATGAAAAAACACCCCTGATCCGGCAAAGTGCAGAAACAGCGTTCTGCAGTAGGAGGGATTGTTTCACGCAACGAACGCCCGACAGACCGAACGCCCCCGCCAGGATGACTTCGTCGGGCTGGCGTGCCGTACGGACGGGGGCAGGCAAAGATGCGGCGGACGCAAAGAAGAATACGTTGCGTACGCTGCTTCGCTGTTGTCGCCGCGAGAAAGGTTTTGCCTTTTATTGGAGGTACCGAAAGCCGGTGCAGACAATAATTCCTTCTCTCTGTTTTCATCAATAGCGGAAAAATTATATATTTATTGTATGGTTACTATTGCACTGTACAATCTGAAGGGAGGCGTTGGCAAAACAGCCTCTTGCGTAAACTTCGCTTACCTGGCCGCACAGGACGGCTATAAAACCCTGCTCTGGGATATTGACCCGCAGGGCTCCGCGAGTTTTTATTACCAGTCAAAGCCGAAACATAAGGGCGGCATCAAAAAACTGGTCGAAAAGGACGCCAACCTAGAAGAGGCGATAATGGCTACGAACTATGAAAATTTAGACATTATCCCGGCCGACCTTTCTGCCAGGAGCTTTGATGTGATCACCGAAGAGATGAGATCATCGAAAAAACGGCTTAAAGTCATTCTCCAGCCGCTTCACAAAATATATGACTTTGTATTTATAGACTGCCCGCCGGGCTTTTCGGTACTGTCTGAAAACATCTTTAATGCGGTGGATATTGTACTGATGCCGGTCATTCCCACGACCCTTTCCATCCGTACCTACAATATGGTAAAGGATTACTTCAAAGAAAAAGATATTGATCTGTCGAAGATGATGTGCTTCTTTACGATGGCCGACTTGCGGAAGAACATGCACAACGAGATTATGGAAACCTTATATAAGGACAAAAGATTTTTTGCCAACTATATCCCTTACCTTTCCGACGTAGAAAAAATGGGCATCCATAAAGCGCCCATCGAAGAATTTGCCAGGTCGGCTTATGCGGCGCAATGTTACCGGGACCTGTGGACAGAGATCAAAGAGGGAGTACTGGAATAAGCAAGCGGAAGACAGGCGCCGGCGTTGGGGAAGTCACCTTTCTACCCACAATATCAACCGCATGAACAGAGAGCTTACTTCATGGTATAGTCATACGCTCGACAAAGAGATGCCCATGGTTACTTACGGGCATTACGGCTTCGCCTTGCTGTTGATCCCAACTGCGGCAGCGGACTACCTGGAGTATGAACGCTTTCAGCTGATTGATGCTATCGCTCCCTTTATCGACGCAGGAAAAATTAAAGTATTTTCCATTAACAGCATTAATAATGAGAGCTGGCTGAACAAGCAGATGGAAGGAGCGCATAAAGGGATCCGGCATAACCAGTTCAACGAGTATGTGTTTAATGAAGTGATCCCGTTTATCAGGAACCACACTTCATGGGAAACACCGGTAATAGCAGCCGGTGCATCTTTCGGTGCCCTGCATTCCATGAACCTGTTCTTAAAGCGCCCTGACCTCATTAACGGAACCATCGCCATGAGCGGTGTATATGATCTTACAGAATACAGCAACGGATACTACGATGAGCAGGTATATTATAATTCACCCATTCATTATATACCCAATCTTACCGATGACTGGTATCTCAGCCGTATCAGGGAAGGTAAAATCATAATGGCCACGGGCAGCGGAGCCTACGAAGATCCACAGGCCAACAGGCGGTTTTCGGGTGTATTACATGATAAAGGCATACCGCATGAGCTGGATATATGGGGAGAGGACATTATACATGATTGGCCCACCTGGCGCAAAATGCTTCCTCATTTTTTGGGATCGAGATTCTGAAGAAAGCGGTCTTCACTTAACACTGATTTCCAGGGTTCCTTAACGCTATTCCGTTTCCGCCACTACTTCTTTCACCTCAGGCACCATTCTTTTCATCATGCCTTCAATACCTGCTTTAAGGGTGATCATGGAAGAAGGACAACCAGAACAGGATCCCTGAAGCATCAGGTTCACCACCCCGTCGTCGTAGCTCCTGAACTGTATAGCACCACCATCCATTTCAACCGCCGGCTTTACATAATTGTCGAGTATCTCTTTAATTCTCTTCACCACGTCATCGTCATCGGCTGCAACACTGTTGGAAGCTTCCGGTTTCAATGCTGCAATCTCATCCTCATTTATAATAGGTTTCCCTTCTTCGAGATATGATTTCAAAAAACTGCGTATAGACGGGATCACATCCTGCCATTCCGTTTCGGGTGTTTTTGTAAGCGTAACAAAATTACTGGCAATAAACACCGATTTAATGAAAGGAAAACCAAATAGCTCCTGCGCCAGCGCAGAGGGCCTGGCCGTTTCAATATCCGGGAAATCAATGCTTTTGCCCGGATAAAGCAGCTTATTGGCAACGAACTTCATGGTTTCGGGGTTGGGTGTCATTTCAGTATAAATACTGATTACGGGATTGCCTGTCCGGATCATATCGCAACATTTAGTAGAATGCAAAGATAAAAAGAATTATGCTCCAAAAACCGGTTTTATATCACCCGCGGATGCGCCCGCAAAACCTGGGATATACCCTGGCTTTTAGCCGGGGACTGGCTATAAATGTCGTTGAAATGGTATTGCGGTTTTTAATTAGATGCACTTTAAGTATGAGGCAATGCATCTCTATTTGTCATTTTCTTCCTTTTGCTCGTGCAAAAGGAAGC
>CAZREP010000136.1:0-14280 GCA_964599035.1 uncultured Terrimonas sp. | reverse complement strand
ACCAACCACAGTACGGAAGGGTTGAACCAGATGGCCTATAACCGCTGTATTGGTACCCGCTATTGCGCCAATAACTGCCCCTTCAAGGTACGCCGTTTTAACTGGGCTGATTATACCGGGGCAGACAGCTTCCCCGACAACCAGCATCATAGCGGCGTAGGCAGGCTGGATGATGCCGTGCTGATGATGAATGATGATCTTACCCGCATGGTGCTCAACCCGGATGTAACTATCCGTTCGCGCGGGGTGATCGAAAAATGCAGCTTTTGCGTACAGCGTTTGCAGGATGCGAAGTTAACCGCCAAAAAATCGCAGGATCCTTCCGTGATCAGAGATGTTAAAACCGCCTGCATGCAGGCCTGCTCTACAGGAGCGATCGTATTTGGCAATGTGAACGATAAAGAAAGCAGGGTATATAAGATCCGTACACAGGAGCAAAATCATCGTGCATATTATGCGCTGGAGCATTTGCATGTGTTGCCAAACATCAACTATCTTGCTAAAATCAGGAATACGGGAAGACCAGTAGGCGTGAAGGACGAATTTGCGGAAAAGAAAGCCGCTGCGCATGAGGCAAATCACTGAGACAAGACAGGTGTATAGAATAATTAAAAGATCTGAATTCTCAACTTTAATATATCAACTCCTGTTACGGACCTGCAGGATAAAATTAATAAGTAAATGAGCTTGACAAACTACGAATCTTTCGTCAGGGAACCATTGGTTGATGGAAATAAAACCTATAGCGCGGTTACGGAAGATATTGTGTATACTATCGAGGCCAAACCCACCCGCCTGTGGTATATCGGGTTGAGCATATCGGTTGCCCTGCTCCTGTTTGGCGTTTATTCAATATATCGTGAAGTAACTTACGGGGTGGGGCAGTGGAACCTAGGTAAGACCGTGGGCTGGGGTTGGGATATCACCAATTTTGTATGGTGGATCGGTATCGGTCATGCCGGTACACTCATCTCTGCTATTCTTTTACTGTTCCGCCAGGGCTGGCGCACCGGGGTAAACCGCGCCGCGGAAGCGATGACCATTTTTGCGGTAATGGCTGCCGGTCAGTTCCCTATCTGGCATATGGGAAGAGTATGGCTGGCCTTTTTTGTGATGCCTTATCCCAACACGCGTGGTCCGCTATGGCCCAACTTTAACTCCCCGTTATTGTGGGACGTATTTGCGATATCTACTTACTTTACGCTTTCCCTGCTGTTCTGGTATTCGGGGCTGATCCCTGATGTGGCAACCATCCGCGACCGGGCCAAAACCAAATTCAGGAAATTATTCTATGGTATTGCATCATTTGGATGGACGGGTTCTACCAAGCACTGGCAGCGCCACGAAAGCCTCTCCCTCGTACTTGCCGGCTTGTGTACGCCGCTGGTATTGTCGGTGCATACGATCGTGTCATTCGACTTTGCCACCTCTGTCGTTCCGGGATGGCATACCACCATATTCCCTCCTTATTTTGTGGCAGGGGCGGTATTTTCGGGCTTTGCCATGGTGCAAACCCTGATGCTAATCACCCGAAAGGTGATGAACCTCCAGGACTATATTACCCTTGGGCATATTGAAGCCATGAACAAGATCATTGTGCTAACGGGTTCCATAGTAGGCTGCGCTTACCTTACGGAGCTGTTTATGGCATGGTATGGCGCTAACACGTATGAATATGATGCGTTCTTCAAGTATCGTCTTGCCGGTCCTTATGGCTGGAGCTACTGGATCATGATGACATGCAACGTGGTGTCGCCGCAATTATTCTGGTTTAAAAAACTGAGAAGAAATATAGAATTTACCTTTATTATGAGCGTGGTGGTGAATGTGGGAATGTGGTTTGAGCGCTTTGTGATCATCGTTACTTCCATTTACCGCGATTATCTTCCTTCTTCCTGGTCGCTTTATTATCGTCCGAGCATTTATGAAATAGGATTTTACCTGGGTACGTTCGGGCTGTTCTTTACCTGCTATTTCCTGTTCTCAAAATATTTTCCCGTGATCGCTATATGGGAAATCAAGCATGTTTTGAAAACAACGGGAGAAAGCTATAAAGCCAAAATGGGAGAGCTTGAAAAGCTGGGTGCGGAAGAGTTTTATGCTGAAACGCATCACCATCACCATTAGGTAAACTAACAAAAACCAAAGCGCCGGGGATGAATTGCCGGCGTCAAAATAGGCAACAGATTTATTCACCTTAAAAAACCTAAAGGTTTAAGGTTATGACAATAAAGAAATTTGTAGTAGGAAGCTTTGATGATGAGGCTGTGCTGTTCCCGGCGGTTAAAAAAGTACGCAAGGCAGGGTATAAGATACAGGATGTATATACGCCTTTTCCTGTACACGGGTTAGACAAGGAACTGGGTATGAGGGATACCAGCCTTCATACAGCAGGGTTTATATATGCGCTTACCGGGCTCACCACCGCGCTGGGCTTTATCAGTTGGATACTGACCAAAGACTGGGTGCAGAATTATGGCGGTAAGCCTCATTTTTCCCTGGCGGCATGGATCCCTATCATGTTTGAATTAACGGTTTTATTTTCCGGTGTGGGAATGACCCTCACTTTTTGTTATCTCTGCCAACTGGCGCCTTTTGTAAAAAAGCATCATTTTCACCCCAGGGCAACAGATGATCTGTTTGTGATGGCCATTGAGTGTACTTCAAACACCAATATAGAGGAAGCCCAGAATTTCCTGGCCGCCGCAGGGGCCAAAGAGGTGAATGTGCAAATGGCAGAGACAGGATGGTGGTTAGGCAGGTATGATATGGATAGAAAATTATTTGACAGGAAAGCCGATGTGGCTACGGCTTAAAAAATAAATATGTACGGATGAAAAAGATACCAGTTATAGCATGTGTTTTTATAGCAGTTGTAATGGCTATGGCAAGTTGTGGCGACAATAAACGCCCCGGCGCTACCTATATGCCTGATATGGCCTACAGCCGTGCATATGAAACCAATTCGGAAAATGATATCTTTCCCGATAAGCAAACCAACCGTACGCCGGTTGCGGGAACCATCACCAGGGAACAGTTACTGCCTTTCCGGGTTGAGAAGGATGCTCCGGGCGATACCAGCAATTTTGCCAGGGCCAGAACGGTGCAAAATCCCCTGCCGGCACTCAATGAGACGGATTTGAAAGAGGCAGAAAGATTGTATTTGGTTTACTGCGGGATATGCCATGGATCAAAACTGGATGGTAATGGTCCGCTGTGGAAAGACGGGGACGGTCCTTTCCCGGCAGCCCCAAAAAACCTTTTGGATCCCACTATTGTTAGCCAGGGCGACGGTCAGATCTTTTATACCATCACGTACGGGAAAAATAAAATGGGGAGCTATGCTTCACAGTTGAACCCAAAGCAACGCTGGATGGTGATCGATTATATAAGAGAAAAGCAGGGTCTTAAAAGAGGCGCAGCGTCCAGTCCTGCAGACAGCAGCAATGCAGCAAACTAAAAAACTGATTGAGTATTAAAAATTATTAAAGGATGATTAGGCAACAATTTGAAACTCCCGCCAAATACAGGAAATGGACTTATGGCTTGCTGGCTGTTGGCCTGGTAGCATTTTTGGCAGGGTTTTTCTTCCTTGGACTTAGTAAAGACGAACACGACAAAACCCGTTTTTGGGCAGGATTGCTGCAAAACAGCCTTTACTTTCTGATGATCTGTAATGCCTGTATGTTTTTTATATGCATTAATATACTGGGTCATAGCAGCTGGCAAACCACCTTCAGGAGAGTACCGGAAGCCATTGCTGCCGTGGTGCCGGTTTTTGCCATCGTGTCGCTGATCGTATTCATTGCCATTATTGCCGGTGATCAGCACCATATTTATCACTGGATCGATAAGGATGCGGTAGCCACCGATAAGATCCTTAGCTGGAAAAAGGGCTTCCTTAATCCTACGTTCTTTTTCGTTTGGACCGTTATTACACTAAGTGTATGGATCCTGGTAGGCCGGAAGATTAAACAATTGTCGCTCAGGGCCGATGCGGGAGAAATAACAGGCGAAGAGGCCCGCAGGTATATCTGGAACAACACGGTATGGGCAGGGATATTTATTGTGTTTTTTGCATTAACCACCGGCTCCACCATTCCGTGGCTATGGTTAATGAGCATTGATGCACACTGGTATTCGACCATGTATAGCTGGTATACATTCATGAGCAGCTTTGTGGGAGGTTTGGCATTGATGGCCCTGTTCGTTGTATTCCTGAAAAACCAGGGTTACCTCGAGCATACCACCCGTGAGCAGCTTCACGATATCGGTAAATATATCTTTGCGTTCTCTATCTTCTGGGCTTACCTGTGGTTCTCGCAGTTCATGCTGATATGGTATGCCAACATTCCGGAGGAAACGATCTATTTTAAGCCCAGGCTGCAGGGGGCTTATAAAGCTATATTTTGGATTAATTTTGTTGTTAATTTCATAGCGCCCATACTTATACTAATGACCAGGGGATCTAAACGGAACTACGCTATTATCACTTTCATGGGTATTCTCCTTGTGCTGGGTCACTGGCTCGACTTTTACCAGATGGTGATGCCGGGATCCGTGGGCGATCATTTTAGTCTGGGTTGGTACGAATGGGGAATGCTGGCCTTTTTTACCGGTATATTGATGTTCTTTACCGGAAGGGCACTGGCAAAGGCGCCTTTGGTACCGGCATATCATCCGTATTTAAAAGAAAGTTTGATTCACCATACATAGTGTGAAATAGAAAAGTGCTGATTATTCAAGAATAATTTTTATATAAAATGACTTCCACCGAGTATTTTATCATCATAATAGCTTTGTTAGTGTTCATTGTTATCTTCCAGATAGCGAAGGCCAGTGAATATGTGTCTGTTTTAAAAGGAGAGAAAAAAGCTTTTGAGCAGAATAACCGTATCAATGCATTCCTGATGCTGGTTTTTTTGATCGGGGGCCTTATAGCGGCTTGGTGGTGCAATAAGGTATTGTATAAAAAAACATTGCTTGGTATCCCTTCGGCGTCCGATCATGGGGAGAATATCGATACCATGCTGTGGATCACGCTTGCTATTACGGGCTTTGTATTTTTAGTGACGCAGATATTGCTTTTCTGGTTTGCCTACCGATACCAGGCTTCCGAAAAAAGAAAAGCATTCTATTATCCTCACAACAATAAGCTGGAGCTGTTATGGACTGTGATACCGGCGCTCACATTAACGGTGCTGGTTGCTTTCGGGCTGTATTACTGGTTTAAGATAACCGGCGAAGCACCCAAAACAGCTATGGAGGTTGAAATTACCGGACACCAGTTCGGATGGGAATACCGTTACCCTGGAAAAGACAATGTGCTCGGACGGCAGCATTACAGGTTAGTGGACGCTTCTAAAAATAACCCCTTAGGGCAGGACTGGAATGATGCAGCAAACCACGACGACCTGCATCCTTCCGAAATGCACCTGGTGGTTAATAAGCCTGTTAAGCTGATCATTCGTTCGCAGGATGTTATACACGATGTGGGATTGCCTCATTTCCGGCTGAAGATGGACGCGGTGCCCGGTGTTCCCACTACGTTGTGGTTCACTCCGAAGTACACCACGGAGGAAATGAAAAAGATAACAGGAAATGAAAATTTTGTATATGAAATTGCCTGCGACCAGATGTGTGGTGTGGGTCATTACTCCATGAGAGGAGTGATTGTTGTGGAGACACAGGAAGAGTTTGACAAATGGATGGCTGCACAGAAGCCGCAGTTCCTTACGGCGCACCCCAACGGGCTTCCGCCGGCGGGAACAACCGGGGCAGCAGATGCACCCGCATTGCAGGGCAATCCTGTAGCGCACGCAGAAGAGCATTGATGTTGATTTATAAATATGAACATTGTTGACCAGTAAAATAGTATTTTGTAATGAGTAACGAAGCTGTAATTCAACCGGGTGTTGTGGCTCATGAGGCGCATGAACATGCAGGCGTACACCATCATCACGAAACTTTCATATCTAAATATGTATTCAGCCAGGATCATAAAATGATCGCCAAGCAATTTCTGATCACCGGGATGATATGGGCGGTAATAGGAGGGCTGATGTCTGTTTTGTTCAGGATCCAGCTCGGGTACCCCGAAGCAACCCTGCCCTGGCTTGAAGATATTTTCGGGCATTGGGCCAAAGGGGGTAAAATATCGCCCGAGTTTTATTATGCCCTGGGCACTATGCATGGAACCATACTGATATTTTTTGTGCTTACTGCCGGGCTGAGCGGTACTTTCGCCAATTTTCTTATTCCTTTCCAGGTGGGCGCCAGGGATATGGCATCTCCATTCATGAATATGCTCTCGTACTGGTTTTTTGTATTGGCCAGTATTATTATGATGTCTTCCCTGTTTATTCAAACAGGCCCTGCGGCAGGCGGATGGACGGTATATCCTCCTTTGAGTGCGCTTGGTGATGCTTCCATAGGATCTAAAACCGGTATGGACCTTTGGCTGATCAGCATGGCGCTGTTCGTGGTATCACAGCTGCTGGGTGGTCTTAACTATATTTCCACGATCCTTAATATGCGTACAAAGGGGATGTCGATGACGCGTTTGCCATTGACCATTTGGGGACTTTTCTTTACTGCCATACTGGGGTTACTGTCGTTTCCTGTTCTTTTGTCGGGCTTTATTCTGTTGCTGTTCGACCGGCATCTGGGTACCAGCTTCTACTTATCTGACATAGTAATTGCGGGAAAAATTTTGCCCAATGAAGGGGGCAGTCCCATATTGTACCAGCACCTGTTTTGGTTCCTCGGACACCCCGAGGTTTACATTATCATATTGCCTACCATGGGATTGGTGTCTGAGGTGATGTCTATTAATGCGCGGAAGCCCATATTCGGATATACGGCTATGGTGGCTTCCTTGTTCGCCATTGCGGTACTGTCATTCCTGGTATGGGCGCACCACATGTTTGTAAGTGGCATGAACCCGTTCCTGGGCTCTGTGTTTGTATTGCTTACGTTGCTTATAGCGGTGCCTTCATCCATAAAAGTATTTAACTGGCTTACCACACTATGGAGAGGCAATATCCGGTTTACCGTTGGTATGCTGTTCTGTATCGGCTTTGTCAGCAATTTTATATCGGGCGGATTAACCGGTATATGGGTGGGAAACTCCACGCTTGACCTTCATGTGCATGATACTTATTTTAATATCGCACATTTTCACATTGTAATGGGTGTTTCTGCCTTTATGGGAATGTTTGCCGGTGTGTACCACTGGTTCCCCAAAATGTATGGCAGGTACATGAACAATACGCTGGGGTATATCCATTTCTGGATCACGCTGGTGTGCGCTTATGTAATATTCTGGCCGATGCATTACGAAGGACTTGCAGGGATGCCGCGCCGGTATTATGACTATTCGAACTGGGAATCGTTCAAGCAGTTCGTAGAGCTGAACCGCGTGATCAGTTTTGCGGCTATATTGTCGTTCCTGGCGCAGGTACTGTTTTTATTCAATTTCTTTTATTCCATATTTAAAGGCAGAAAGGTCACTACTAAAAATCCATGGTCGGCCAATACGTTGGAATGGACGACACCGATCCGGCCGGGGCATGGCAACTGGCCCGGGGAAATTCCTGAAGTGCATCGCTGGCCCTATGATTACGGGAAGGATGGTGTAGACTTTATTCCGCAAACCGAACCGGTATCGAAAGAAGAGTCGAAGCATTAAAATAATTTAATGAATAGCCTGGTGCGAGGACAGTGAGTTGGAGCACAGGTAAAATAAAGATTTTTGAAGGTAAGGGATACATACAATGAGGTTCAACATTCCGCTTCTTTTATAGTTATTGACAAGCTCAAAGACTATATGTTGCTGGTAAAGTTTACCCTCAGCTTTACAGTAGTGTTTTCATGTGTGATCAGCTATTTGCTGGCGCCCAATATTGCCTTCAATCTTTTGTCAGTTCTTTTATTATTTACAGGCGGATTGCTTGTAACGGGAGCGGCTAATGCCATTAACCAGATAACGGAAAAGGATACAGACGCCTTAATGAAGCGTACGGCTAAACGTCCTGTTGCCAGTGGCAGGATGACCGTTTCTGAGGCCTCTACCTTTGCTGCTGTGGCGGCGGTAACAGGCGCGCTGATCATAGGGTACTGGTTTAACTGGATGGCGGCGGTGCTTAGCCTGTTCAGCCTTTTTTTATATGGCTTTATATATACGCCTTTAAAAAAAGTGCATTCTGTTTCGGTGTTGGTAGGTGCGGTGCCGGGTGCGTTGCCCTGTCTTATTGGCTGGGTGGCGGCTACCGATGAAATGAGCATGGGAGGCTGGGTTTTGTTTGCCCTCCAGTTTTTTTGGCAGTTTCCCCATTTTTGGGCAATTGCATGGGTGGCACATAAAGACTATAGCGCGGCAGGTTTTAAGCTGATGCCTTCGGATGCCGGGCCAACAAAGTATTCGGCTATACAGGCCATCATCTATTCGCTTTTGATGGTACCGGTAGGCGTAATGCCTTACCTGATCCATATGAGCGGACAGGTTAGCCTGGTGATCGTGTTTGTTGCCAATTTATATATGGTGTGGCAATGTATACGTTTATACCGGGAAATGAATGTGCGGGCGGCACGCAGGGTAATGTTCAGCTCTTATATATACTTACCCATCGTACTTTTAAGCCTGCTTGCCGATAAGGTAGCAGGCGTATAGTGAAGGCTATTATTTTGTTAAATGAAACGAGTTCTAATGGTTGAAATGATGAGTGCGCAGCAAAGAAGGATACATCCGTACAAGTTCAATATGTGGCTGGGTATTGCAGGGATCATTATGATGTTCGCCGGCCTTACCAGCGCTTATATTGTAAAGCGCAGCCAGCCGGGATGGGAAAGCTTTACGCTGCCCCGCGTATTCTCTTATTCAACGCTGGCGATACTGGTGAGCAGCGTGACCATACAGGTGGCTTTGAAGGCATTTAAGGCGCACCGGATGGATAAGTACAGGTTGTTCTTTGCCATAACCGCTCTTTTAGGTATTGTATTCGTTGTGCTGCAGGTGAACGGGTTCTATCGGTTTGGAGAGCTGGGAATGAGAATGACAGGTATCGGCTCCAACCCGGCCTATTCTTTTGTGCTTGCCATTGCAGGGTTGCATATGCTGCATGTGGTGGGCGGAGTGGTTGCCTTATTGATCATTTTGATTAAAGCGTTCAGTCCAAGAAAGCGCAATTATGATAGTACACCCGTTGAAGTAGTAGCTACCTATTGGCATTTTGTGGATATTCTTTGGGTGTACATTTTTGTGTTTTTTCAATTATTGCACTGAGCAGAAATAAAACAACAGGTATTTATATATCATAAAATTCAAATTACATGTCAACACACATACCGGCAGGATATAAATGGTGGACGGGAGGTAAGAGCCCTTATAATGTAAGTTATGGAAAGCTGATGATGTGGATCTTCCTGATGAGTGACACCTTTACATTCGGGGCTTTGCTTATTTCTTATGGCACCATACGGGTAAGCCATGGCTATTGGCCGGATCCCAACCATGTGTTCAATACATTTCCTTTGATGGGAGATGCTAATCTGCCGCTGGCTTTTGTGAGCCTGATGACATTCATTCTTATCATGAGCTCGGTTACGATGGTGCTTGCCGTACACGAAGGGCATAAAAGAAATAAGAAGGGAGTGGAGAAATGGTTGCTCTGGACCATTTTGGGCGGTTTTATGTTTTTAGGTTGCCAGGCCTGGGAGTGGACGCATCTGATCACGCATATGCATCCTGTTTTAATTGACGGACAGGTTCAGGAAATTGGCGCAACAATAAGGCATAATCCTTTTGGTCCGGCTGTTCCGGGACTGATGCATGACGGGCACCAGGTAACCCTGCCCGGCCCGGCGGGTTTTGGCAATTTCTTTTTCGGTATAACCGGCTTTCATGGTTTCCACGTATTTAGCGGGGTGTTATTGAACATACTCATGTATTTCTGGACACTCAATGGGCGTTTCGATCGTTTAGGACATTATGAGATGGTAGAAAAAGTAGGCTTGTACTGGCACTTTGTTGACCTGGTATGGGTATTTGTATTCCTTTGTTTTTACCTTATTTAACCGATTTACAGCATTAAAAAGTATACATAGCACATGGAACATGCAAATCAGCACCTGGCGATAGCGCCCGAAATAACTTTTCCGCACGAGCCGGCCCCTAATACAAAAAGGATATGGAGAACCTTTTGGGTTTTGCTCATTCTTACTATAGCTGAGCTTGCCCTCGGCTTGTCTCACTATGCTTTTCATGTAGAGGGATGGATATTGCTGTTCCTGAAAGGAGGTATGATCATTCTTTCTTTATGCAAAGCCGTCTATATAGTATCTATATTTATGCATCTTGGTGATGAAATAAGAAATCTTAAGCTCACTATACTGATACCGCTTTTATTGTTTGTATGGTTCATTCTTGCCTTTTTATGGGATGGAACAGCATTTAAGAGCATGCGCAACAGGTATGATGTGCCTGCCCCCACCCAACAGGTTGTGCCGCATGATGTGCAGAAGCCGGGAACATTGAACTAACTTCCTGTAATAATATTTTCATGCCATCGTCGAAGCCGGCGATGGTTTTTTTGTGTAGATTTAGCTAAATCTTTTGCTATGCGAGCTTCTTTCCTTCTGCTGTTAAGCGGGTTGTTACTGGCGAGCTGTTCTTCTACCCGGCAGGTAGAAAAAAGATATACAGCAGACGACCAAACCGTTTTTGCTTTGCTGGAACGGTTAAAGAAGGATGGGAATGATAAAGAAGCGGCGCGTTTGCTGCCCGAAGCGTACAGGCAGGCGGCCGATGTACGCAAAGCCATAAACAGCAATACCTACAACAACAAGGGTGCCGGTGAGCGGTGGATGGAAATTGCCAGCCAGCTCCAGGTGGCTGAGCAGATGTATATCCAGATCAAATCTATACCGGCCGCTGTAAAAGTAATACCCCGTCCCTGGAGCCCAACGCTTAAAATACAGGAAGCAAAACAAAAAGCAGCAGAGGAATATTATAACCAGGGACAGCATTACCTTTCGTACAATAACCGGCCCTACGGACAAAAAGCGTACGAAATGTTTGTGAAAGCCAATAATGCTTACCCGCATTACCGCGATGTGGAGGATCGCATACGGGAAGCACGGGAGATGGCAACCATTAAGGTGGTTGTGAAGCCGGTAAATTATTATAACAATAGCTGGAATTACTGGGGATTTAACAATGACTACCTGCAATATGCAATGGTCCGTGATCTTAATAATGCATCGTATAATAATATCCGTTTTTATACAGACAGGGAAGCTGAAGCCAATTTTATAAAGGCCGACAGGATAGTGGAGCTGAATTTTAATGATCTGTATATTGGAAGTGTGTATACCGACAGGTACACCATACAGCGGTCTAAGAAAATAGAAATTGGGCAAACCCGTTCCGTTCCGCCAAAGCCCGTTTACAAAACAGTAACCGCCACGGTGCATGTAAGCCGGAGCATATTGCAGAGTCGGGCCTCTTTAGATTGCCGTATTTATGATTGGGTGAGTGGCCGGAATATATTGACAGACCGTTTTCGTGATCACTATAACTGGCAGCACGAAGCAGCGCGCTATACGGGCGACAAGCAGGCTTTGGAAGCTTCAGACTGGGATCTGATCAACAATTCGGCATCCGTTCGTCCGCCTTCGAAGACCGAACTGGCAGAAAGGCTGGTGAACAATTGTTACAGCCAGTTGCTGAGCAGGATCCGGAGCGGGGTAAGCTTTTAGTACCGGTCGGTTACCCTCATACAATAAGCCGGCTAAAAATTAATGCTTCTTTTCCTGGCTACCACATCCCATTGGGCAATTACTTTTTTATCTTCCACTACATAAGCTTTGTCATATAGCGCAACGGTAGGGCATATGTGTACGGGTGCTCCATACAGCACATTGCCAATATGATACCGGGATGCATCGGGTACACGTAATACCAGGTGCTCTTCGCTTTGCGACACCGGAACAGCCTCAGGGGCATTGAGGAAATGAACACGCGGCAAAGGATTTTCGGCTGCAACAGCTTTATGTCCCAGGTCAGCACAAATGGTATGCTCATCTACTATGGATATCACTCTTGCAACGACGAGCGCCGCATAGTTGAATGGCTGGTCGGCAAAAGCGTTTTTGTATCCCCAGTCGGAGAATACAAAAGTGCCCGGACTGCATTCTACGTTTTGCCTGCGGGCATGGGTAGGAAAAGTAGGAGTGCCACCCATTACTATTTTCAATGACAGTTTAAATTCCTGTTCGATTTTTTGGTGCAGATCCGCTACTTTCCGGAAGCCTTCGTCGCTTTTTTGCAGCCGGATTTTAAAATCGGTATCATGCAGATGGCCGTCGTATCCGTGCAAACCTGCCAGCCGGATATTTTTCAGCGATTGAATAAACGCGGCAAGCGGTAAGGCCCGGGATGGAGCAATGCCTGTTCTGTTCATGCCGACGTTGAGGTCGATGAAAACATTTATTACCACATGTTGTGCTTCTGCTATCTCGTTGATGTGTTGTATGTTTTCCCTGCTATCCGTCAGGCAGGCAAAATGAACGGCAGGATAGGCTTTGATGAGGTTGATCAGCCGCATTATTTTGGGACCCACAGGCTGATAAGCCAGCAGTACGTCGGGGGCCTGGATCATTGCCAGCATTTCGGCCTCCGCGATGGTAGCGCATTTGAACCGGGTTATGCCTTCCTGCAGCATCATGCCGCACACTTCCGCCATTTTATTGGTTTTAACATGCGGACGAAGCTTGCTTATATCATTTACCATGCTTTTCAGCAGCCGGATGTTTTCTTTTGCCCGTTCTTTATATACCAGCAGGGCAGGCGAATCTACAGCGTCAATGTTATCCACGTTGTACCATTCCTCGTCCGGGAGAATTGTATTAGCCATGATCTTATATTTATTGATTTTTTCTTAGGGCCTTAGCGACTCTTGAAATTTGAGATTTAAGATTTGAAATTTGCGATGGGGGCTTTCCCCCGGATTCCTTTATTTAGCCGCGATAACACTGATCTCAACATTCGCCATTTTAGGCAATGCTTTAACAGCCACTGTTTCCCTGGCCGGGAAATGATCGGAAAAGTATTTTCCATATACTTCATTCACGATCGTAAACAGGCTCATATCCGACAGGAAGATCGTTGTTTTCACCACATGATTGAAATCAAGACCTGCCTGCTTAAGAATGGCTTCTATATTTTGCATTACCTGGTTTGTTTCTGCTGCAGCATCCTTAGCTTCAATATTGCCTGTTTGGGGATCAATGGCTATCTGACCTGACACGAATAGCAAATTGCCTGTCATTACCGACTGGCTGTAAGGTCCTATGGGAGCAGGAGCATTTGGAGTATTAATGATCGTTTTGTCCATACATAAATGATAAGAAATGGTAAAAATGCGAAGTTACTTCAATATGCAACCTATTTTTGCTGAAAATATATTTTGGATGGCCCTTCTGCTGCATATTGATACCGCATTGGAAAAAGCTTTTGTTGGGTTGTCGCGCGATGGAGCATTATTGATGGAGCTTGACAATACGGTGCAATATGATCACGCCGCTTTTGTGCAACCTGCCATACAGCAGCTTTTAACAGTACTGAATTATAAAATAGAAAATATCGACGCGGTGGGTATAACCAGCGGGCCGGGTTCTTATACAGGGTTACGCGTGGGAATGGCCAGCGCTAAGGGCATTTGTTATGCCCTGCATAAACCGTTGGTGGCGGTAAGTACGCTTGAGGTGATGGCAGTGGCAGCGATAGCAGCATTTCCGGGTTTTGACGCCTATTGCCCGATGATCGATGCCCGGCGAAATGAAGTTTATACGGCGTTATACAATCCTGCCGGAAAAGCCATGCTGTCTCCTCATGCAGCCATACTTTCTGCAGATTTTATGCTGCGGGAGCTGCGGCATAAAAAAATCCTTTTTTTCGGCAGCGGGGCCGGGAAAGGAAAGAGCAACTGTATTTCAAGTGCCAATGCGGTATTTGAAAAAAACGACTATAATGGTAAACACTTGTCTTTTCTTTTGCATAACTCCTTTATAAACAAGGCATTTTGTGATCTGGCTTATGAAGAACCCCTGTATATAAAAAGCTTCCATTTTGCATCGTCCGGACCAGTAGTATAGCCTCATACGATTATGTTATTACTTTAACATAGTAGGAGCCTTTATTTGTATTTTCGGTTATATCTTTGCAGTTGATATATTAATGATTAAATTTTAAAGTTATTATTCCTATGACAGGCCTTACAA
>CAZREP010000135.1:3348-14567 GCA_964599035.1 uncultured Terrimonas sp. | reverse complement strand
CATCGCTCTGCCTGCACTTTGCCATAGGGTATGAGTATCAAAGCCTGCGCCTGCTCTCTTAACCGTTATTCACCTGACCATTTTTGAAAAAACTCCTTCAGGATTACATCATTCGTTCATTTTTACCATTATTTCAATGAGAAAGTATTTTTTGTTTACACTTATTGCGGCGGTTTCTCTTTTTTCGTGCTCACAAAAAAAAGCTGCCAATGATCAAACAGCCTATACCGATGTACCGTATGTTCAGGATTACAGCATTAAATATACGGTAGCCGACAGTGGTATTGCCTTATACAAGGTGTATGCCGACCGCAATGGGGTTATACAGGTGCTTTCATCCAAAGGTCTGCTGCATCCTTTTTCGGGCGCCCTGCTCTATCCGGGCACCCTGGTTGCGGATGATACTTACCGCCCGATGAAAGACAAGAAGATCAGCGATCTGGGTATATACCGGCAACAACTGGTGTACCTGGATGATAAAGCCGTACTGAGCAATGCCTGGGCGGGCAGGGTATATATAAAGCATGGTCTTTCGGGAGCCAAAGTTTTTGCAGGCGGCAGCGATTTTGATTTTTTGATATCGGACGGCAAAGCCCTGCAATATATTACAGACGCCCGGATAGTGTGGGAAGGCAAAAGCACCGGTGAGGTATCAGATATCATATTCGACAGTGTAAAGCATCGTTTTTTGGTGCTAACCCCATCTCAAATATTTTCCTTTTCCCCTGCAGATAAAAGTTATACATCCCTGTTTGCAGGCGACAGCCTTACCTGCTTTACCCTAGCCAATGGCGGAAAGGATGTGGTGGCCGGTAGCCGTAACGGTTATATGGTTATAGATGCGGCTACGGGGAAGCAAAGAGGAGAAGTGAACCGGAAGCTTCCCTGGACGGATCTTACGGCAGTTAGAGAAATAGAGGGGGAGCTGTGGTTTGGATCTACCAGAGGGGCATTCATGCTGAAAGGAGATGGCAAGTTCAATTACTATGCCTCCAGGCGGTGGCTTCCTTCGGACGATGTGAAGCATATTGCCAGAGGTAATGATGGCAGCGTGCTGATACTTACGGGGTTGGGATTGGGAAAGATCAGCTTTATGGAGATGACGCTGGAGGAGAAAGCTGCTTTTTACGACAAACAGGTAAGGCAAAGACATATACGCAATGGCTTTAATGCTACCCTGGCGGGAATAAAAGACGGGAACCTGGGTACCGGGCATATGGAAGATTCGGATAACGACGGTTTATGGACTTCCATGTATCTGGGAGCAGAAGCCTTCCGCTATGCGGTCACCAGATCACCGGAAGCATTGCAGAACTGCCGCGAATCGCTGGAGGCCATGAACCGGCTCTATTCCGTTAACCCGGTAAAAGGATTTCCTGCGCGGTCTTATGAAAGGAGAGGATACAAGCTCCACGATCCGGAAAGATGGATCCCTGCGCCCCACCCGGAATGGGACTGGAAATCCACAACCAGCAGCGATGAAGCGATCGGTCATATTTTTGTTTTTGGCGTTTTGGCGGAGCTGGTAGACGATGAGGCTATAAAAGCAAAATCCATAGCCCTGATAGATTCACTCATGCAGCACGTGATTGACAATGATCTTTACCTGGTAGACTGGGACGGTAAACCCACGCTTTGGGGAAGATGGAACCCTGACTATGTGAATGCCCGGCCCAAAAATGTAGGCGACAGGAAGATCAATTCTTCCAATATTATCGCCATGTTGCAAACGGCATATCATTTCACTAAAAAAGAGGTATATAAAGAAAAAGCCTTTGACCTGATGAACAATCATGGCTACCTCGAAAACCTGATGCGGCCTATGAAAGAGGTCGGCCGTGCTGCCGACGATGCCGACGACTGGAGCAAAATGCTGTCGGAAGGATGGAACCATTCAGACGATGAAATGTATTTCCTGGGTTATTGGGGCTTGTACCGTTATGCTTTTAATGATACGCTTAAGGAAAAATATAAAGAAGCCATCATTGATCACTGGGAAATAGAAAGACCCGAAAAGGAAGGAGCATGGAATATTTTTACCGCGCTGACAGGAACAAAGGAATTTGATTTGAAAGAAGCAATATGGTATTTGCAGGAGTATCCCCTGGATATGATCGGCTGGACCGTACGCAACAGCGAAAGGAAAGACATAGAACTGATAGCGCCCAATTTCCGCGGACAAACCACCACAGAAGTATTGCCGCCCGATGAGCTGGATATCAGCAGGCACAATGCAAACCGGTTCGATCTGAATGGAGGTCGCAACGGTACCAATGAATACAGTGCCGGTGATATCTGGCTGCTGCCTTACTGGATGGGCCGCTATCTGGAAGTGATCAGTGCGCCGGGTAATAAATAAATGCGTCTTTAAGCCCGGCTTAAAATACGGCAAATGAAAAAATGGCTACCAGCGGGTATGGTTTCCCTTGGCCTGGTTTCGTGTTTGCAGCACCAGCCGCAACAAGATCAGCATCAAACAGCCTATACCGATGTACCGTATGTTCAGGATTACAGCATTAAATATACGGTAGCCGACAGTGGTATTGCCTTATACAAGGTGTATGCCGACCGCAATGGGGTTATACAGGTGCTTTCATCCAAAGGTCTGCTGCATCCTTTTTCGGGCGCCCTGCTCTATCCGGGCACCCTGGTTGCGGATGATACTTACCGCCCGATGAAAGACAAGAAGATCAGCGATCTGGGTATATACCGGCAACAACTGGTGTACCTGGATGATAAAGCCGTACTGAGCAATGCCTGGGCGGGCAGGGTATATATAAAGCATGGTCTTTCGGGAGCCAAAGTTTTTGCAGGCGGCAGCGATTTTGATTTTTTGATATCGGACGGCAAAGCCCTGCAATATATTACAGACGCCCGGATAGTGTGGGAAGGCAAAAGCACCGGTGAGGTATCAGATATCATATTCGACAGTGTAAAGCATCGTTTTTTGGTGCTAACCCCATCTCAAATATTTTCCTTTTCCCCTGCAGATAAAAGTTATACATCCCTGTTTGCAGGCGACAGCCTTACCTGCTTTACCCTAGCCAATGGCGGAAAGGATGTGGTGGCCGGTAGCCGTAACGGTTATATGGTTATAGATGCGGCTACGGGGAAGCAAAGAGGAGAAGTGAACCGGAAGCTTCCCTGGACGGATCTTACGGCAGTTAGAGAAATAGAGGGGGAGCTGTGGTTTGGATCTACCAGAGGGGCATTCATGCTGAAAGGAGATGGCAAGTTCAATTACTATGCCTCCAGGCGGTGGCTTCCTTCGGACGATGTGAAGCATATTGCCAGAGGTAATGATGGCAGCGTGCTGATACTTACGGGGTTGGGATTGGGAAAGATCAGCTTTATGGAGATGACGCTGGAGGAGAAAGCTGCTTTTTACGACAAACAGGTAAGGCAAAGACATATAAGATACGGGTTGTACTGTGATGTGGCAAACATACAGGATGGCGATCTTTCCACCGCCACGGTAAGGCCGCGCGACAGCGATAATCTCTGGACTGCCATGTACCTCGGCAGCCAGTTGTTCAGGTATCTCGTTACGCGCGAAGCGGAAGCAAAACAAAACTGTATAGAGTCCTTTGAGGCCATGGAAAGATTGTATACCATACATTCCGTTCCCGGTTTTTTTGCCCGGTCTTTTGAGCGGCAGGGTATGATGCCTTTTAAGAATGAGTACCGCCCCTACCTGGAGCACTACTGGTATCCCGGTTATCAGAACACGATCAGCTGGCGGCATGCTTCCGATCCGGAATGGGACTGGAAAGGAGCAAGCAGCAGCGATCAAACTGTTGGGCAGATGTTTGCGCTTACCCTGCTGGCTGAATATATGGATGATGAAGGGATAAGAAAAAGAGCCATCCAATTAATGGATAGACTCATGTCGCATATTATTGATCATGATCTCCGGCTGGTTGATCACGACGGCAGGGCTACCCTATGGGGGATCTGGCATCCCGACTACGTGAACCGTTTCCCGGAAATGGTGGGCGACAGAAAACTATATGCTTCCAATATCATCGCTTTTCTGCAAACCGCCTGGCATTTTACCGGCAAAGAGAAGTATAAAAAAGTTGCGGAGGATTTATTATACCACCGTGGCTACCTCAAAAACCTGGTACGCCCCTTCTCCACCATAGGAAAAGCCCCGGAAAATGCTGATGACTGGAGTAAAATGTTGTCGCAAAGCTGGAACCATTCAGACGATGAGATGTATTTCCTGGCTTACTGGGGGCTGTATCCCTATGCCTTCAGTGATTCGCTGAAGGAGCAATATCGCGAAGCCATACGGGATCATTACGAAACAGAAAGGCCGGAAAAGGATGCCCTTTGGAATTTTTGTTATGCACTTACAGGCGCCAAAACGTTTAGCCTGCCGGAAAGTATCTGGCATTTAAAGGAAATGCCGTTGGATATGATAGAATGGACGGTGTATAACAGCCACCGCAAAGACATTGAATATATCGGGGAAAACTTCAGGGAACAAACCACTGCTGAAGTATTGCCGCCGGATGAGCGACCTGAATTAAAGCATAACAGGAACCCATTTACATTAGACGCGCGAAACAACGGGAGCAGCGAGCAGGGTGCCGGCGACACGTACTTATTGCCTTACTGGATGGGCCGCTACCTGGGTGTGGTCTGTGCGCCCGGGAAGCCGTAGCTGAACAGGGTTTGGAAGCTGTCTAACGTTCATCCCTAACCGTTTTAATAAAACTTTATATATTCTTTCATACCACCGGCACAATTTTCGCGTTTTCCTCACTCCCCGTTCAATTAACAGATAATTGAATGATTCCTGAGTATCAAACCCGATGATATTTATATGAAACGCCTGGTGCGGAATATATGTCTTTTGCTTTTGCCCGGTATGCTTTGCCTGTTGGCACGCACTGCCGCAATAGCCCAAACCGACCGCCCGGCAATCCATTTCAGCTCATTTGAAGCCGGCATTTTTATTAAAAATGCGGTTCAGTTAAAATGGGAAATAGCAGGTAAAACATCAGACAGCATGCATTTTATTGTAGAGCGCTCTGTCGATGGCATTATTTTTCAACCGCTTCATAGAGCTATTCTTTTAACAGAGCCGGGCGCCGGCTATTACCAGTATACGGACCATTTTGCTTTAACAGACAGCGCTTATTACAGGGTAGCAGGGTTTGACGAAAAGGGCGAAGCCAGCTTTTCCGAGATCCGTAAGATCCGGTTCCCCAGGAAATCAAAAGCCGAAGTGGCTATTATGCCTAACCCGGTTTTCAATAATGCCACCTTAATTATTAATGACGAGGGGTTGGGTGAAATTTCCTGCACTTTATATGATATGACCGGGAAAAGCATAAGAAGCTACCAGCTTAGGAAAACCACAGTTTACCTGCAGCAGATACTGGATATGTACAGTGTGCCCAAAGGAGAATATATTTTGAGCATCCGCGGCTCTTCGATCAATGAGTCCAAAAGGATACTGAAGCAATAGAAGGCTTATCTTTGCCGGATATGATGAGCAAGAAGTCTCTAGTGGCTATTCTATTGGCAGGTCTGCTTCCTTTGACCTGTTATTTTTTGCTGAAATATTTTACTGACGAAGCGGTTGTAATGCCCCGGCGCTTCTTTTACGATACGGTACAAAACAAAACAGTTTACGGCAAAACCACACCCGATACGATTTGGCATAAGGTAAGAGATTTTACGCTTACTAACCAGCTCGGGAAACAGGTTTCCCTGAGCGACCTGGAAGGAAAAATTATTGTGGCGGATTTCTTTTTCACTTCCTGCCCGATTGTTTGTCCCACCCTAACGCGCAATATGAAACGATTGCAGGATGCTTTTAATAAAACAGACACCATTGTCAGGTTCCTTTCTTTCAGCGTGGACCCTAAAAGAGATTCTGCCGAGAAGTTAAAAAAGTATGCAGATCAATACGGGGTCAACCACGATATCTGGTGGATGCTTACGGGTGATAAGGATGAGATTTACGATATTGCCAAAAAAGAATTCAAAGCCAATATTGCCGACACCAAAGTAGATACCAACTTTATACATACCGAATACTTTTTTATTCTTGATAAAGACAGGGTGGTACGTGGATGGTATAACGGTATGGACAGCATTCACCTCAACAAATTGGCCAATGATGTGGTGTTGCTGATGCTGGAAAAAGATCCAAAGAAAAAAAGAAAGTTTTTTGGAGGCTGAGCCTTCCCATTCAATAATATAAATACAGCAATAATACATGACAACAGAGAGCAGGCCTCAGCCCGTCATAGCAAAGAATGATAAATTGGCCCGTAGGCTGATCGCTGTTGTGTCGACTGTAATATTTACAGCCATCGTATTATTAGGCCGGGTAAAAATAAGCACCAGCCCAGGCTTTGATATTCACGTATTTGCTTTCATCAACGCCGTGATCAATTCCTTTGTGTCTCTTTTGCTTATTGCAGGCCTCGTTGCCGTAAAGCGCCGGAATTATGTGTTGCACAAAAAAATAATGCTCAGTGCTATTCTTTTATCGGTGCTGTTCCTCATTTCTTATATCTGTCACCACCTTTTCGCCGGCGAAACACGGTTTGGCGATGTGGATCATGACGGGATAGTGACCGCTGCTGAAAAAGCGGCCACCGGCTCATTGCGGGTGTTTTATTATATTATTTTAGGCACGCATATTCCCCTCGCAGGGATCATTCTTCCTTTTATTTTATTTACTGCCTACCGGGGACTTACGGCAGAATTCCTCCCACATAAGCGGCTGGCCCGTATTACCTGGCCGGTATGGTTATACGTTTCCGTAACAGGAGTCCTGGTGTATATATTAATCAATCCTTACTACTGAATGTTGAGCGCTTTTGAATACGGAAGTAATTTTCCCGGGAAGCATAGCAAAAGGGGTTAACGGCGGCTTAACAATAAAAGGAGCAGTCGGGGGTATTTTTTAAGATAATTAAAAACATATTTGTGCTCATTAATTCCTCCAAGCTTTTTGGTATGCGTTCCGCTACTTTAAAATGGATCGTGCTTACAGGTACTGTGGTTATCGGTTTAATCATTGCCATTCAATTGTACTGGTTGAACCATATATATAAGCTGGAGCAAAAGCAGTTCGATACCAATGTGGTAAAGAGTGTTCGTGGGCTTTTTGAAGACATGAACCTGTCGGAAAGCCCTGCCAGCCATTTGCAGCAATTGATCACCATGCGGCCCTCCCGCAACACATTTATTATACAAATCACCAACCCTCCCGCGGGAGATACGCTTGTGTTTTACCTTACCCGGGAGTTGATGGATTTTGACATTTTGACCGAATGCAACGTGGCTTTATACGACGGAACAAAGCAGCAGTACGTCTTTCAGCAAAATATCGCTTCTCCTGCATCAGACCCGGAAGGTGATCCCGTTCCGCTAACAGTATATCCTGCGAATTATCATTATATCCTCCTGCATTTTCCCGACAGGAGCAGGTATATCTTATCGCAGATGAATTTATGGATCATCGGAAGTATTGTTGTAGTGCTTGTGCTGATAGGACTTGCCGTGAGCATGTTCTATTTTTACAAGCAAAAGTTCCTGGTTGAAATACAAAAAGATTTTGTCAATAATTTCACCCATGAGTTTAAAACACCACTGGCTGTTATGAAGATCGCTTCGGAAGTGTTAGCGCAGCCCGGCATCGCAAAACAGCCCGAACGGATGGAAAAATATACTACCATTATTACACACGAAACGGAACACCTGCAAAACCAGGTGGAGCGGCTGCTGAAAATGGCGGTGTCCGACCAGACTGCGCTGCGGGTAGAGAAAGTGTCCATTCCGGTAAAGGACCTGATTGACCAGGCCATAGCCAAGCTGCAACCCCTTATAGAAGCGGAGAACGCAAGAATTGAAATTAAATTGGAGGAGGAAGATGTTGCTGTTACAGCCGATAAAACCCATCTTGAACTCGCGGTGGTGAACCTGATAGAAAATGCGATAAAATATTCCCGCACACCTCTCGTCATTATTGAAGCAGGCCGAGGCGGAACAGAAATGTACATATCGGTAAAAGACAATGGCGTCGGCATTGATAAGAAATATTTTAAGAGCATCTTTAAAAAATTTTACCGCATTCCTACAGGAGATGTTCATAATGTAAAAGGATTCGGGTTAGGCCTGGATTTTGTTAAAAAGATCGTGGATGCTCACAACGGAAAGATCGTAGTGAACAGCGTGCCCGGTATAGGCACGGAGTTTAAAATTATATTACCCGTATAAATGATTAGATCATGCAACCGTTTAAAGCCAATGTATTGCTTGCAGAAGATGACCTGTCGCTGGGTTATGTTATTAAGGACAGCCTTGAGCAGGAAGGATACCATGTACTGCTTTGCTCTGATGGCGATCAGGCCTTGCAGCATTTTCATAAGGATGAATTTGATATTTGCCTGCTGGATGTAATGATGCCGGTGAAGGATGGCTTTAGCGTGGCCAAAAAGATCAGGCAGAAAAGCGATCTGGTCCCTATTTTATTCATTACCGCCAAATCAATGGAGGAAGATAAACTAAAAGGCTTTAGCAGTGGCGCCGATGATTACATTACCAAACCTTTCAGCATGAAAGAGCTGCTGATGCGGATGGATGTTTTTTTACGCAGGACAAAAAAGCTTTTTTCCGAACGGGCGTATGAGTTTAATTTGGGTAAGATACGTTTTTCCTATACGGATCTTAAGATTTATCATGGCGATGAAGTGACCAATTTAACGCAAAAGGAAGCAGATCTGCTGAAATTTTTATGCGAGCATCCCAACCACATTTTAAAAAGAGATGAGGTACTGCTGAACGTATGGGGGAAAGATGATTATTTCCTGGGACGGAGCATGGACGTTTTTATTACCAAGCTCCGGAAGCATTTTAAGTCCGATACATCGGTTAACCTTGAAACCATACATGGTGTTGGGTTCCGGTTCAACGTACCGGCATAGACGCTGTTCGATGAAGAAAGCCTGTCTGTGTGAAATATCCACAACAAATGAAACAACAGTGTGCAGTTGATGAAGGCTGTGCAAAATATAATGTGCTATTCCGGGAGAAAAGGATTAACTTAATAGCACTAAAAGCTCTTTTTATGATACACCTAACGATTTCCCGCATAGCCATATGGCTACTGGCCATTGTTATGGTCGTTTTCGGTATTATGCATTTTACCCATCCGAACGAAATGCTCAACTATGTGCCGTTGTATCTTCCAAGAGGGATAATGTGGGTTTATTTGGTTGGGATTGCATTTATCCTTGCTGCCGCTGCTTTTATGACCAATCGCTATGTATCTCTTGCAGGATACCTCCTTGCTGTTTTACTGGTTGCGTTTGTGTTGCTGATCCACATTCCGAATCATTTAAATTCGGGCGACCCTATCATGCGACAGCTGGCGCTTGTAAATGCCCTGAAAGATACTGCCATAGCGGGCTTTGCTATGTATATTGCCAGTATTGCAAGGCACCAGCGGCTAACGGAATCGGACCGGTAGGTGAGGCTTCGCTATCGCTGACGACATTTCTTTCCCGATGGGTCTTCCCGGCCGGCCATCTGTGTGTAAGATGAGACCCGACGATCACGCAGTGCTGGGATCTCATAACGATCCTGCCCCCCTTCAATGAAGACCCCTGGGTAACTTAATAATGAAAATGGGCTGACCTTTTTGGCCAGCCCCACTTCTTTTCAGCGCTGTAGTTTATTTCACCGATAAAGCTTTATCTATGAGATAATTTAAATTGGTTCGGTGTGCACGGGTTTGCTCATTGGCAGATACTGCCGTAGCCAGCATCGCTTTTATTTTTTTAAGGGAAGAGAGCGCCGCAGCCTTAGAGGCATTGTCGTAGGCGTTGGGTAAAGGACTTGTAGCGATGGCGGTTAAAGCCTTTACATATTCCGTTTGTAGGTTGATCCTGTACAGGTTTACATTGGTTTTGAGATCATCTGCGAAAAAATACCTATTCAGATCAGAGGTAAGGTCAGCCGTGCTGTAGGCATTGCCATACAAGCCGCTGTTGTTGATACGCTGCAAGGTAACCGGGTGTAGCAATTGTGCCATTACAGCCAGCTGAATGCTTTGAAAAATTGATTGTGGTTTATAGTCTTCGGTAGAGCCGAAGAAATTAAAGCCTCTCCGCTGTTGCTGCAGGTAGGGAAACAATGCTGCATCTGCATTAAAAACACCCGGAGAGAAAATATATTTATTCAGCAGTGCAAGGGCTTTCCTTTGTGTTGCTGCGGAAACAGGGGTAAAGGGCCTGGTAGTGGTATTTTGGCCGGCAAAACTCCTGTCTACATATATCCCTCCGATATACCGGCTTACTGCGTTAGCCATTTGTACGCGCTGGCTTTGCAGCATCAGGTAGCGCTGACGCAGTTGCTGGTAGCTTTGGCCGGGCTTGCTATATCGTTCCTTTAATTTGGGCAGCAGCGTATTCACCAGTTTAAAGCGGTCTTCGGCATAGGTGATCATATCGTTGCTCATATCATTGATCATTACCCTCGGGTCTATTCCTCCTCCCGGTGAGCGCATATCATCGGCATCATTGCCAAAAGCAAGCTGTGGATCGGTACTGCGGCTGAGTATTTTATTCAGCCCCGCTTCCTCTTCCCCGGCTGCAAAAGGTGTATAACCATATTCGATAGCCCATATATCATAAGGGCCTGCTTTAGTTGTATAGTA
Source organism: uncultured Terrimonas sp. (assembly GCA_964599035.1). Lineage (GTDB taxonomy): Bacteria > Bacteroidota > Bacteroidia > Chitinophagales > Chitinophagaceae > Agriterribacter. The sequence continues at coordinate 3,880 of CAZREP010000135.1, read as the reverse complement.
GCTTCCCTGCTTGCTCCGGTCAAGACTTACATTAATGGAAGGGTAATCCATCACGGAACCGATCATCCCGATCTTGTCTGTAATGCTTTTATCATTTACCTGCGCCGGGCTGAGCATCTGGCTGGCCTTCATGTTATGATTTAAGCCGAGCGTATGTCCCATTTCGTGCATGATAAGGAAGGTAAGAAACTCCTTATGCATTTCCTTCACTGCTTCTGGCCGGTTGTCCATGGCCTCCAGCACGGTAAGTCCTGTTATATATTGCGCCTGCAATTCGCGGGCAACATTGCAGTACTGAAGATGGCTTTCGTCAAAGCTGGCATGTGGCTCCTCGTTTGTATGGGCCCAGGGCAGCTGAACGGCAGGTAACCCCGTACCGTTGCCGCCGTTAAACAGGTCGTCGTAATTTATCGTGCCGGCGCCGCTTTTCCATTCCACGGTAATATCGGCTCCCAGTATCTGGCCGGTCCGGGGGTTGAAAAAGCTGGGACCTATGGCTCCATAGGCCGGATATGGACTGCTTACCCAGCGG
>CAZREP010000135.1:0-3338 GCA_964599035.1 uncultured Terrimonas sp. | reverse complement strand
CTGCCGGATCCCATGTGGCTGTGTCTGGCATGATCTTCATTACGATAGCGTTCCTGAACCCGGCCTTTTCAAAAGCTTCATTCCATTTTTCGCCGGCTTCTTTAATGATCTCCCGGTATTCCACCGGCGTTGTGTTTTCTATCCAGTACACTACCGGCTCCACCGGCTCGCTCACCGCTGCGGAAGGGTCTTTTTTTACCAGGTACCAGCGGCTGATAAAATCCTTGTAAGGGGTAGCCGATACAGAAGTAAGATCCTGTACCTCTGCGCCAAAGTAGCCTACCCTGGGGTCGTCGCGCCGCGGGTGGTAATCGTTTTGTGGCATGGCAAGGAAAGAATGCTGCATCCTTACCCGGTTATAGCGTGCATCGGTTATATCATCACCACCCTGGTTAAGCGGGGCAGGATTGTCGTAAGCAAGATCCACTACAACGTCCGTATTATCGGGGTACGATCTTATCTGGTGATATTTTGATTTGGCAACATTGAGCGAGCCGAGGTTAAAGACTGCAGTAGGAGGTATGCCCGGCGGTATGGTGGGTTTTACCGGATCTAATTTGTCGCTGATGAATAATCCGTCTGCTGCGATCAGGTAACCCGCTGAGTCTTCCGCCACTACCTTCTCTGAGAAAAACAGGGCGGGTGGGGCATCCACATTCGCCGCCTTGCTCACGGCATTGGCAGGGTCGTAATAAAAATTAGTGTTTTGCTGCGCAAACTCCAACTTATCAAATGGTTTGGTGATGCTGAAAACAAAGGTGGCCCTGATCATATTCTGATTCAGGTAAAGCCGGGTAGGCCCACCCATGGAAAAGCTTTGATAAATGTATTCTTTACCTAACTGATCTTTCTTTATATACAATTGTATACTACCCGTGGCAGTGTCCTGGTAAATGGTAAAAAGACCGTCTGTTTTTTTACTTGATTTTGTCTTTTCTCCGATCGTGGGCTTAGGCGGTTTAGGCGGAGTTTTCTTTGTTGTGTCTGCAGCGGCAGCAGCAACCGGGGCATCTTTTTTCTTTTGTTTTTTCTGGGCTAGCGCAGCAAAGCTGATGAAGCAGCAGCTTATGGCCAGCAAAACTATTTTCTTATGCATATAGTGGTATTTTCCGACAAGATAGAAAGATTGGCTTTGATAGTGGCGATATTTTTTTGGGAGGTATATTATCGTTTTAACGGAATAAAAAGAATTATGAAAGGTAAGGCGGGAAAACAGGATAAAAGCAGCTGGTTTTGTTCCGGAACAATAAATTTTAATGCTACCCCTGGTAGGATGCAGGTGAGCGTGAAACTGTTTACTGCATGTCAACATTAAGATAATATGAAATCATAGAATGAGAAATTAAAGTGCGCCGAAATCCTTTCTGCATTATTTGTATATTAGTACTATGATTGTTGAAGGACCGGCGCATAAATATTATACTTCGATGAGCCCTTCGGCGTTCCTGGAGTGGGAGCGAAAGGCAACGTTCAGGCATGAGTATGTTTCAGGTACCATTATTTCTATGGCTGGTGCTTCGCCGGCGCATAATCTTATCCTTTCGAACTTAATCACCCTGTCCGGCGCTTTTTTGAAGGGGAGATCGTGCAATATTTATCCGAGCGACCTGCGGGTATATGTGCCCTCACACGAATCTTATTTTTATCCGGATGCCAGTATCATCTGCGGAACACCGGATCTGTCGGATGAAGTAAAAGATATAGTAAAAACCCGCTGGTTATTTTTGAGATACTTTCACCTTCTACTGAAGACTACGACTTTGGCAGCAAATTTTTCTTCTATATGCAAATAGAGACCCTTAAAGAATATGTGACGATAGATTCTGTGAAGTCACATATCCGTATAGGGAAAAGCAGGCAGACGGAGCCTGGAAGTTTGAGGAATATTTCCATGCTGATGAGCAGCTAACGATCAGCCCGGTGGGCCTTTATCTTTCTTTGGGGGATATATACGAAGGCGTGACTTTCGGCTAACCCGCACCGGTATCTTTCACCTGTTCATCTTCGATCTTTCTTTTTGCATACGCTTCTTTGAATTCCCATTTCCAGCGGTTATGGCTCCACAGGTATACTTCGGGTTGCTTGCGGATCACTTCTTCGAGATAGCGAACGTATTGCAGGGTGAGCTCACCTTCCGGCATAGCAGCCGGGTGCAGGGTTGCTAATTTTGTTTCAATACTATAATAGCCTCTTTTCGGCTTTGAAAAACGGGCAAATACAACGGGAATATCATGTAAGCGCGCGTTTTTTTCGGGACCTGTTACAAAGGGTGTCCAGCGGTCAAAAAATTTCACCCAGTATCCCCGCGCAGGATCACCAGGATTTTGATCGGCAACCAATGCCAGCATATATTGTTTGTTGCGGTAAGGTATCATCGCGTTCTTCATGTCCGTTGCAGGTAACAGGACAGAGCCGGTTTTCTCCCTGAAATATTTGAAAAGCCGGTCGATAAGCTTGTTGCCAATGGGCATGTATACCACCAGAAAGGGATATGCCAGCTCACGGGTAACCCGTACATTCACCCATTCCCAGTTAAAATTATGCCCTAAATGCACCTGACAGCTTTTGCCGGTAGCAAACAGCTCATTAAATATGGCAGGGTCAAACTGAATTCTTTTTCTCAGGCTGCTTTCCTTCATTGAAAGCAATTTGAAGGACTCCAGGAAAGTGTCGGTAAAATTCCTGTAGAATTTTTTTATGATCGCCTTTTTTTCCTGTTCCGTTTTTTCGGGGAAGGCAATGGAAAGGTTTTTCATCAGCACCTTCCTGCGATATCCTATTACATAATGCAGTAAAAAGCTGATACAATCGGAAATGCGGTATATGATCCACAAGGGAAGGAAAGAAAACAAATACAATAGGCCGAGAATGATATAATACATGAGGGCAAAGATAGAGGGGATTTGAAATTTGAGATTTGAAATTTGAGGCGTAAGGTATGAGGTGTAGGGCTGATTTGAGATTTATTTGGATCTTGTCATTTGGTCCTTGCTGCTTTGGGGTATCAGTAATCAGGTAAATTTGCTCATAGCTGATAACCCTTTTCGGATTTCGTCCTGCACCTTCGCATATGCATCAAGCTAAGGAGATATTAACATGTGTGGAAAAGTAGATGTGGTGGGTATTTGAGAAGAAGTAGCTACTTGCAAAAAAAAGTAGAAAATGACAACAAGCAGCTATTTCAGCACCAAGGTAAAAAAAACTTTACTAAGATCTTTGATAAGTCTGTTACAGACCGTAAAGAGATTGTCTTAGCTTCTTTATTGAAGCGCAAAGGTCGGGTAGACAGGTGGGTATATATCGGCGCAGATAAAAAGGTGAAGGTACGCCTGGTTATG
>CAZREP010000134.1:3022-14702 GCA_964599035.1 uncultured Terrimonas sp. | reverse complement strand
GATATCGGCAGCTCTATGGCTGACCCGCAAAATCACACCGGGCAACCGTTCCCAACCCGGCAACAGCACTATCGTTTTAACCAAAAAATTCAGCGAACGCTCCGAACAAAAGTTCCTGTTGCTGCCCGACAGCACCCGGGTATGGCTGAATGCCGCCAGTTCGCTCGAATACCCGGATAAGTTTACCGGCAGCAAAAAAGAGGTCACGCTCAGCGGCGAAGCTTTTTTTGAGGTAAAGCACAGGCCAAACACACCTTTCATTGTTCATACAGGTAATGTATCAACCGCAGTTGCCGGCGGGTCTTTTGATATTAAAGCCTATCCCCGCGAAAGAGAAGTCACGGTATCTGTAAATAGGGGCAAAGCAGAGGTAAAACGCAACGGGAATATAGTGGCCACACTCGTCCAAAGCCAGCAGGCTAAAATTGACATCGACGGAGAAGGAGTCAACGAAAAAAATATCATGGGAAGTAAAATAGCTGCCTGGCAGCTGGGTGAAATGATTTATGAAAACGAACGCTTTACTTATATCATTGCCGACCTGGAAAGGGCATACAACGTAAAAATCAGCGTTTTAAACAAAGAAGTGCGCACCATGAAAATATCTGCTTCATTCAGAAAAGATATAGGAATATCACAGGCACTCCTCATTCTTTGCAAATTAACAGGAACCACTTCAGATACCGGCAACGGACATTTCGAGATAAAATAATCCATCTTTAAAATAAGCTTCCACCGAATAAAGCGCAGGCAGATGTCTGACATCTCAATGGAAAAAATCTTTTTTGGCTTGGGGGTAAAGAATGCACACAATTGTCATACTAATAAGTCTATTCAACTACCTAAACAGCAATATATTTTATGACAGCAGACAGAATCTGGTACATTGTTGGGAAAAAACTTTCAGGAGAGGCTTCTGCAGAAGAACTCGGAGAATTGGAGAAACTGCTGCACGACCATCCCGATCTTCACTATTCCATACAAAATATTACTGACCTGTGGCGCCTCAAAAAAAAGCCGGATCAAACAGAAGCATTCACCGCCCTGCAAAAGCACCTGTTACGCCTGGGGGAGACGGGCGTACAGATTCCATTACACGCTGAAAGTAGCTATCCTGCCATGACAGAGAAAGGCTCGATAAAAAGAACCCGTCTTACTGTAAAATCAGCACTGTTCAGTATAACAGCGTTATTGATACTATCCCTGGCAGCCTATTATTTCGTTTATCAGAGTAGAACAGGCACAGCAAAGAACGATCCTATGGCGCAACAAAATGCGGCAGCTCCCAAAAATGAGATCGCCACCCTGCCGGGAACACATTCAAAAACGATCCTCCCGGATGGCTCAACGGTTTGGCTGAACGCCGGTAGCAAGCTAACCTACAATAAAAACTTTAATACGGCCACCCGTGAGGTGGAATTAAGCGGTGAAGCATATTTTGATGTAAAAAAAGATGAGCACCACCCCTTTATCATCCACACTTCCGCCATGCATATTAAAGTATTGGGCACCGCTTTTAATGTAAAATCTTACCCGGGTGATAAAAGCTCCGAAACCAGCCTGATCCGGGGCTCAATAGAAGTAACGATGAATAACCGGCCGCAGGAAAAAATAATACTGCACCCCTCTGAAAAACTGGTGGTAATGAACCGGATAGAAACAAAAAAGGATGAGGACGAAATAAAACCGGAGCCGATATCTACCGTAACCCTGAGCAAGATTAATTACGTGCCGGCCGACAGTACGATCATGGAAACCTCATGGTTAGATAACCGGCTTCTATTCCGGAACAAGCTATTTGCCGAGCTGGCCATAGAGTTGGAACGTAAATATGGGATGATCTTCAGGTTTGAGAATGAAAATGCCAAACAACTCATGTTTGACGTGAATTTCAAAAATGAAACCATTCAACAGGTGTTGCATGCCCTGCAGCTGGCTAATCCCTTTAAATACAGCATAAAAAACGGGGAGGTAATAATAAAATAATCAAACAAAAACAAGCATATGAATATATATAACAGCTCTTAGCGCATAAAAAAACGGGAAATGTTGCAGCATTTCCCGATACGGTTACAAAACTTGTCTCACGGTTGAAACGAAAGCGCAAGTTTATTTTTTATAACCCTTAACGATAAAAGTATGAAAAAAAAACGGCTCCGTTACAAGAGCACACTGTCTGCTTATTTAAAAGTATTTAAAATCATGAAGCTCACCGTTTTATTGCTGCTGCTTGGCATTTGCCAGGCGATGGCTAATATAAAGGCCCAGGATAAGGTAACGCTGAGCATGAATAAGGCGGTAATCAGTAAAATACTGAACAGCATCGAGAAACAGGGACATTATCGCTTTGTTTATAACAGCAGGCTGAAGGGCCTGAAGGAGAGAGCATCGGTAAATGTGCGCGACGCCGCTATCGCCGATGTGCTGAAAAATGTATTATCGGGCACCAACCTGTTGTATAATATTCTCGAAGACAACCTGATCGTGATACGAGAAAATGGGGCAAAACAGGACATTATTGTAAAAGGTAGCGTAATGGATGCTAACGCCGCCCCACTTGTAGGCGTTTCGGTTACCGTAAAAGGAACCAACCAGGGAGTAACAACAGATGCCGACGGGAATTTTTCCATATCCGCACCGGAAAATGGCACGTTGGTATTTTCTTTTGTAGGATTTCAAACACAGGAAATAGCCGTTGCTAACCAGGAAAACATCAATATAGTACTGGAGCCCTCCGCCACAACACAGCAACTGGAAGAAGTGGTGGTGATCGGGTATGGTACAACAACAAAAAAAGATCTTACCGGTGCGATCAGCAGCGTAAAAAGTGCTGATATTACCAAACAGCCGGCAATGTCTGCCATGCAGTCTGTTCAGGGCAAAGTGGCCGGTTTAAACATCATTGCTTCAGAAGCGCCCGGCTCAACGCCAAACGTTATTATCCGCGGCTTGGGTACAGCCCTGGGCGGGCGCAGCCCCCTGTATATCGTGGATGGTATGGCGGTGGACAATATCAATAATATCAACCCCAATGATATTGAATCCATGGATGTATTGAAAGATGCATCATCCGCTTCTATCTACGGATTACGCGCAGCCAACGGCGTTATTATGGTAACTACAAAAAAAGGGAAAGCAGGTAGAACTGCCATAAATTATGAAAGCTATGCAGGCATAAAGAATATACTGAACCGGGTGAAAATGGCAGATGCCGGTCAGTATATCACTTACGTCAACCAGAATTTAGCCGCCCTTAATTCAACCTGGCAGCTGGCCGATAAATCAAGCCAGGCTAACAATACCGACTGGTATGATGAAATATTGAAGAATGGATCGGTATTTAATAACGCGATCAATCTTTCCGGCGGCTCGGAAAGCGTGGATTATTTTTTAAGCGTTAATAACTTTAAGGAGAACGGAATCCTTAGCGGCTCCTCTTTTACAAGAAATACCATCAGGAACAATAACACCTATAAGTTCTTTAATAATCGCCTGAAATTTAACCAAACGCTGAACCTGACCTTTACGGAAGCTACCCCAAAACCTTATGGAGCGTTCAGCGATGCCTACCGGCAGTCGCCCTTAGTGCCTGTAAAGTACGCTAACGGAAGGTACGGGCGCCCGTTTGTTAACCGAACAACCGGCATTGTGACCTATGAAAGCACGGCAGGTCAAACGGTTGGCAGCCTGAATTCGATCGGCAACCCGGTTTATACCGTAGACGCTCATCATGAGTTGACCAGGTCTACGATGTTGCAGGGCGGACTGGAAGGGGAATACAAGATCACCAGCTTCTTAAAAGTAAATTCCAGGCTGAATGCCACCAAGTACTATTTCAGAAAACGGGAATTCACCGACATCAAAGATGGCTGGTTAAATGCGGACCCTATCCGTACCGAAGCAGACTTTCTTGCATTAAAGGAGGCCAACCCCGCAGTAACCACCTATGCCAATAACAGCCTTAAGGTCTCCCAGGAGGAGAGCCTTAGATGGGCATGGGAAGGCTTCCTCACTTTCCAGGAAAAATTCGGACGTCACAATGTAGAAGCCATCGCGGGTATGTCGCGCGAAAAAGTGGGCATAGGAAATAAAATGGACGGAACAGGTTACGATGTTCCGGTAAAAGAACAATACTGGAATATAAACCTGGGATCGTCTGGATACCAGAAAATTTTAAACCAGACTTATCTTACACCAAGAGCTTTGGCATCATATTTCGGCCGTGTGCAGTATAACTATGATAGTCGCTACTACCTGACGGCCACATTGCGGAGAGACGGCACGAGCGCATTCAGGGAAACGGAAGACTATTGGGGCACTTTCCCTTCTGTAGGCCTGGGCTGGACGATCAGCAATGAGTCTTTCATGCAGGATGTAAAATGGTTTGATTTCTTAAAGCTTCGTGCTAACTGGGGCAGGCTGGGCAACCAGGATATACCGTTAAATGTGTCGCAGATAATGACCAATACCGGCAGTAGCAGCTATAACTATGTATTCGGGCCTGCACAGGACCTGGTTTTTGGCGCTGCTTATGGCACACCCGCCGTAGGGGTAAGTTGGGAAGTAACCGAAGAAACCGGTGCAGGGGTGGACTTTGCATTTTTGGGAAACAGCCTCACAGGTTCTGTTGACTACTATCATAAGCTGAATAAGAATACTATCTTGAATGTAACCCCCGGCTATACCTCTCCTTATGAGCAAAACTTTTACGCACATGGCGCAAAAGTGCTGAACTCGGGCATTGAAGCAGTGCTTAATTATAATAAAGAGATAAGCAAAGACCTGGTCTTTACGGTGGGAATTAATTACGCTTATAACAAAAATGAGGTAAAAGATGTTACGCCCGCGTACGACGGTGCGACCGGCGGTAGCTTAAACAATGGCCAGATCACCAAGCAACTCAGAGAAGGACAACCTATTTACGGATGGTGGATGTATGAGGTAGAGGGTGTTTGGCAAAATACGGCTGAAATTGATGCCGGAGCTAAAGTGGGCTCTCCTATTCCCGGGCATTTAAAATACAAAGACCAGAATAAAGACGGAATGATTGATAACAGGGACAAGATATTCTTCGGTTCCTATATACCCTCTTCCACCTACGGCATCAATATTGGCGTAAACTACAAAAACTTTGACTTTTCTGTTTACGGCTACGGCGTTGCCGGCAACAAGGTGTATAACGGTTTAAAGGGAACACGTATAGACGGTGGTGAAAACATCACAGCAGCCGTATTTGAAGAGCGCTGGACGGGCGAGGGTTCTACCAATGCACATCCCGGCGCTGCCCGGGACTCATATGCATCAAGCTACTATCTGGAGCCCGGAGGTTATTTTAGAATCAATAACATTACATTAGGATATACCATTAAACGGCTATACTCAAACACCTCAAATCTTAGGTTATACGTCACAGCACAAAACCCCCTGATATTCACAAAATACAGTGGTTTTTCTCCGGAGATCAGTGGTTTTTCTGCGGATGCTGCCACCAGCGGCGCTCCTTCCGGCACAACCGGTATAGAGCTGTCGGCGTATCCAACTACCAGGAACTTCCTGATCGGTTTAAGTGTTCAATTTTAAAAACTTAAGATTACAATTATGAAACTCAATAAAAAAGATATTGTCATTTGCATAGCCATTGCAATGTCAATGAGCGCCTGTAAAAGGGATTTCTTAGATATTCCCTCACAGGAAACCGTTGAAGCAGTAGACAGGGATGTAACGTATACCCCCGAACAATTTGTAAACGGCATTTACGGAATGTTCACGGAATGGGATTATGCTTTTTCTTTTTTAGGTATTACAGAGATCCTTTCCGACAATGCCGATAAAGGAAGCTCTCCTACAGATACAGGCACAGATAAGGACATTTTAGATAACCTTACTTTTACTTCCACAACCGGATCTTTCCTGGCGATGTGGTCGCGCTGGTACAAATCAATCGGCAGGGCTACACAGTCTATTGAGTATACAGAAAGCTTTGGATTGACCGATGCCACCTACAAAAACAGGCTCATAGGAGAAGCCAGATTTCTACGTGCGCTGAACTATTTTTATCTGGTAAGAGGCTGGGGCGATATTCCTATCCAGGAATACGACCTGATCAACCGGGTGCCGGCAGCGGAAGTGTATAAGTACATTGAAGATGACCTGAAATTTGCTATTGACAATTTGCCCTTAAAGTCGGATTATGCTTCCAAAGATCTGGGACGTGCAACCAAAGGCGCTGCACAGGGGCTTTTGGCCAAAGTGTATTTATACCAGGAAAAATGGCAGGACGCATATGATATGGCCAAAGCTGTTTTTGCTTCCAGTCAATACAGTTTAGAGCCGGATTACGCCGTTATCTGGAGGCTCGCCGGAGAAAATGGACCGGAGTCGTTGTTTGAATTCCAGGCAAGAGGGGAAGCCCCCGCACATGGCATTCAGCAATATTCGCAAACCCAGGGCGCCAGGGGTACCAGCGGATGGGGATGGGGCTTTAATACGCCTTCGCAAAATTTACTGGATGCCTTCAATGCCGAGGGAGATGAGATCCGCAAGAATGCCACCATCATTTTCAGGGGCGAAACCATGTACGACGGCAGGGAAGTGAGCGAAGGCGTGGAAAACCCGATGTATAATGAAAAAGCATATTCTTCTGCCAATGCAGGTGCCAACGAAACTGATAAAAATCTCCGCTATTTAAGACTGGGCGAGATCTACCTGATATTAGCCGAAGCCGCTAACGAACTGGGGCTTACGGCAGAGGCGCTGGATGCGCTGAACGAAGTAAGGGACCGCGTTGATTTAAGTGAAGTTACTGTAACAGACAAAGAGCAGTTGAGAGCTGCAATTTGGAAAGAAAGAAGGCTGGAATTGGCGTTTGAGCATGACCGTTGGTTTGACCTGGTACGCACCAAACAGGCAGAAACTGCAATGACTGCCAATGGCAAGCCTTTTCAATCCAGGCTCATGCTGTTCCCCATTCCCGAAAATCAATTAATACAAACACCCACCATGCCACAAAATCCGGGATGGTAAAGCAAAGGAGGAACTATTAAAAGGGGTTGACTAAAAAGGTTTGGTCTAAAGATATGCCACTAAGACTCAAAGACACAAAGTCCTGGTCTTCAGGGTTAATTTTCTTCGTGCCTTGGTGACTTCGTGGCAAAATATCACTTTTTGGTCAGCCCCTCATCTATTTAAAGAAGCTTAATGAAGAGAAGTATCTTTATTTTGTTATTCGTATACTCAATTATTATTGGGTGTAAAAAAGGGAATAATGAGGATAGTGAAAACAAAACTTCGCCGGTTTTACAGCAAATAGAGATCAATAATACCCCCTTTTTGCAAACGGTTTATAATATAAACAATCGTCCTGTTATAAAGATCCTTTTTTCACAACCGCTGAATGAAGCAACGCTGGGGGCTGTTAGTATAACTGACCACGATCGAAATACAATATCCCTAACGGCAGGCCTATCTGATAATAACAAGCTGGTTACCATTACACCTGCAGCACCGTTAAGCTTTCTGAAAAAATATAGTTTACGGGTTTCTACTGCTTTACAGTCGGCATCGGGAGGCAGCCTGGGCACTTCAATAGACAGAACATTTATCACTTCCATTGATTCCTCGCGCAAATTTCCTGCCATCAGTACCAATGAGTTGCTTACCAGGGTACAGCAGCAAACCTTTAAATACTTCTGGGATTTTGCCCATCCTGTTTCGGGACTGGCAAGAGAGCGAAGCAACGGTGATGATAATGTAGTTACCTCCGGCGGCTCAGGTTTCGGAATAATGGCTGTGATTACCGGCATTCACAGAAATTTTATCACCCGGCAGGAAGGACTGGAAAGAATAAAAAAGATGGTATCATTTTTAAAGAACAATGCCCAAACCTTTAAAGGCGCTTTTCCACATTGGCTGAACGGAACAACGGGGGAGGTCATTCCTTTCAGTGAAAAAGATAATGGAGCCGATATTGTTGAAACCTCTTTTTTAATGCAGGGACTGCTTTGTGCAAGACAATATTTTGATCTTGCCAATACCAATGAAACAGCACTCCGGGCTGATATTAATGCCTTATGGAATGCTGTGCAGTGGGACTGGTTCAGGCAGGATGATCAAAATGTACTATACTGGCACTGGAGCTCAAACTATAGCTGGGACATGAATATGCCGATCAAAGGCTGGAACGAATGCCTGGTAACTTATGTACTGGCAGCTTCATCCGCAACACATTCCATACCTAAAAGTGTATATGATGAAGGATGGGCCTCAAACGAGGCTATAAAAAACGGAAATATGTATTTTAATTATGTTTTACCATTGGGCTCTCCCAATGGCGGACCCCTGTTTTTCGAACATTACTCTTTCCTTGGCATAAATCCCTTTACACTTACAGACAACTATGCAAACTATGAGTTGCAGACAAAAAATCATACTCTCATCAACTACAGCTACTGCATCTCAAACCCAAAGGGATATTTTGGATATAGCGACAGCTGTTGGGGATTAACGGCAAGTGATGTTCCAAACGGCTACGCTGCCAGTTCACCTGACAATGATGTTGGGGTTATTGCACCTACCGCGGCCATATCTTCATTACCTTATACACCGGCAGAGTCAATGAAAGCCTTGGAGTTTTTTTACTATGTACTGGGCGATAAAATATGGAAAGAATACGGCTTTGTTGATGCGTTTTCATTGCACGATCTCTGGTTCGCAACCTCTTTTTTGGCAATAGACCAGGGGCCGCAGATTGCAATGATCGAAAATTACAGGAGCGGATTGCTATGGGATCTATTGATGAGCTGTCCGGAAGTAAAAGCGGGCATGAAGTTGTTGGGGTTTAATACACCCGGATTATAAAAAAATCAAGATTTTACAATTATATCGGAACAAAACATTCCTGATCATATGAAGCATATATTTTTATTTACGCTACTCTTTTTCAGTCTTTCCGTTGATGCGCAGAAAATAAAGGACCGACAGCCTGTCTTTGATGCAGCCGCGCGCCCTAAAAACCTTTCTGATTCAGCACTGCTCGACCTCGTGCAAAAGCAAACCTTTCGCTATTTCTGGGACTTTGCACACCCTGTGAGTGGAATGGCGAGGGAAAGAAGCAATACGGATCACTATGGTCATGAAGTGGTAACTACAGGCGGAACAGGCTTTGGTGTAATGTCCGTTATTGCAGCCACAGAGCGGAAATGGATTGCCAGGGATACGGCTGCAAGGTTCTTATTAAAGATGGTAAAATTCCTGTCTAAAGCCGACGCTTATCATGGCGTTTTTCCACACTGGCTGAACGGCGCCACGGGAAAAACCATTCCTTTCAGCCGCAAGGATGACGGCGCAGACCTTGTAGAGTCTTCCTTTTTATTTCAGGGTTTGCTTTGCGTGCGGCAGTATTTCAATGCAGACAATAATACAGAAAATGAGCTGCGTAACCGGATTAACTGGTTGTGGAATGATATCGAATGGAACTGGTTTACCCGCAATGGCAGGGATGTGCTGTACTGGCACTGGAGTCCTAATAATGGCTGGGCTATGGATTTTGCGGTAAGAGGTTTCAATGAATGCCTGATCATGTATGTGCTGGCGGCCAGCGCCGAAAGATATCCCGTTCCTGCTACGGTGTATCATAAGGGCTGGGCACAAAGCAATTTTTTTAAGAACGGGAAAACGTTTTACGGCATAACACTAGCGCTGGGATTTGATTATGGTGGACCGCTCTTCTTTTCACATTACTCCTTTCTGGGGCTCGATCCCCGCGGATTAAAAGACCGTTATGCCGATTACTGGGAACAGAACCGGAACCACACTTTAATCAACCGCACTTACTGCATAGACAATCCCAAAGCATTTAAAGGCTATAGCGAAAACTGCTGGGGGCTCACGGCAAGCGATACCTATAACGGATATGACGCCCATTCCCCCACCAATGATCACGGTACCATTACTCCTACCGCTGCTTTATCAGCTTTTCCCTATACGCCGGAATACAGCATGAAAGCGCTGAAGCATTTTTATTACGACCTTGGGGATAAAATATGGAGCGAGTACGGCTTTACCGATGCATTCAATGAAACGAAGAACTGGTACGCTAAAAGCCACCTGGCTATAGATCAGGGGCCGATCATTGTAATGATCGAAAATTACAGAAGCGGATTATTGTGGAAATTGTTCATGAGCTGTCCGGAGATTCAGCAGGGGTTGAAGAAGCTGGGATTTGAGGGCAATTAGCCGCAGATGCGCAGATTAAAAAAGTTTATGAAATTTTTTCATTAAATTAATCAGCGAATCTGCGGCTATAATTTAATAACAGCTAACAAATAAACCATGGAACAACGCTTTAATGAATCCGAGTATCCATGTCAGCAACTCACCTACACTATAATAGGGATTACAATGGAAATACACCGGATATTAGGCAAAGGATTTTTAGAAGTTGTGTACAAAGATGCATTGGAATATGAACTACGGAAAAAAGACATTCATTTTGAAAGAGAAAAGGAATATAAAATAAACTATAAAGACATTGTTTTACCTCATAAATTCTATGCTGACTTTGTTGTAGCAAACCAGATAATAGTAGAGCTAAAATCAAAAGCTGACATTATTGAGGAACATTATGCCCAGGTGATTAACTACCTGGCAATAACAAAACTTCCAGTGGGCTTGATTATAAATTTTCATGAGAGGTCGCTACAATACAAAAGAGTAGCATATACAAAATAAAATTATAGCCACAGATACGCAGATTGCAGAAATTTAAAAAAACATAAAAATATACGAATGAAGACCATACTACGAATCGTTTACCTGTTGCTGATCATTTGTGCTGTAGCAACTGCCCGGGCCCAGCAACCCCCGTTTTATAATGACATACAGCATTTTAAACAGGCAGACAACACTCATTTCCCCCCCAAAAAAGCTATCCTGTTCATTGGCAGTTCATCGTTTACCTTCTGGAAAGATGTACAGGAATATTTTCCTCAGCACACCATTATCAACCGGGGCTTTGGCGGTTCAACTCTGCCAGATCTTATCCGCTATGTAAATGACATCGTTTTTCCTTACAATCCCCGGCAGATTGTTATTTACTGCGGCGAAAACGATCTCGCACTGTCGGACACGGTTAGTGCTGCAACGGTTGCCCAAAGATTTATAACACTTTTTACGATGATCAGGAACCGGTACCCCAAAATACCGGTAGTATATGTGTCCATGAAGCCCAGCCCCAGTCGGGAACGCCTGATGTCTAAAATGACCGAGGGTAACCGTATTATACAGGAATTCCTGAAAAAGAAAAAACGGGCCACTTTCATTGATGTATATCGCTTAATGCTGGACGCTGATGGAAAGCCCCGGAAAGAACTGTTCATCCATGATATGCTGCACATGAACAAAAGCGGATATGCAATATGGCAAAAAGCACTGGAATCCCATCTGAAATAATTTGAGATTTGAGATTTCAAATTTGAAACTAAAAAAATATGCTCATGCTCAGAACAATCATACTGCTGGTCGGTGTTATTGTTTCGTTGAAGACGGTTGCCCAATCACCTGCTGCTAACGAAAGAATGAATGCTTTCATCTCCTCGCTGATGCAGAAAATGACAGTGGATGAAAAAATAGGACAACTGAATTTGCTTACAGGTGGTGATGCCACTACGGGAGCAGCAGTAAG
>CAZREP010000134.1:0-3012 GCA_964599035.1 uncultured Terrimonas sp. | reverse complement strand
CAGTAAGTTCGGATGTGGAAAGTAAGATTAAGAAAGGCCAGGTGGGTGGTATCTTTAGTATGGCTTCGGTTAACCGTATCCGTAAAACGCAGGAAATAGCAGTAACACAGTCAAGACTAAAGATCCCGATCATCTTTGGTATGGACGTTATTCACGGGTATAAAACCATGTTTCCCATTCCGCTTGGTTTGTCCTGCACCTGGGATATGGACCTGATAGAAGAATCGGCACGTATTGCCGCCATAGAAGCTACTGCCGACGGGCTGAACTGGACTTTTTCTCCAATGGTAGATATCGCCCGTGACCCACGATGGGGGCGTATTTCGGAAGGATCAGGCGAAGACCCTTATCTCGGATCGGCTATTGCCAAAGCCATGGTCAGGGGCTACCAGGGCGATGATCTTTCAAAAAACAACACCATGATGGCCTGTGTAAAACACTTCGCGCTATATGGCGCAGCCGAAGGCGGCCGCGATTACAATACCACCGATATGAGCCGCGTACGGATGTATAACGAATACCTACCTCCCTATAAAGCCGCCGTAGACGCCGGGGTGGGAAGTGTAATGACCTCTTTTAATGAAGTTGACGGCATACCTGCCTCCGGCAACCGCTGGCTGCTCACCGACTTACTGCGCAGGCAGTGGAAATTCAAGGGACTGGTGGTTTCAGATTACACTTCTGTTAACGAGATGATAGACCATGGTATGGGCGATCTGCAAACCTGTTCGGCATTGGCGCTAAATGCCGGGATGGACATGGATATGGTAGGTGAAGGATTTCTAACTACTTTAAAGCGATCCTTACGGGAAGGAAAGATTACCATCAAAACCATTGACAACGCCTGCCGTAAAATATTAGAAGCGAAATATAAGCTGGGTTTGTTTGAGGATCCGTACTACTATTGCGACGATAACCGCCCGGACAGAGAGGTCTTCACCTCCACGCATTTACAAAAAGCGAGAGCGATTGCAGCCCAAAGCTTTGTGCTGTTGAAAAACGATCACCTGCCGGGGCAGCAAAGCAGCTTGCTGCCATTGAAGAAAAGCGGAACCATTGCGTTGGTGGGTCCTTTAGCTGACGCAAAGGAAAACATGACCGGCACCTGGAGCGTATCAGCCGATTTTTCAAAGGCTGTTTCTGTGTTAACCGGTTTGAAAAATGCTGCAGGCAATAGCGCTAAGATATTATATGCAAAGGGTTCCAATCTCACCCAAGACAGCTTGCTTGAACAAAGGGCTACCATGTTTGGAAAATCACTGGGCAGGGATAGCAGATCCGATAGTGCATTGCGGAAAGAAGCTTTAGCTATTGCCGTGCAGTCGGATGTAATTATTGCAGCGCTGGGAGAAGCAGCAGAGATGAGTGGTGAAAGCTCCGGCAGAACGGATATTGATATTCCTGATGTACAAAAGGAACTCCTGAAAGCATTGGTTGAAACAGGCAAGCCCGTGGTGCTGGTTTTATTTACAGGAAGACCGCTGACCCTTACCTGGGAGCAGCAGCATGTGCCTGCCATTTTAAATGTATGGTTTGGCGGCACTGAAGCCGGTAACGCCATTGCCGATGTGTTATTTGGCGATGTGAATCCTTCAGGAAAACTGACCACTACTTTCCCACAAAACATCGGACAGATCCCTTTATATTATAACCATAAAAATACCGGACGGCCGCTCGCCGAAGGGCAATGGTTCCAGAAATTCCGTTCCAATTACCTGGACGTTTCCAACGACCCGCTCTATCCCTTTGGTTTTGGGTTAAGCTACACCAGCTTCAGCTATAGCAATATCCAATTAAGCAATGCCACACTCCGTCCGGGACAAACCCTTACCGCCTCTGTATCCGTTACCAATACCGGTAGGCGCAGCGGAAAAGAAACGGTACAGTTGTACATCCGCGATATGGCAGGCAGCATTACGCGCCCGGCAAAAGAATTAAAAGGATTTCATAAGATCGACCTGGAGCCCGGGCAATCCAAAAGGGTTGAATTCACGATTTCGGAAAACGATCTGAAATTCTATAACAGTGATCTCCGTTACGTTGCCGAACAGGGAGATTTCAAAATTTTTATAGGAACCAATAGCCGTGACGTAAAAGAAGCCGGGTTCAGGCTGCTGCCCTGATATATTTTCTGTTTCTATTTTTTGGAAGAATGATTAGGGCTGATTACCTTTGCCGCCATTATGCTCAGTATAACAGTTCATACAAAGCGCACAAAGAAACAGTTCCTGAAAAGGAAAGGTTAAAGAGTGTATTGTATGACCGAATATATTCAAGGCCTTTCCGGAACAGGAAAGGCTTTTTTAATGTGATATAAAAACAAAACAATAAAACAAAAGCAAAATGAAAGTTGCAGTAGTAGGAGCCACAGGGTTGGTAGGCTCTAAAATGTTACAGGTACTGGCAGAAAGAAATTTCCCGGTAACAGAATTGATCCCGGTAGCTTCTGAAAAGTCGATAGGTAAGGAAGTGGAATTTAAAGGAAAGAAATATAAGGTAGTAAGCGCTTCCGATGCTATTGCAGCTAAACCTCAGGTGGCTTTGTTTTCTGCAGGCGGGAGCACTTCTCTTACATTGGCGCCGCAATTTGCCGCAGCAGGCATCACCGTTATTGACAACTCTTCCGCCTGGCGCATGGATCCTTCCAAAAAACTGGTAGTGCCGGAGATCAATGCCGATGCCTTAACAAAGGAAGACAAGATCATTGCCAATCCCAATTGCTCTACCATACAAATGGTGGTGGCGCTTAACCCCCTGCATAAAAAATACAATATAAAAAGGATTGTAGTGAGCACTTACCAGAGTGTTACCGGCACAGGTGTAAAAGCCGTGGAGCAAATGCGCGGCGAAAGGAACCGCCAGGTGAAAGGAGATAACAGCGAGTATCCGATGGCTTACAAATATCCGATTGACCTGAACGTTATACCACAGATCGATGTATTCCTCGACAACGGATACACCAAAGAAGAAATGAAAATGGTAAATGAAACCCGTAAAATTATGGGATTGCCA
>CAZREP010000133.1:0-14723 GCA_964599035.1 uncultured Terrimonas sp. | reverse complement strand
GAGTCCAGTTCACGCAGATAAGGGGAACCGGTCATGCCAAGGAAATAGCCGCCGTTCGGTACAGATGCCGCTTTTACCGTCCCGAACTGGGCATCCGTTGGGTAAAAATAGGCTACCCCGGGAAGGAAATCTCCCAGCCTGCCTTTGTTATAGGAGAAATTCAGCATCGTTTCCCATCCAAAGTCCTTTCGTACAATGGGCTTGCCCGTAACGGCTATTTCCATACCCTTGTTGATCACGGAGCCGGTATTGAGAGAGCTGAAAATAAATCCGCCGGACTGGGCTAAGCGGGGTTCTGCGATCTGGTTCTTTGTCTGGCTGTGATAGTAGGTATAGTCTAAACCGATACGGCCATTCAGGAACCTGAATTCTCCACCAACTTCCCAGGCACTCTGAATTTCAGGCTTTAAAATAGGATTACCTGCCGCCCACTGGTTACCCACCAGTACATAATTACCAATTTGATAAGGCGCCCATACCCTGGTGGTTGTAGCATAGGGATTAGCATCTTTACCCACACCTGCAAGGCTTACACGCAGCTTGCCAAAAGAAAGAATATTGTTTTTCGGCAATAATTCCGTAAAAACAAAAGAGCCGCTGACGGAGGGATAGAAATAGGACTGGTTTTCATCAGGTAAGGTAGAAGACCTGTCGTTACGAACGGTGGCAGTGAGAAAAGCAATGCTTTTATAAGATACGCCTGCTTCCCCAAAAATGCCAATTAATCGCTTACGCCCTGTTGCATCAGTAAAAAACTTATTTTCCAGGTTGATGTTACTAAAGCTGATCGTACCGGCTGTTACAAAATTGTATCCCCACTGGTTCTGGCGGCTTGTTCTTGTATCCTCCGTAGAAGTACCCAGCATAAGGTGGGTCTCAAAATTGCCAAATGTTTCATGAAAATTGGTCATTACCGTGGTTGTAGTGAAGGAGTAATCATACTTGGGCTTGCTCAAACGCCCGTTCTGGTACAGCGGGATTACGGCAGAACCCGGGGCGATATAAGTATAATCATCGGTGATGTACTGGTCGTAACCCACACGCGCTGTAACATCCCACCAGTCTGTAATTTTGTAATTAGCGTTTAACCCGCCGGTGAAACGCCTTGTTCGTGAGGTCAGCTTATCCTGGTTGATGATCCAGTAAGGGTTGTCTATATCGTTTTGAAGATCGGGAATAACACCGGCGTAAGGGCGGTATTGTGTTCCATCCTCGTTAATATAACGGCTTATGTCTAATGTTTGAGGCCAACCGTACAATGCCTGCATACTTCCAACTCCGCTTCCGTATAACCCTGCGGTAGTCAGTGTTCTGTCTGTATTGGCAACGGAATAGGCTGTATTTGCACTCAGGCTCAGCCGCCCGTACTTTTGTTCGCCGTTAAACCGGAAAGTGGTTTTATTGTAAGCGGTGTTGGGCACGATACCTGTCTGGTCAAAGTTGGATCCCGATATATAAAAAGAGCCGTTTTTGGTACCGCCGGATAGGTTTACGTTATTATCATATATAATACCGTTTTGAAAGAAATTACCGATATTATCATATGTCTTTTCCTGCGATGTGATCTTTTCTCCCCAGGAGCTATAACTGCCTTCTTTAGTTAAAACGCCATTAGTGGAGTAAATACCTGCCCCAAATTCTGTTTGAACCTCCGGCAATTTATTCGCCCACGAAGTGCTTAATTTACTGTTGATGCTAACGGTTGTAGCGCCTGCTACACCTTTCTTGGTTGTAATTAATACCACACCGTCAGCAGCTCTTGCGCCATATAGGGCCGTAGCTGCCGACCCTTTCAGAACCGACAGCGTTTCAATATCTTCGGGGTTAATATCCATAATACGGTTTGAAAAAGTTGTATTGCTGCGGCTCATCCCATCGGTACCGGTATTACCCGTAACGACAGTGGAGTTGTCGTATATAATGCCATCAACAACAAACAACGGCTGGTTTTGCCTGCTTTCTGATGTAGAATTACCACCGCGGATAGTGATAGATGCCCCGGCGCCTGCCGAACCGCTGAATTGGGTAATGTTCACACCGGGCACCTTACCCACTAAAGAGTTAACGACATTGGTGTTTTTATTTTTCATCAATTCCGTTGCGCTCAGGTCGGAAACGGCATAGCCTAATGCTTTCCTTTCCTTCTTTATACCCATTGCCGTTACCACCACTTCTCCTAATTCACCGGTTGCCGATCTAAGCGCCACATCAATGATGCTATTTTGCCCAACTGTAACAGTTTGGGGAGCAAATCCCACGTACGAAAAACTTAGCAAATCGCCAGGTTTTGCAGCAATGCTGTATTTCCCATCACTGCCTGTTACAGTAGCTCTGGTGGTTCCCTGAACGGATACGCTAACGCCTGGTAAGGGCTCATTTTGGTCACTAATTACGGTACCTGTAATAGTTTTGTCTTGGGCATTCATTATCGCCGGCGCCAATGCCATCAGCAGTAATAAAACACCTGGATAAAAACTTTTTCTCATAGCGTTGTTTTTATTTTGTTATTAAATTAATTGGATGCCAGTTTTTTTATAAGAGATAAGGCGTTCATCATCGGGGCAAAGTTCAGTGATAAGGTAGTCTATATTTTGCAGGGGACAGATGTGTATGGGTTGGTAGGTGTCTATTTTTTCAGAAATGGCAAGGGCAACTACTTTTTGAGAGGATTCTATCATTACTTTTTTCAATTGGGCCACATCCCAGTCGCTGTCGGTGATGCCGTGCTCAATATCTATGGCATTAATGCCGAGAATGCACAGGTCCACCCTCAGGGATTTGATCTTTGCAATGGCATCGGCGCCGATGGTGATCTTGGCGTTTTTGGAAATTTTATCGCCAATTACAATGACGTCTATATTTGGATGGTTGCTGTATTCCAGGATCGCGGGAATACTTCCGGAAATAAATGTGGCTCTTAATTCCCGGGGCAGACTGCGTGCCAGTTCATTGATAGTAGTGCCACCGCTGGTAAGCACCACCATGTTCTTTTTGATTAAACCAATGGCTTTGCCGGCGATGATCTGCTTTTCGTCTTTGCCATATACATTATTATTATGAAGATTGAAATCTGAAAAAGATAGCGACAAAGCGCCACCATGCACTTTGATGGCTCTGCCGGAGTCTGCCAGTTCCTGCAGGTCGCGGCGAATCGTGTCTTCCGACACATTAATCGCTTCGCTGAGGCTTGAAGATAGTACCCTGTTATGCAGGTTCAGTTGATGAAGGATATACGCCTGGCGCTCTCTCTTAAGCATTAATAATGATCATTTGAAGGGAGAAAACTAAGAAATTTCTTGCATAAACCTGAAAAAAACATAAAATATTTTATAAAAATCGCAAAAAAAGCTGCAAAAAGACAAGTTGCCGGGACGGGCAGCATTATCCCCGGTATCTGCCTTAAAATGAAATGTTAGGTCCTGTAGCTGAAGTGGTGAATGCTTAATGTAAAAGATATCGCGTATAACCAGGAGGTAGCGAAGACACTTATTTATCCCATCTAAAACACCCATCCGGGGAAGCGTGATCTATCTTCTTTACGTTTCATTCTATCGGGTTTCTTTTTGCTGCACTCCCGAATGATTTGTTGCACGGTCCGGTTTATTTTCTGTTAGGGGTTAATTATTCTTTTGTATTAATATTACTTTTACGGACGTCCCAATCAATCTTTATGAATAAAGCTGCGGCATTGGTTTTAATGTTTATTCTCCAGTCGGGAGCATATGCTCAGGACCTGCGTAAGGAAGCTGATTCCCTGCTGCTGAGGATTGAAGCAATGCGGGTCAATGATACTGCTACGATTAATTTAAGGAATGATTATATAAAGCAGGCTTTGTTTGCCAATCCCGCAGACAGCACATTGATGGAATTTGCACAACAAACGTTAGCAACAGCGGGGAAGATCGGGTATGCAAAAGGAATGATGCAGGCCTTTGAACGACTGGCGCTCATTTATCAATACACGTTCTCCAATCCTTATAAAGCGTTGGAACATTATCACAAAGCGCTTTCCATTGCTGAGAAGGATACTGGCCTGATTGCTTATAAATGGGGTATAGAAGGCAATATTGGACTCATACATTACGAGCAGGAAGAGTATGGAGAAGCTTTAGCCTGTTTTAAAAGTATTCATCGTAATAATAAAGCAATGGAGCTGACAGCCCTGGCCAATATAGCCAATGTTTACGGGGCCATGGAACAAATGGATTCTGCCATTTATTATTACCGCGAGGCTTTATCTAACCGGCAGGTCGACGCAAACCCTGCGTTCAAAGCCAATTTGTACAGCAACCTTTCCCTGATGTATGAAAGGTCCGGTAAGCCTGAAGAGTCCGTAGCCATAGCAGAACAGGGACTGTCATTAACAGAAACATATGGAATTGAATTTGTGCGCCCTGCCATGTATGCTAATGCTGCCATGGCGTATCTGAGTGCGGGAGATCACGGAAAAGCGGCGCGTTATGCGCAGCAGGCATTAGCACTGAGCGAAGCGCAGGAAAACCTGTTTCTGCAAAAATCGGCCTGGGGAACTTTGGCTGATGTTTTTTCGGCGAAAGGGGATTATCAGAAAGCGCTTGAAGCTTACATCAAATTCTCTTCGCTGAAAGACAGCCTGAACAATCAAAACCGCAGGGTAGCGATCAGCCGAAGGGAGATGCAGTTTGAGTTCGATAAAGAACATGCCATTGCCCGGGCGGAAATAAAAAGGCAGGCAACCTTAAAAGACATGTATCTTACCGGTGGAAGCATTTTACTGCTGGCTTTCATTTCAGCGTTTTTCTTTTATAAACGCAGACAACATACCATACAGCAGAAAAAAGAAGCTGAGTTCAAAGCGCTTGTTTCGGAAACTGAGCTGAAAGCTTTGCGTGCACAGATGAATCCGCATTTTATCTTCAATTCACTTAACTCCATAGGAGATTATATACTCAAGAATGATAATAAAACCGCTTATGACTACCTCATGCGGTTTGCCAAGCTGATGCGCATGGTGCTTGAAAATTCAGAGTATAATGAAATTACATTAGAGGAGGATCTGAAATTTATTGAATTATACCTGCAGGTGGAATCCAAAAGATTACCCGGCAGATTTTCATATCATGTTTATGTTGAAAACAGCCTCGATATAAAAAGTATCCTTGTTCCCCCCTTAATGATACAGCCTTTCATTGAAAACAGTATCTGGCACGGCTTTACATCTACGACAACACCGGGGCATATTTCAATTGAAATAAGAAAAGAAAAGGATATGCTGATATACAGCGTGGATGACAATGGTGCAGGAAGAAACCCCGACAATACGGGATCCGTGAAAAAAATGATTGGCGGGACCTCCATCACGGAAAGCCGGATCAATATCCTCAATAAACAAAAAACAACCAATGGCAAGCTTCAGATCACTGATAAGCCTGATAGAGCCGGAACAGAAGTTAGAGTAAGCCTGCCGTTCCAAACCGCTTTTTAAACTTACCCCAGGTATGACCATAGTTATTATAGATGATGAGCAGCATTGCATCGACCGGATCCTCTTTCTGCTGCGATCTTATGGTCCTCGTGTTCAGGTGACGTGTTTTATCACTGTTGATGAGGCAGTTAAAGGGATTGAGGAGCATCGCCCCGATATCGTATTTCTCGATGTTCACCTGAACGACAAATCAGGTTTTGATGTGCTTTCTGCTGTTTCCTATCGTAATTTCAGTCTCATCTTTACTACGGCGTATGAGCAATATGCCATCCGGGCATTTAAGCTTTCGGCTGTTGATTATCTGTTGAAACCTGTGGATCAGGAAGACTTTGAAAATGCAATGCGAAAGGCACTAAAAAAAATAGAGCAGGAGCAGCTATATGACAGGATTGACGTTTTGCTGTCGCATCTTTCCGGGGAACACCTTCCGCAAAAAATAAGCATTCCATCTAAAGAAGGCTATATTTTTCTGGATATTGCAGACATTATAAGATGCGAAGCCGAAGTTAATTACACGCATATTTTCTCGTCAGATGGAAAAAAGTATACTGTTTCAAGATCCCTGAAGTATTTTGAAGAACTTTTAAGTCAGCAGAATTTCTTCAGAATCCACAATTCACACCTGGTCAATATCGCTTATGTTAAAACTTACGGCAGGGCTGGCTATGTAATCCTTTCAGATCATACCAAACTGGAAGTCTCCGGCAGGAGAAAAGATGAATTCTTTAAAGCGTTAGGAGTGCATTGAAATAATTTGTTCTTAATAACTGCGCTATTGCAGCCATGCCGATGGATTATTTTCATAAGATTATAATCGCTGCTGTGCAAAATATGAGTACCTTTAAATGAGCATACAGGCATAATTGAATTGTCGGGTATTCCTTTACGACAGGGAATTGCACTTGAGGCAGAACCCCGGTTCCTGCCCGCCTCTTAAACCGGTTAACATGGATAAAGAAATTCACGGCGAGGTCATTGCTGTAGGCGGAAGTGTGGTAGATATAAAATTCCATCATTCGCTTCCTGCCGTTCAAACCATGGTTTTTGCACAGTCCGGTAACCTAAGCAT
Organism: uncultured Terrimonas sp.; assembly: GCA_964599035.1. Classification (GTDB taxonomy): domain Bacteria; phylum Bacteroidota; class Bacteroidia; order Chitinophagales; family Chitinophagaceae; genus Agriterribacter. The sequence goes on along the minus strand of CAZREP010000133.1, from coordinate 8,190 downwards.
CCCGATTGAGATAATGGCCCAGTTAGATAAAGATCATGCCCGTGGGATAGCGCTTACCCCCACCGATACGCTGGCGAGAGGGGCTGCAGTAACGGACACCGGAAAGCCGCTTAGCGTGTGCGTTGGAAAAGCCACGCTCGGGCATATGTTCAATGTTTTTGGGGAACCTATTGACGGCACCGCAATACCGGGGGATATTCCGCGCAGAAGCATTCACGCTGATCCGCCCCCGCTCAACCGGCTATCTACGGAAAGCGAGATATTTGAAACGGGCATCAAAGCAATAGATCTGCTCACTCCATTGGAAAGGGGAGGTAAGGCAGGATTGTTCGGCGGCGCAGGCGTAGGTAAAACGGTATTGCTTACTGAAATGATCCACAATATGGCGGGTAAGCACAAAGGGGTAAGCTTGTTTTGCGGCATAGGTGAACGTAGCCGTGAGGGTTACGAACTATATCATGAAATGGCCGAAGCCGGGGTATTACCTAATATGGCTATGCTGTTCGGGCAAATGAATGAACCGCCGGGCGCACGCTTTCGCATCGGTAATGCAGCATTGTCTGCTGCCGAATATTTCCGTGATGAGGAAAAACGCGATGTATTGCTGCTTATTGATAATATATTCCGGTTTTTGCAGGCAGGCATGGAGGTTTCCGGACTTTTGGGACGAATGCCTTCGAGGCTGGGCTATCAGCCCACCATGGCCACCGAGCTGGCGAAGCTGCAGGAGCGTATCGCCAATACCAAAACCGGTGCCATAACATCCATCCAGGCGGTGTATGTTCCGGCCGACGACATGACCGACCCTGCGGCGGTACACATCTTCTCCCATCTTTCAGCATCCATTGTGCTCTCCCGGAAACGGGCAGGCGAGGGTCTTTATCCTGCCGTTGATCTTCTTCAGTCCAATTCAAGAATGATGGCGAAAAGCGTGGTAGGTGAAAGGCATTATTCTCTTGCCCGCGAAGTGCGGTCGGTACTGGCACAATATGAAGAGCTGAAAGATATCATTTCGATGCTCGGCATGGATCAGCTCTCGCCTGAAGATGTGAACCTGGTGAACCGGGCACGCAAGCTGGAACGTTTTCTTACCCAGCCTTTTTTTACTACGGAGCAATTCAGCGGCACACCGGGCAAAGTGGTTTCCCTGGATCAGGCGCTTGACGGTTGCGAGCGCATATTGCGCGACGAATTCAGGGATATTCCCGAAAGTGCTTTTTATATGATAGGATCTATTGACGAAGTAAAAATCAAATAGTATGGTAGACGAACTACATCTGAAAATATTGTTGCCTCACGCCATTTTTCTGGAGACGGACGGCGTGGTAAATGTGCAGGTGGAGACTAGGGTGGGCGCTTATGGCTTTCTTCCCCAGCGTCTTGATTGCGTGGCGTCTATCGCCCCGGGCTTGCTTACCTATATTACTACTGATGAAAAAGAGCATCATATTGCGGTTGATCGAGGCCTGCTCGTGAAGTCCGGAAAAACGATCTCGGTGGCGGTTCGGAACGCCATCGGCGGAACGGATCTCGGCGAGTTACATAAAAGCATAAATGAAAAATTCCGTAAGCTGGATGACCTGGAACAGGAATCGCGCAGAGTGATGTCATATCTGGAAACCGGATTTGTACGGAACTTTGAGAAACTTGTTTCGGACTGAAGTGATGGAAGATCAGCAAAAATCCGATTTTGGCCGCATCATTGAACGTGTGGAACAGCGCAAGCTGAAGGCCCGTCGCCGGCCGAAGCGAAGCATCTGGCTGGGATTGGGATTAATGGGTGTGGTAGGATGGTCGGTGGTAGTTCCTACCGTGGCATGTACGGCACTGGGGATCTGGCTTGACCGCGTGTTCCCGCAATCTTTTTCGTGGACGCTGAGCCTGCTGATAGGAGGACTGTTATTGGGATGCCTGATGGCATATAACTGGATAAAAAAAGAAACAGACTCGATTGAAGACAATGACAACGAAAATCAAAACCAAGATATATGAATGGCTGGATAATACTGATCTCACTTGCAGCAGGCCTGACAAGCGGTTTTTTATTTTATGGTGGGCTTTGGGTGACGGTTAAAAAAGGAATGAGCATGAAGCGTCCACAGCTGTTGTTTGCAGTGAGTTTCCTGCTGCGCAGCGCCATGGTGGTGATAATCTTTTATTTTGCGGGTGCGGGCCAGTGGCAAAAAATTGTTATCTGTGCGGTGGGTCTGCTCATTGCCAGGGCAATTGTTACCTATGCCACCAGGGAAAAGCAGCGAACGCTTACCGCCATTACAAAGCAATGAATTTTTTAAGCGATGAACATTACCCCTGATCAAATTGTTTACTGGCGCTATGGGTTTTTTACATTGAATGCCACTATTCTTATGACCTGGCTGGTCATGGCTGCACTGGTGCTGGTGTCGTGGCTCATCACGCGCCATATTAAACCTGGTGCGCCTGTGACCGGAAAACAGGGAATGCTGGAGATGATCGTATTGATGATCAGCGGGCAGATAGAAGAGCTGGGATTGAAAAGGCCAACCTATTATATCAGCCTGCTCGGCACACTGTTTCTATTTATACTGGTCTCGAATCTGTCTGTCATTTTCCCGGGTTACCGGCCGCCTACCGGTTCGCTGTCTACAACAGCGGCGCTGGCTATCTGCGTGTTTCTTGCCGTACCGGTGTATAATATTGCGCACATGGGATTTAAGAAATACCTGAAAAGCTATGCGAAGCCGAACCCGGTGATGATACCTTTCAATATTATCGGTGAAATATCCAGGACACTGTCGCTCTCCTTCCGTTTATTCGGAAATATCATGAGCGGTGAAATGATCGTCAGCATCCTGCTGACGCTGACGCCGTTTTTCTTTCCTGTTGTTATGAACCTTTTCGGCATTCTTACAGGAGCGATACAGGCATATATATTCGCGGTTCTTGCTGCCGTGTATATCGCTGCGGCAGGAACAAATAGTAGCAATAATTAGCATTTTTAACCTTTTAAATAATTAACGAGTATGGACCCATTATCATTAATCGCAATTGCCTCGATCGTTATTTCCGGCCTTACCACCGCCATTGGTGTAATAGCACCGTCGCTGGGAGAGGGAAGGGCAGTTGCCGCAGCGCTTAATTCCATTGCGCAGCAGCCCGATGCTTCGTCCACCATTTCGAGGACCTTGTTCGTAGGGCTGGCCATGATAGAATCATCAGGCATTTATTGTTTTGTTATTTCGATGATCCTGATTTTTGCCAATCCGTTCTGGAATCATTTTATAAGCGGCTAAATTCAGATGTTGTTATGCTGATCGACTGGTTTACTGTTATTGCACAGATCATCAACTTTTTGATCCTGGTACTGCTGCTGAGACGCTTTTTGTACAAGCCTGTACTTAATGCTATTGAAACCCGGAAAAACAAAATTGCCGCCGAGGTGCAGGCAGCCGGGAACCTGCGCATGGAAGCAGAAAAAATAAAAGGTGAATATGAGCTGAGAATTGAAAGCCTTGAAAACGAGCGCAACACACTGATCGCTGCGGCACGGGAAGAAATCCGCGTAGAGCGGGAGCAACGGATGGAAGAAGTGAAGCAGGAAACGGAAGCGCTCCGCCAGCGGCTGATGCAATCCTTCAACGACCAGCAGCAGACGATCGAAAAACAGATAACCCGCAAGGCCCGGGAGGAAGTGCTGGCCATTACCCGGAAGGCATTTTCTGACCTGGCTTCGAAAGATCTTGAGGAATATCTTGTGGAATCGTTTCTCCGGCAACTGGAAATGTCGGAAAAGGAAGCCTGGCAATCTTATATGCACCACGATGAAAAAGATGTTAACCGGGTTGTAGTGAGTACCGCTTTTGAGCTTCAGCCGGAGTACAAACAGCGTATAGCCGAAGTGTTAAACAAGCGTGCCGGATTGAAAGATGCTCAACCGGCATTCCGGATCAGGGCCGACCTTGTTTGCGGAATAGAGCTGCAGATCAACGACTATACACTCGACTGGAATTTTGCAGGTTATCATCAGTCTATTCATCAAAAAATAAGCCAGGAGGGGGTGTAGCGCAGCTTCCTGAAATTGCTTTTATGGTAAAGGGAACCAACCTTCAGGATAATGTGGACCGGGTGTTTGAGACCTTTCGGAAAAACATGAATACCCTGTCTGCTTCTCTTGCTCCGCGTGAAACCGGGCAAGTGAAAAGCATCCATTCGGGTATCGTAAGGGTATCAGGGCTTCCGGGTGCGGGATACCAGGAGTTGCTGCGATTTCCCTCTGATGTATATGGTATTGCCATGGATCTGAAAGAGGATGAAATTGGCGTAGTGCTGCTTGGTGACGATGCCCTGCTGAAAGCAGGTGACGATGTACAACGAACCGGTAGAACACTTGATGTGCCGGCAGGAGAAGCATTGCTGGGACGCGTTGTTAATCCGATTGGAAGACCGGTGGATGGAAAAGCCGGGATTGACTACACCGAACGTTTGCCTGTTGAACGTCCTGCACCGGCAATAATGGATCGTGCACCTGTCAATAAGCCGCTGCAAACCGGAATAAAAGTAGTGGACGCCATGATACCTATCGGACGCGGTCAGCGCGAGCTGATCCTGGGCGACCGCCAGACGGGCAAAACAGCGATCGGTGTTGACACCATCCTGAACCAGCGGGGCAAAGACGTGATATGCGTGTATTGCGCTATTGGTCAAAGAGCCGCCGCTGTGGCACAAACGATCGCGCGGCTGGAAGAATATGGGGCCATGGACTATACAGTGGTGGTGGTTACCGACGGAGACGACCCGGCTGGTTTGCAGTATATTGCACCCTACGCCGCAACAAGCATTGCAGAATACTTTATGGAAAGAGGAAGAGATGTGCTGATCGTGTATGATGATCTCACCAAACATGCACGTGCCTACCGGGAAATGTCATTGCTATTGCAGCGCCCGCCCGGCAGGGAAGCTTTTCCCGGAGATATTTTTTACCTGCATTCCCGCTTACTGGAACGTGCTACGCATCTTAACGATGAACGGGGCGGTGGCTCCTTAACGGCACTGCCTATTGTGGAAACGGAAGCGCAGAACATGTCGGCCTATATTCCCACCAACCTCATATCCATCACCGACGGGCAATTATATTTATCTCCAAAATTATTCGGATTGGGCATCCTGCCGGCAGTGGATGTGGGCAGGTCGGTTTCCAGGGTTGGTGGTAAAGCGCAGTGGAAAGTATTCCGCAAGCTGGCAGGAACTTTGAAGCTCACCTATGCGCAATTTGAAGAGCTGGAATCTTTTGCACGCTTTGGAGCGCGCCTTGATGAGGATACCAGGAAGCGGATGGAACATGGCAGGCGGATTCGTTTGAGTCTTATCCAATCTGAGCTCCATCCTTTATCGGCAGGTGCACAGGTATTGGTATTGCTGGCGCTGAAAAATCATCTGATGGATGAAATCCCCGAAGAAAATATGCAGAAAGCCCAGGAGCAATTATATGCTGCGGCAGAGCGTGTACCCCGGGAACTTGCTGCACGGGTATTTGAGCAAGGGGACCTTAGTGATGAAGATGAACAGGCGCTCCTGGAGCAGGTGCGTCCCCTGTTGGATAAATTTCTCCTGCACAAACATAACTGACATTTCACATATAGCTTATAAAAGTTAGGATATGGAAGTTTCACCTGAAAAAATACAGCGCAAGATCAAGCAGGCAGGTGACCTGGGATCGGTGGTAAAAATGATGAAAGCTATTGCGTCATCTAAAATAAGCGAATACCAGCGGGCAACCAAAGCGCTTGACGAGTTTTACCGCGCATTACTGCTTGGGATGCATGCTTATCTCCGCCACCATCCTGCTGCAGGCGCCACTCAATATGCCTCCGGCCGGGAGGAAGGGACGGGTGCAGTTTTTTTGGTTTTCGGCTCCGACCAGGGACTGGTGGGGCCATTCAATAATACGATCGTTGAATTCTTTAAAAAGAGCCGGCCGGCAGAAATAAAGCATTGCCGGCTTTGGGCAATAGGCGATCGTGTCAGCTTTATTTTGAAGGATCTGGGTATACCGGTTGACGCAACTTTTGCAGTACCACATTCGGTCGAAAACATCACAGCTTTCGTAGGAAATGTATTGTCGGCATTCGATGCATTGAAAGACAAAGAGCATATTGCCCGGATATATGCATTCTTTAACAGGCCGGGTAAATTTGAAGGCTATACACCGGTGCGCAGGCAGGTACTGCCCATTGGAAAGGAATGGCGTACGCGTGCCATATCATTACAATGGCCTTCGAATCATTTTCCGCAAATCATCGGAGATCATGCGGAGGTATTTTCCACGCTTTTTCGCGAATACCTGTTTACCTCTTTTTACAGGGCCTGTGCTTTTTCTTTGAGCAGTGAAAATACCAGCAGATTGAACGCTATGATACGGGCAGAAAATAATATTGAGGAGATCAATGAGAAGCTGAAAACAGACTATCACCAGCTCCGGCAGGATGCAATAGACACCGAGTTGTTTGACGTGGTTGCGGGCTTTAAATTTCTTTCCTCCCCCTGATAGTTTCACATACAATGCTGTGCAATTCTCTGTAAGGGATTTTCAGAATACCCTTTGTAAAAGCTGCTGTCTGCCAAGGATTGAATGATGTAAACATAGTTAGCCATAAATCAAAAAGCCTCGCATTCTGCAAGGCTTTTGCGGACCGGACGGGACTCGAACCCGCGACCTCCGCCGTGACAGGGCGGCATTCTAACCAACTGAACTACCGATCCAACTTATATCAATAGATATAATAATAAAAAGAACTTTGAGTATTTGGGAATCGAACCCGTCCCGACCTATGGTTGGGACCGTTCCCGGGCGGCATTCTAACCTCCCGAACGTTCGGGAGAACTACCGATCCTTCCAAATCAGGTATTTCTACCCTTGATTTTTCAGGACGGCAAAGATAGGATTTTTGCCTTCTCCCCAAAATTTTTTTAAAAGCTATCCTTGTAACCGGGTATAATTGCCTGGTTCGGCCGGGCAGTCATACCAGCTATATTCGATGTATAGATTTTCCCGGAGTTTGTACCTTTGTATCATCTTAGAGCACGCTTTATATGACAACAAAAGAAACTTTCATCCTGCACGGTGAGAACCTGCTGAAGAAAATAAAGGAACTGATAGCCGAGGGAAATATCAGGAAGATCACCATTTCCGATAAATCGGGAAAGGAACTGGTTACTTTTCCGCTCACAATAGGTGTGGTAGGCGCCCTGCTTGCCCCCGTGTTTGCTGCTATTGGGGCATTGGCGGCATTGATCGGCGAATGTTCCATTACCGTGGAGCGGGAAGAAACAAATCAGGAAAATGATCCCGGGCCAAAAGCGTAGATAAATGAAAAAGAGGCTGTCTAAAAAGGAATGTTCAGCCTCTTAAAGGTGGGCTGTTATTATTTAAACAGCTCCTTAAAGTTGCTTTTGAACTCCTGCCATTCCTTAACGGCCTTGTCAAGCGCTTTATCCACATCCTGTTTTGTTGCTTCCCAGGTTTCAGCCGTACTGTTTTTGATCTCCTCCAATTTCTTATCAAGGCCGGAACGGGTTTCCTCCAGTTTTTTCCGCACTTCCTCACTTTCCTTCGAACCGTCTTTTTTCAGTGCTTCTATTTTCTCGTCTATTTCTATTTTCCGTTCATTGATCGCCGCTGCCGCTTTTTCTTTTTGTTCGTTGAGGTAGGCTCCGGCGGTGTCCGTTTTCATTTCCATTCCTTCCTTAATATTTTGAACACCTTCGTTTAATTTTTCATCTGCAGCATCACTATTGGAATTGTTGCAGGCCATAAATGCTGTTATACAGAGCAGGAAAAGATATTTTTTCATTATTGTAATGTTTAAGTAAAATGAATAAGGCTGAATGCCTGCCTGCAACTAAAACAAACATCGTTCCAATTAAAAATATCCGGGACAGGTTAGCACCAGGTATTAATAGGGAGTAGGGCTTGTTATAAGCAAAGGACCAGGGTAAAAATGGTTTGTTAACCTTGTGATTTCTCGGTAAGTTGCAAATTAATTTTTTTACCAGCCTTAAATACCTGAAATGAACCGCAGCAATTACACGGTGGGACTGATCATGCTCACTTTTTTTGTGATCTCTTTCCTGACCAATATTACCGGCCCACTGATCCCTGACATCATTAAGGGGTTTAACCTGAGCCTGACACTGGTGGCAATGCCACCAGTG
>CAZREP010000132.1:0-14764 GCA_964599035.1 uncultured Terrimonas sp. | reverse complement strand
GGCGCTTACCGGGCCGGTTTTCGGGCGCCCCAAATCGGCTACTTTCCGCACTGCCGATGTGGTGGGTATTGATACCCTGGTAAAAGTGGCCAAAGGAGTGTATGAAAATTGCCCGGAAGACGAAGCAAGGGATACTTTTATCATTCCTTTGTGGGTGGAGCGGCTCGTAGAAAATAAATGGCTGGGTGATAAAACGGGACAGGGATTTTTTAAAAAGATAAAATCGAAAACCGGTGGTTCAGAGATCCTGGTGCTTGATCTTTCAACCCTTGAATACGGACCCCGACAAAAGCCCAGGTTTGCGACCATAGAAACCGCGAAAGCGATAGATGACCTTAAGTTGCGGATCAAAGCGCTGATAGCCGGTAAGGATAAAGCCGGGGAATTCTACAGGGCATTTCATTACGGCTTATTCTCCTATATCTCGCACCGGATACCTGAAATATCGGATGAAGTGTACCGTATTGATGATGCCATGAAGGCTGGCTTTGGGTGGGAGATCGGTGCTTTCGAGACCTGGGACGTGCTTGGGGTGGAAAAAACGCTCAGGGCAATGAAGGACACGGGCTATACCGTTGCACCATGGGTTAACGAGATGATCGCGAAAGGGAACATTTCTTTTTATAAAGTTGAAAACGGAACCAGGTTATGTTATTCGCCGGCCAGCGGCAGCTATGTTTCAACTGTTGCGGCAGGAACTGAAAATGCTTTCCTGGTGATGAAGAATTTTGCCGGCCAAACAGTTTGGAAAAACAGCGCTGCGAATGTTTATCATTTGGGCGATGATGTGCTGGGGCTGGAATGGAATACCAAGATGGGAACCATCGGCGGAGAAGTGCTGGAAGGGATCCAAAAGGCGATCGTGCTGGCGGAAGAAAAGTACAAAGGTGTGGTAATAGCGAACGACAGCCAGAACTTTTCGGCAGGTGCTAATGTAGGCATGATCTTTATGTTTGCCGTGGAGCAGGAGTATGATGAACTGGATATGGCAGTACGCGCGTTCCAGAATACCATGATGCGTGCGCGGTATTCGAGTGTGCCGGTAGTGGTGGCACCCCATGGCCTCACCCTGGGCGGCGCCTGCGAGCTGAGCCTGCACAGCGATAAAGTGTTGCCCGCCGCGGAAAGCTATATTGGTCTGGTGGAACTGGGCGTAGGACTGATTCCCGGTGGAGGAGGTACAAAAGAATTTGTGCTTCGCGCCGCTGATGAAATGCATGAAGATGAACCTGATACCATTACCCTGAAGAACCGTTTTTTAACAATAGCTACTGCCAAGGTATCTACCAGTGCCTTCGAAGCTTTCGACCTGGGTATCTTACGAAAAGGGTGCGATGAGGTGATCATTAACCCCGACAGGCGGATCGCAGCCGCTAAAAACAGCGTTATTGAGCTGTATGATAACGGGTATGTTACACCCGTGCAGCGAACGGATATAAGGGTTGCCGGACGTTCGGTGCTCGGCGCCTTATACGCAGGTATTAACGGTATGTGGAGAGCTAACTATGCAACAGATCATGATGTGGTGGTGGCAAAAAAACTGGCGTATGTGATGTGCGGTGGCGATCTGAGCGAACCCTCTCTGGTGAGTGAGCAATATCTGCTCGACCTGGAAAGGGAGGCCTTCCTGAGTCTTTGCGGTGAAAAGAAAACCCTGGAGCGGATACAGAGTGTGTTAAAGGGAGGAAAGCCGGTGAGGAATTGATTTGAAAATGTGGAAATGTGGAAATGTGAAAATGTGAGAATGTGGCGGTCGGTACGCGATAAAAGAGCGTCAGGCCGCGGTGGGAGTGGTTTTTCGTTGCGCCTGCTCCGCTGCGAGCGTTGCTCCCCTGCCTGCCTGCCGGCAGGTTTGCGAGCGCCGCGTAAAACAATATAGTTTAATGTATAAGCTTTTTTACATTAACCAGGGTGTCAATCTCTGCCACGGTTTTGTCTTTCCGCCATCTGAGGATCCTGGGAAAGCGTAATGCCACGCCGCTTTTGTGCCTGTTGCTGAAGCCAATCCCTTCAAAGGTAATTTCAAATACCAGCTCGGGTTTTACGGTTCGCACCGGCCCGAACTTTTCGATCGCATTCTTATTAATGAACCTGCTTACCTCGGCAATCTCTTTATCCGTCAATCCCGAATACGCTTTGGCAATGGTCACTAAGCTATCGCCGTCTCTTACGGCAAAAGTATAATCTGTATAATGTCCGCTTCGCCGCCCCGCGCCTCTTTGCGCATAAACCAGAACGGCATCTATTGCATAAGGCTCAATTTTCCATTTCCACCAGTCGCCCTTTTTCCTTCCTGAATGATACGGTGAGCTTTTATGCTTCAGCATTAACCCTTCCGCATTGATCTGCCTTGCCTGTGCCCTTATTTTATACAAGCCCTCCCAATCGGCAGTTTCAATAACAGGCGACAGGGAGAAAATGGAATGCTCATTTTCATGGATGGTTGCTTCCAGTAATGCCCTGCGTTCTGCTAAGGGCAAATCCCTCACATCCGTTCCTTCTTTCTCGAAAATATCATACACAAAAACCCTAACAGGAATTTCTTCCAGCATCTTTTTGCTGATATTTTTCCGGTTCAGCCGTTTCTGCAGCTCACTGAAATTAAGCACTATGCCATCTTTTACCGGTAAGATCTCACCATCCAGCACAAAGTTGCCCTGCATTTTTTCAAGAGCAGTTATTACTTCCGGGAACTGTGGCGATACCAGCTCTTCTCCCCGCGACCAGATAAAAACATCCCCGTTCCTGCGGATGAACTGTCCGCGGATACCATCCCATTTGTATTCTGCCTGCCAGTCTTTTCTTTCGCCCAGCGCTTCCACGGTTTTTTCTATAGGATAAGCCAGGCAAAAAGGGTAGGGCCTCGAGGCGTTCGTATTGGTATGATGGCCCCTGATCAATGTTTCAAAATCTGTAGTGTCGACCGACCAGTTGCCCATGATGCTGTGCGTGATGGTACTGGCATCAATACCCGAATATTTGGCAATGGCATTTACCAGCATCTTCGCCGAAACACCCATACGAAAGCTTCCCCCGATAAGCTTGTTGAAAATAAAGCGCTCGGTATAATCCAGCCCGTCCCATGCTTTCAGCACAAAGTTTTTTTGGGCAGCGTCATCCGCATCCTTTAGAGCGTTGATCTGCTGCATCCACTCGCTTAGAGAAAGGGTTATCTGATGCGAATGCGGAGGCAGCACCAGCGCTATAGTTTCCCCCAGATCTCCCACTGAGCTGTAGCACTCCACAAACAACCATTCGGGCAACCCCGTATGTTCTAAGGTCCATTCTTTCATGAGCCTTGCAGAGATCAGCCGCCTGCCTCTTTTTCCTGTGAATAATGCCAGGAACCACAGTTTATCCGCGTTGTCCGCTTTTTGGAAAAACTGCACCATGGCATCTATTTTTGCGTTCAGCTTATTGGTGCTGTCCAAACGGGATATCAGTTGTGTAAAATGGTTCATTCCGTTGTAGTGATATGAGGTGCGTCCTCTTCCTCTTCATTGCCGAATCTTGTTTGTAAAGGCGCAGCATTGATGCCGGTTTCATTGAGGTACTTGCTAAATACGTCCACCTGCCCATGCGTTATATATACTTGTTCCGCTCCTGAATTTTTAATAACTTCTATTAATCCTTCCCAGTCGGCATGGTCGGATATGGCAAAGCCGGCATCAGCCGCACGCCATCTCCTGGCGCCCCGTACCTGCATCCATCCAGAGCAATAAGCCACCAGCCTGTCGGGTATCCGGCGGATCATATTGCTGTCTGTAAGTGCAGGAGGGACCACTATAATTTCTCCCTTAATCTGCTTCATATGCCCGGTGAAATCCAGTATTTCATAGTCCGGCAATTCAATGCCAACGGAAGCCATGGCTCCATTGATCCTTCCGATGGAACTAGGTACGTATATTTTACCGATACCCTGCAATGCCTTCATGATGCGTTGTGCTTTCCCTAAAGAATAACCTACTAAAACAGAAGTCATTCCCTGTTTTTTATTACCGAGCACCCATTGCTGCATTTTTTGTTCCATTTCTTCTACAGGAAGCCAGTTATATACTGGTAAGGCAAAAGTGCTTTCTGTAATGAGCTCGTGGCATTTCACCGGCTCAAAAGGCGCAGATAACCCGTCGTTCTGGGTTTTGTAATCACCGGAATAAACCAGCACTTTCCCTTCATATTCTATTCTTACCTGTGCTGAGCCTACAATATGACCGGCAGGGTGGAGGCTCAGCTTTACGCCATGTATATTAACCGGTTCGTCATACTCCACTCCCTGCACATTAATATCGTTGCCAATCCGCAGCTTTAATATGGGAACACTATGGTGATGGCACAGGTATCTCCCCATCCCCGGCCGGGCATGATCGGCATGTCCGTGGGTGATCACGGCGTTGTCTACAGGGAGCCATGGATCCATGTAAAATTTTCCGGCAGGGCAGTAAATACCCTCTGGTGTCAAACTAAACAAACTTGTCATCCGACATACAGGCTATGCACGAAACAGCATGGAATGGTTTTCCTGTCTGGTTCGCGATCATACTATTTCTCTTTTTCATCAGTATCCATATTTAATACACTTTTTTCTTCTGCCTGCCCGGTACCAATATCCTGCAGGGAAAAATCCTGGTTCATGGTGGTGCCTAATAACATGCCCCAGGGCTTCAGATCTTCAATGCGATCGAAAATTATTTTTAAGATGGCTACAAATGGGATAGATAAGAACATGCCGGATATGCCCCATAAGGCGCCTCCGAGGAACACTATGATGATGGAGATGAAAGCATTTACCTCCACTTTGGAGGAAACCACCTGCGGAACAATGATATTGTTATCAATGAACTGTATTACGGTATAAGCTGCAATAATGATCAGCGGCGTTGTATAGCCTGTGGAATCTCCTGTTACCAGTGAAATAGCTACCGGTAGGGCGATGGCTATAATCCCGCCTATATAGGGGATCAGGTTTAATATGGCTCCTATTACCCCAAGTAATATAGCATATTTTACGCCTATTATCAGCAGGGCAACGGAGTTTAATACAGCTACCAGCACCGTTTCAATAAGTAATCCTAGTATATAGCTTTGTATGGCAGATTTGGTTTCGGTTAACACTTCGCTTACTTCGCGACCGTGTCTGTAGCCGAAAACTTCATAAAAGAAATTAATGAACATGGGTTTGTAATAAAGTATCAGGAACACATAAATGGGCAGTAATACAAACATACTTAGTATATCTGCCACGGTGGAGATCGTTGTTCCAATATAAGCCTTGCTGCTCTCAAGGGCTTCGGACAGCATACCAGACTGCTTTTTGAGCGATATATTAAAGGTATGGCTGATCCAGGACTGCATATCTGCCAGTATTTCACTGCCACGCTGCACCAGTTGGGGAGCCAGCTCAGAGAAGCTGGCCAACTGTCCCGACAGGAAAGCCACAATCCCCCCAAAAACAATGGACGCCAAAACAATGGCGATGGAGATGGACAGCACCCTTGGTATTTTACGTTGGTTTAATTTATTAATGAAAGGGTTGAGCAGGATGGATAGCAATGCTGCATAGCAAACAGGTACCAGAATGTCTCTCAATAGCAGCAGGATGTTGAACAGAAGGTATAAGCCCAGCAACACCATAGGCGCTTTAATGTAAAAGGGATAGCTGCGTTTTTGAGCGGAGTGGACAATATGTTTGGGTGCCGCATTTGTTTTTTCAGGCAAGCGGAACGGAAGCTTGGGTATCATAGATGTTGTGTTGTGATCCTGAATGAATTGTTAAATAAATATAAGCATTTTGGTTATCCTGTTCATAATTTATGTAGGCTATTCAGAATGTGAAAATATGGGAATGTGGGAATGAATACATGCCGGGAATAAAGCAACCCGGCTGGCTATCGTTGCATGTAGCATACGATTGATTGCCTTTAATGACAGAGTGTGAATGACGGATGTGGCGGGCAACGTTTACAGGTGCCCCCGGAGAAGAAAATAGAACATCATTACCAGCAGTAAAATAATGATGGTAGCGATAACCGGGATCATCAGCTCAGGCGGTTTCTTTTTTAGCAGCTTTTTCCTGCGGCGGGAGAGTTTGTTCACAAGGCTTTTGTTCAGTTCATCCATGATCACCGGCAGCCTGCTTTTATCTTTCACCTGTTCAAGCCCTTCGGCGGCCTCGCCATCAAAATCGGAATCAATGAGCAGCTTTTCTATTTCATGCCGTTCTTCCGCCGACAGCCTGTTTTGCAGGTAGTCCAGCAGCTTCTGCTGATCTGCTCCTTCCGGATGGGATAATATGTTTAATAGATCATGGTTCATATGTCTGATAATTACTTATTGTCATACCTTATTTTCCTTCATTTTTTTCTCCATAATGATCTTCAAATTACGTTTTCCATTCTGTATATAGCTTTTGATCTGCATGGGTGTATATCTTGTTAAGGCAGATATCTCATTGTAAGTTTTTTTTTGAAGATAAAAAAGGGTGATACATTGCTTTTGCGCATCGTTAAGTGTTTCAAGTGCTTCCTTCAATGCGAAGAAAGTAGCATCTTTTTGCCGGTGGTAAAGGATGTTATTGTTCTCTTCCTGTTCAGATGCTACCATCTTTTCCGTAACGGGGAGGGTATCTTTACCTTTATCTCTCAGTTGCATAAGGCAATAGTTCCTGGCTACCATATACAGCCAGCTCTTAAAATAGGTAACGGGGTATTTCTGCAGTTCCGAAATAGCCTTTAAAAAGATCTGCTGCACTGCGTCTTTGGCTTCTTCTTCCTGTTTTAAATACTTCATGCATACGCCATACAACAGCAAAGTATACCGTTGCAGGAGTATGCCCAGCCATTCGTTATTGCCATCTGCATAATAATGCTCCAATAGTGCTGCATCTGTTATATCGTTGAACGCTGAAGTTGGCACAACTGCAGGATGATTTTATACAGTGTAAGATGCGGTTTGGGGTGAATTCCATATGCTATACACCCAATATGCGGAAATTAACAATTGCTGTCCGGTAGTATGTTGCCCTATTGCCGTTCCGTAAAATTTTCTTTATAAAAAAGTATTGCCTCTTCTATGATTTTAAGCGCTGTTGCCTTATCCTGGAATTCATTGACGCTCACTGTTTTATTTTCCAGCTTTTTATATTCCTCGAAAAACTGCCGCAGTTCGCTGAAGAAGTGTTTGGGCATTTCCTCTATGTTGTTAATGTAATTTACCCCCGGATCGTTATTGGCAACGGCGATGATCTTATCGTCGGCATCGCCTCCGTCTATCATCTGCATTACTCCGATCACCTTGGACTGAACCAGGCACAGGGGCTGTATGCTGAGGCTGGAAATGACCAGGATGTCTAAAGGGTCTTTATCATCACCGTAAGTTTGTGGAATAAAACCGTAATTAACAGGGTAGTAAAAAGACGAATAAATGACCCTGTCCAGCTTAAGTAAGCCACTTGCTTTGTCTATTTCGTATTTCTGCCTGGAGCCCTGGGGGATTTCTATGACGGCGTTTACAATACGGGGTGCATTTTCGCCCGGAGCTACACCGTGCCATGGATGAAGTACTGTATGCATAACGGTCTGTGATTTTGAGGGGAAGATACCAATAAAACCAAACAGGGAAAATGGTATTTTTATTGTGTATTATAGTGTGGCGTGGTCATTCTTCCGCAGGGTCTCCTGTGAATGTATATTTAAAATCAACCCACCATTCGCCTTTCACTTTTATCAGCTTGATCTCACTGTTCTCTTTTTTGAAGGAATTGGAGTAATTGATGATGGCAGTGGAATCATTCAATGAATTGAATTTATTGATGATAATGCTGGCCTCTTTATAACTGTCTTTTTCTTCCCGGCTTTCAGCAGCGTACTTTTTTTCAATACGTTCAAACAGCCTTTCATTGACTGCGTCGGGAAAGATAAAGGCTTTAGCCTTGCGCATGTCACCGTCAAGTGCAAGACGGATAAATTCCCGTCCTGCTTCCAGTGGATCACCCGGTTTTTCATATCCTTTATTTGCCGCGCAGGCAGTAACGGAAATAACTACTATAGCAGCAAAAGCCCAAAGAATAGTACGCATCTAAAAATGAATAAATTATGGCAAAAGTATAAATAATACCAACGCGTTAGTATCCTGTACGTCCATCCCTCACTTTTACCTTTTTCTTACCGGACTGCTGTTTTTCCCAATCAAGGACGGCCTTGGGTTTTTCGGCTGTCTTGCTACCTTCGGCCGTTGCGGCAGTCGCATCGCCGGGGGCTTTTTCTTTCTGCCCGAAAAAATAGTTCTCCTGCTTGGTAATGAAGCCGGTTGTGGGATCGTAAAATTTCCAGGTACCGTGCGCTACCGTGGCTACCTCCAGCTTTATGATCTTTTTTTCCCACTTGTCTGGAATAACCGGGTCGGGTACATCTACTGTATCATATGGGTTTTCGGGGTTGGTAGCTCTCCAGTTTTCTTCACGGAGAAGATCTCCCATTTTGGTATAATATTGCTGTTTACCGTCTTTTTCTCCCCACTTGTAATTTTCAATGGCGGTCAGATCTCCCACGAGATTATACCTTCTCCAGGTTCCCTCTTTTTTGTTATCAGCGAAATAGCCCTCTTCTTCATAGCCCTGTTCCCCGCGCAATGCATCTACGTGAATTACCCAGGGTCCCTGCTTCTTATTGTTCAGATCGACCCGGTTCAGCGTATCCCCTTTCACGGAAATGATAAAGTTTTTTAGCTGAGCCCGGCTTTGCAGACAACCGATAAGCAATATAAAAATTATACTGTAGCGCATAGGCAATGCTTTTAACGAACAAGCTTCATATTACAAAGATATGCTCAACAACAATGCCATAACCGTTAAAAAAAGGGTCGGCAAACGATGCGGTAGTATAAAATAAATATCATCTGTTAATATATGCAGTGATTTATTTGCGTTAGAAAGAAAATTTTAATCCGTGAAGACAATATCCATCTTTCTTTGGAGCACAGCATTCGTGTGTATGTTCTTTTCCTGTACTAAAGATAACAGGCTGGCTGGTGAAGGAGATTCCACAGGCGGGCAAAAGCCTGATATGACTTATAATGTAAACACCTCGGTTATGCTTGGTTTGGTGAACGAGGTGCGTGGTAAAGGCTGCACCTGCGGTACTACCATTATGCCTGCTGTGCCTGCGCTTGTATGGAACGGGCTGCTGGCCAAAGCCGCTTATGATCACAGTAACGATATGAAGACGAACGGTTATTTTTCACATACAGGCAGGGATAACAGGTCACCGGGTGAAAGAATAAAAGCTGCCGGGTATAACTGGCGTACTTATGGTGAAAATATCGCAATGGGGCAAACTACCGAACAAATTGTTATGAAAAGCTGGCTGAACAGTGAAGGACATTGTAAAAACATCATGAATAAGAACTTTAAGGAAATAGGTGTTGGGCGTGCCGGTAATTACTGGACACAGGTATTCGGCGCACGATAGCTGTGGTATATGCCGGACATCATATTGGCAGAACTATAGCCATTTTATTATTGGGTAATAGCTGGGGGAGGCGCTATAAATTCATTTTCGCTTTTTGATATTACCAATGTGGCCACTCCGTTACCGATAATATTGGTAATTGCCCGCGCTTCACTCATGAATTTGTCGACAGCAAGCAAAAAAGCCAGCCCCTCCAGCGGTATCCTGTGGAGCGCAGTAAGCGTGGATGCCAGTATGATGAACCCACTGCCGGTTACGCCGGCCGCACCTTTGGAGGTGACCATAAGAATACCTACGATGGAGACCATCTCAATGCCTGTCAGGTGTACGTTATATAACTGTGCCAGGAAAATGACTGCCATGGAAAGATAAATAGATGTGCCGTCTAAGTTAAAAGAATAGCCTGTGGGTACCACCAGTCCTACCACCGGTTTGCTGCATCCCATCTTTTCCAGCTTGACCATCAGGGAAGGCAATGCTGTTTCAGAAGAAGAGGTGCCAAGAACGATCAGGAGTTCTTCCTGTATAGTACGCAGGAATTTCCAGATGCTTAGCTTATAATAGCGCATAATAAGCCCTAATACAATAAAAATAAATACAGCCATGGTGCCGTACATCGTGAGCATCAGCTTTCCTAAAGGGATTAGTGTTTTGATGCCGAATTTTCCTACTGTATAGGCCATGCCACCGAAGGCGCCCAAGGGCGCGAGGTACATTACATATTTCAGCGCTTTAAATACAATGTTGGTCATTTTACCCAACAGCGGCATTATCCTGTACTGGTATTTGCTCATGCTCAGTAGGATCCCGCATATAATGGCTGCTATAAGTACCTGCAGCGTAAAATTCTCCTTCAAAAAATGAAGCCAGCTAAAGTCGGCATTCCCCCTTTCGTAAGCAGAGGCATCTTGTATGGGAAGGCCCGTTTTATCAATCCTGCCCGGTTGCACCAGATTGGCAAATACGATCCCGATAATAAGCGCTATGGTAGTAACGACCTCAAAGTAGAGTACGGCTTTAAGCCCGATCTTTCCCACCCTTTTCAGGTTGCCCATTCCTGTAATTCCGAGCACAATGGTGAGAAAGATAATAGGACCAATAAAAAGTTTGATCAGCCAGATAAACCCTGTGCCCATCCATTCTGCTTTTATGGCTGTTGCCGGGAAAAAATAGCCCAGTATTACGGCGATAATAATAGCAAGCAGCACCCAGAAAGTAAGATGAGAGAGAATACGTTTAACCATTCCTGTTAAGGTGAAAATTGAATTTCAAATAAAAGATTTAAATGTAATGTAAAATAGTGTACCTGTTACGTGGCGGGGTGTTTATTTTATATCCCGGAACTTGTAAGTGGAATATTGCTTTTATTTGTAATGAAATGTATGCGAAATGAAGATTGATATCAGAGCATTGAACAGGATATTTTTCATAGGTGTTGCGGGTACGGGAATGAGCGCACTGGCGCAATATCTTGCGGGGATGGGAAAGCAGGTTGCAGGATCTGACCGGTATTTTTCTTCCGGCGTGGCGGGCGATGTGCAGGCAAAGCTGGAATCGGCAGGGATAAGCTGCTTTAAGCAGGATGGGGACGGCCTTACGGAAGATACGGATCTCGTTGTAGTATCGGCAGCAGTGGAAGACAGCGTAGGGGAGGTACAAAAAGCCAAACAAATGGGTATCTCGGTTATCAGGCGCTCTGAATTGCTTGCGCATATTGCAGTAAGCAGGAAGACCATTGCCATCGGGGGTACTTCAGGAAAAAGCACCACCAGTGCTATGTTGTTTGATATCCTGAGTTATGCCGGCTTGCAGCCCGGGATCATAAGCGGGGCGGGGCTGGTAAGTCTTATCCGTGAAGGGAAAATAGGAAATGCGGAAACCGGTAAGGGCGAATGGCTGGTGATTGAAGCGGATGAAAGCGATGGCTCCATTGTACAGTATGAGCCCGAAATAGGGGTGTTGCTGAATATTGACAAGGATCATCAGGAAATAGATGCGTTGATGGATATTTTTGATCTCTTCAAAAGAAATACCCGGGGAGCCTTTATTGTAAACCGGTCACACCCGCTTGCCGCAAAACTTTCAAAGGATATTCATACAGATTTTTCAACAGATGCCCGTTCCGGTGCAGGATATGTTGCCACAGGCTTCAGGCAGGAGGGGCTAAATATTGGTTTTTTGATCAATGGAACGCCATTTTCATTGCATACCGTAGGAAAGCATAATATGGAAAACGCGTTGGCGGCGGTGGCAGTAGCCGGGTTGCTGGGCATTGATCTGCCAACCTGTGCGGCTGCGTTGAACCGGTATGAGGGTATTTACCGGCGCCACCAGGTCATTGGCAATAAGCACGGGGTATGGTTGATAGACGACTACGCGCATAATCCTGCCAAATGTGCGGCATCTATAGCCGCCTGCCAGCATATCGCCCCCAGGGTTATTGCCTGGTTTCAGCCACATGGTTATGGTCCCACACGTTTTTTGCGTAATGATTTTGTAAAAGAAATTGCAGCTGTTTTACGACCGCAAGATGAAATATGGATGAGTGAGATATTTTATTCGGGAGGCACGGCAATAAAAGATATTTCAGCTAATGACCTTATAAATGATCTGAGAGCATTGGGAAAAAATGCTTTTTTTACCGCGCGCCGGGAATCATTTCCTGAGAAAATAAAGGAACATCTTACCGATAATTGCGTGGTGCTGCTCATGGGTGCCAGAGATCCCTCACTGGAAAATTTTGCCGGCCAGGTATGGGAGCATTTGTAAAATTATCTATACCTCTGAAAAAGCCAGGGTATATACTTTGTTCTGCAGGCCCGACTGATCTGTAATAACCGTGGTTTTAAGCCGCTTCCCTCGTTTTTACATTCCACCATATTCCTTTAAAGAAGGATTGCAGGTGAATGAATTGACCTTTCAGTAAAAACCTGATGGTATTGACCGGTATCCCTAAAAGCAGGAAGTAGGTTAAAAAAACAGAGAATTGCAAAGAACTGCTGTTGTTGCGCATAAACCCAATGCGGTTCCGGGTATTATAATATACATTGATGGCGCTTTTTTCGGAGGGAAGCAGCGGCTTTTTGTTATACACAATGGCCTTAGGCTGGTATAAAATTTTGTATCCTTTATTAAGGATACGTGCGCTAACATCGGCGTCGTCAAAATAAATGAAAAAGTTACGGGGTAGCATACCTGCCTGTTCAATTACATTTTTCCTGAACATCATAGCCCCGCTGTATGCGCCGTGTGTGTAAACCGGGATATCATATTGTCCCTTATCCTCCTTTTTATGCCCGATAATCGTTTTTTTCCCTGTTAAAATATTCAGTGCATTATATCCGGCGTATTGTATTTCATTTCTTTTATGAAAAGAACAGATTTTGGGGCAGGTAATACCAAGAAAGGAATCCGTTGAGAACGGCGACAGAAGATCCCCTAATGCATTCTCGGTGAGCACAGTATGATTGTTGATCAATAAAATAAAATCTCCTTTTGCCTGTTGGATGGCCCAGTTTACCCCATTGCCGTTATAAGTGTCTGTTTTCAATATACGTGTATTAGGGTAATTGCCTGCAGCAATTTGAGCAGTAGGGTCGGTAGCTGAGCCCATATCGCACACCAGTATTTCATAATGCTTATACATAAGCTTACGGGTAGACTCTAAAAACTGGCATGTAATTTCTGTTTGGTTCCAATTGAGGGTAATAACAGATATCAGTGGCTTTGCTTTTACATGGATGAACTTTTTTTCCTGCATGTTTTTATTTCTCTTTACTTATTATTTTAAATAATAGGCTTTTTGTAAAAGCCTGAGAAATAAAGGATTTAAAGGTATTTCTTCAGAATATTGAGTGGGGAGTAGTGTAATATGCAACTGCTGGCGTTCGGCACCCGGTCGCATTAATTTAGAAAGATATTGAAACACCCCGGTCATTAAAAATAAGAAAATTTTTATTGTAAGTTCAGGAGGGTGTACCCTTTTATCCTATTTCTTACCCTTTATAATGGTTTAAGTAATTATTTATCATGCATATAAGTATGATATTAATTGTGTTTTGGCATAAAATTTATCTTTTGATAAGTAAAGAGGGACTATGAAATATGGAACCAATAGATACTTATTTGGTACAGGTATGTTACTGGTTATGAAGCGAATATTGATCTCAAAAAAGAAAGTGTTCATTTTTTATTGGAAGGAATAATATATTCTTAATTAAAATTTCCTTCTGTCTTTATTCTTTCTATTTAGTGCTCAAAAGTTTTCCACTTTTAGTATTTATTAACTAATTGGTATAATACTTGCTGTCTTCATCACTCTTTTTCTAACATACTAAATCCAGTTACTATGCTTAAAATCTACCCGGAATTTCCACGCAGGAAAGAGTTCTGCACCTATGATGAATAGGATCCCAGTTATCGTTATCAATTTTCTTTAGTAAAATGCCTTTTAACCGTACATTATTTTAAACCCCTTTTTTCCTGAAAAATCATGAACCAGAACCAAAAAAGCAGTATGCTGCTTAACGTACCGGCACGAGTTCTTTTCTCGTTTTCTTTTTTCCTTTTCTTCTTATTTAATGTTCAAAGCTCATTTGCGCAATATCAGAAAACGCAAAGGGCGGTAACTGCAAATGTGCATAGTAACCTGGCCGGCTTTTATGAGTCATTGCCTGTGGATTATGCCTCCAATCCCAGTAAAAAATATCCTTTATTGATTTTCCTGCATGGTGTGGGGGAATTGGGAAATGGCACTACTCAACTTTCTTTGGTTTTGAAAAACGCTGTTCCCAAGCTGCTTAATGCCGGCACATTTCCTGCATCTTTTACCGTTGGAGGAGAGACATTTTCTTTCATTGTGATCTCGCCCCAGTTTAAAGCAAGTTCAGGTATGACAGATGCAACGGGCGCAATGATTGAGTATTGTAAGCAGCATTACCGAGTGGATGAATCCCGTATTTATGTTACAGGCTTGAGTTTGGGTGGGAAAATATCCTGGAATTTTGTTTCAAGTGATAAGGGTAAGGCGGATATGGTGGCAGCGATTGCTCCCGTGTGTTCAGGATCAGAAGGCTCAGCATCACGTATTACTAATGTAACCGCTTCGAAGCTTCCAATGTGGTTTTTAAATAATTCAGGAGATCCTTATATTTCTGCAACTAGCGCTCAAAATCTTGTTAACTCAATAAATGCAGTGATGAGTTCTCCAAAAGCTAAGATTACCATTTTTCAGCAAAGCGGACATGATGCCTGGACTAAAGCGTATGATCCCAATTTCAGGGAAAATGGGTTAAATGTAT
>CAZREP010000131.1:0-14902 GCA_964599035.1 uncultured Terrimonas sp. | reverse complement strand
CTTTTCCACACATGTTAATATCTCCTTAGCTTGATGCATATGCGAACATTCGGGAGCCCTGATTAAGCTTTTGCACTACTGTACACTCAACAACAGGACTCTGATAGCTTAGCCGGCTTCGCATGCTTACAAATTTGAAGTTTGCGCCTGGTAAATGTACTATGGCAGCACGGTATTGCCCTTCCGGGATGACTCTTTTGTGCAATCAATTATAGAAAATAGATGGGTTGCGGAGTGATCGATGCCGTATAGCAGCAAAACTTTGCAATCCAATGAAGATAACCGGCAGATAAGCTGCGTAGCAGCTATAATATTTGTAGGAAGAAATAGAGAAAAAATAAAAAGGTGCATGGCACCGAAATATTAAAACCGGTTTCATACAGGGGGCGATCCTCCCTGATCAAAAAGCCGGATAATTTAATATTGCGCAGCGCTGCGGCTTAGAAAAAATGTGTTGAAAATGCTCTTGTAGCTACAAATATTTTGGCGCGCTGTGCCCGGTAGATTGATGCCCTTTACCTGACACCGCCTATCTGATACCTGAATAGCTGGCAGTGCTAGGGCGAGGACAGAGGTGAACAGGTAATAGTGGATCTTGCTTCCAATGAGAATACGTCGCGTACACTGCTTCGCTGTGCGCGCTGCGAGAAGTGATGAGCCAAATATTGAAAGCGTATATAGTAACTTGTAGATTATTATTTTAAAAAACACAAAATTTACGTTCGTACACTAATGTGCTTCCAACCAGTTTTCTCCTTCACCCACTTCCGCTACTACCGGTACGCCGTTGGGCAGGGACATTGCCGTTTGCATGCAGTCAATGATCAGGGCTTTTAATGCTCCGGTTTCTTCTTTCACCGCATCAAAAATGAGCTCATCGTGCACCTGCAGGATCATTTTGCTTTGCATTTTCTCTTTCTTCATGGCGGCATGCACTTTTTGCATTGCCAGTTTGATCATATCGGCGGCGCTTCCCTGTATAGGCGAATTAATGGCATTCCGCTCGGCAAAGCCCCTCACGGTAAAATTGGAAGAATTGATATCGCGCAGCCAGCGCTTCCGTCCCATCAGCGTTTGTACATAACCGTGCTCACGGGCAAAATTGATCGTCTCATCCATATACCGGTTAATGCCGGCGAATTCTCTTTTATAGTTATCTATGATCTCTTTCGCTTCCGTGCGGCTGATGCCCAGGTTATCGGCCAGGCCAAATGCTCCCTGCCCGTATATAATGCCGAAGTTTACGCTTTTCGCTTTATAGCGTTGCTCTTTAGTGACGGCAGATTCGTCAACATTATAAACTTTAGCTGCTGTAGCTGCGTGTATATCTTTTCCGTGCCGGAATGCATCGCACATAGCCGGATCGCCGCTGATAGCGGCAACAATGCGCAGTTCGATCTGAGAGTAGTCGGCAGAAAGCAGGATATGCCGGTCATCGCGTGGTACAAAAGCTTTCCTGATCTCCCTGCCTCTTGCTGTTCTTACGGGTATATTTTGCAAGTTGGGATGATTGCTGGCCAGCCGGCCGGTAACAGCTACCGCCTGTGCGTAAGTGGTATGTACCCTCCCTGTTTTACGGTTTACCAGTTGAGGTAATGCGTCAACATAGGTGGATTTTAATTTGGTCAGTTCGCGGTAGGCGAGGATATCTTCCACGATCTTGCTGCGCTGTGCCAGCTTCAGCAGCACATCTTCCCCTGTAGCATACTGTCCTGTTTTTGTTTTTTTGGCTTTAGGGTCCAGTTGCAGCTTCTCAAAAAGCACTTCTCCCAACTGCTTCGGCGAAGCCAGGTTAAACCTTACGCCGGCCTGCTGGTACACGTTTTCCTCTGCCAGCTTTGCTTCCTCTGCCAGCGAGGCAGAGTATAATTGTAAGAAGTCCGTATCAATGCGAACGCCTTCAAACTCCATGTCGGCAAGCACTTTCACCAAAGGATTCTCTACTTCATAAAATACCTTTTCCACTTCCTTTGTCTTTAACTCGGGTTCAAGGGCAAGCTTTAATTGCAGGGTAATATCTGCATCCTCAGCAGCATAATCTGTTATCTTTTCGAGCGCTACGTCGCGCATATTGCCCTGCTGTTTGCCCTTCTTGCCAATCAGCTCTTCAATATGCACCGGCTCATAACCCAGGTATTGCGCGCTCAGCAGATCCATGCCTCGTTTTCCATCGGGCTCAATTACATAATGTGCCAGCATGGTATCAAACAATTCCCCCTGTATTTCAACCCCGTACCATTTCAAAACGAGCATATCGAACTTGATGTTCTGGCCTATCCAGGTAATATCCTTTTTGGAAAAGAGCGGTCGAAAGTGGTCAAGGATGGTCAATGTACTCTCCCTGTCGGCGGGGCAGGGAATATAGTAAGCTTCGCCCGGCTTCCACGAAAAGCTCAGCCCCACAAGTTCCGTATCGTTAGCATCAAGCCCGGTGGTTTCCGTATCGAAGCATATTTCCTTTTGTGACAATAACTTTTGTACAAGATCTTTCAGTTCCTGCTCAGCTGTTATAGCCGTATAAGAATGGGGCGTGTTGTGAATATTTTTTCCTTCGGGCAGAAGAGTGGCCGGGGCTGCTTCTTTCTCTGCCGGTTGTTCTTCCGGGGCTTTCTTTATCTCAACGTTGCCGAAGAGGTCGGCCTGCACGGCTCCTCCGGTCTGCTTCGGGCTGCCGTTCCTCGGTACCACAGGCAGTGTTTCCCCGAGAACCCTTTGCGCTATGGTGCGGAACTCCAAACCGGTAAACACTTCCATGAGCAGGTTGCGGTTCCAGTCTTTTATCCTGAAATCTTCTTCATGAAAAGTGACGGGCACATTTGTTATAATAGTGGCTAATTTTTTGCTTAGTATGGCTGCCTCTTTTCCGTTTCTTATCTTTTCACCCAGGGCTCCCTTAATGTTGCCTGCATTTTCGAGAATATTTTCCAGGTTCCCGTATTCGGCCAACAGCTTTGCTGCTGTTTTTTCTCCTACCCCGGCAATGCCCGGGATATTATCTACCGCGTCGCCCATCAGGCCCAGCACATCCACCACCTGGCTTACGGATCGGATATTCCACTTGGCGCATACTTCCCTGGGGCCCATTATTTCCACATCGCCTCCCTGGTAGCCGGGCTTATAGATCTTTATTTTATCACTGACCAGTTGCCCGTAATCTTTGTCAGGCGTTACCATAAATACTTCGTATCCCACGTCAGCAGCCTGTATGCTGAGCGTGCCGATGATATCATCCGCTTCATACCCGTCGAGCTCAATAACGGGGATATTAAACCCCTGTATGATGCGTTTAATATCAGGCAAAGCATTGAGGAGGTCTTCCGGTGCCTCCTGCCGGTTGGCCTTGTAGTCTGCAAAATCGGTATGGCGTTCAGTGGGAGCATGCGTATCAAAACACACGGCCATATGAGAGGGCTTCTGGTTATTGATCAGCTCCAGCAGAGTATTGGTAAACCCAAACTGGGCATTGGTATTGTATCCTTTCGACGTAATGCGCGGATTGCGGATCAATGCGTAGTACGCGCGGAAAACCAGCGCCATGGCATCTAAAAGAAAAAGCCTTTTACTCATGCCGCTAAGGTAGGATTTATCAGTATTCTTTTTTTTCCCAGTTCACCTTTCGTTCTTTAAGATGCCGGATGATCCGGTCGAAGCAGGCTTTGTCTTTTCCGATGCTTTCGGGAGGGAAAACGCCGGCTGCCGAAAACAGTTTCCCGGCAATGAGCTGCACAGCCGCGGTGCAGGTGTAGCCGGTAGCGCGGGCCATGGAAGTGGTCTGGCTTTTTGTATCATAATGATCCAGCAATGAGTATTCAACCGTCTTTCTTTTTCCTTTTTGCTCTCCCTGTACAATGATCTTCATTACGGTAAATTCTTCTTCACCCGGCTGCAGTTTCCACTCGTTAAATAAAACGGCGGAAGTGAATTCCATTGGCGATATATCCACCCCTTTACAGGAAATACTGCTATTGCTAAAAAAGCCGCTTCTTTGCAGGGCGGTAATAAGCTCGCAATGTCCCGGGTAGCGCAGGGTTTTCTCTTTCATGTTTGGGATATGAGCCATGGTATGTAAAATAGAGCGCAGCCCGTCGGTATTAAAAGCCTCAAGGGTGCCCACACCATTAAAATCCATTAGCTCAATTTCAGTTAATGCGGGTTTGGTAACGATCTGCCCGTTTTCCATAAGCCTTGCCGGACGGGTATATTCTTCTATTACATCCACCGGGGAAAAGGGCGCTTTATATTCGAAAGGCTTTTTCCTGATCTTCGGCAATCCTCCCACATAACATTCAAAATTGTGTATTTTCATCTCCCTGTCATACCGTCCCAATACCAGGTTGCTCATGCCCGGTGCAACGCCGCAATCCACTATGGCGGTAACTTTATTTTTTTTTGCCAGCGCGTCTAATGAAAGCACATCTTCCGGGGAGAAAGAGATATCCACCACATTTTTTCCTGCTTCGATCACCCGCTTTAATACCCCGAATCCCATAAAGCCGGGCACGGCAGTTACCACTATATCAAAAGGGTTCAACAGTGCACCATAACTCCCTTCTGCAGAAAGGTCGAATGGCTTTGTTTTTACAGAAGAGGCCCTTTGCCTGAACACAGCAAGCGATTCGCGGCTTTTATCAAAAGAGGTCACTTCAAAAACACGGGAAAGATCCTCCGCAATGGCCCGTCCAACCATACCGGCGCCCAGAACAGCAATTTCCATTGATGGTTATTTTTAGCAATAAAGATATTCTTTCGCTTTTACATTGTGTTGATAAGAAAATGATCTCTATATTTGTATTAAAGTAGCGTTTTTGCTACTCTAACACTATGAAGGCAGCACAGGTAATTAAGATGATCGAAGCTGATGGATGGTACAAAGCAAGGCAATCCGGTAGCCACGTCATTTTTAAGCACCCGCTGAAAAAAGGAATCGTAGTTATTCCAATGCACGGAAAAAGTGATATCAAAACGGGAACACTTACAAGCATTCTTAAACAGGCGGGGCTCAAATAACCCCCTCTTTTACTTAATAGTAATACGTTATGAAACTTCAAATCATAATTGAAAAAGCAGATCACGGTGAGTTGTTCGGACGCATTGAGGGCAAAGGAGATTTTATGCCCGTGACCGTAGCTAAATCAGCAGAGGGGATAATAAAGAATCTCCGCGAGCTGGTTAAAGACTACAAAAAACGTGAAGGCAAACAGGATTTATTTTGGAAAAAGGTGAACGTTGATATGGTGATCTGGGAAGTGCGCTATGATGTGCAGGCATTTTTTATGCAACATCCATATCTCAGCATAACGGCTGTTGCCGGGATAGCCGGCATTAATCCGGGCCTGTTAAGGCAGTACAGCAGCGGAGTTAAACATCCTTCTGCAAAGCAGGTGGTGAAAATAGAAAAAGCTATTAAACAGATCGTTAAACAGCTGAAAACCGTGACGTTATACGCCGCATAAAAAGCTGCGCACCAATAATTTCCTCTACAGTTCGTCCCGACGGGGTCTTCATAACCGGGCATTTGTGAACAGACAGAGACCCCGGCGAATGGTACGGCAGCACGACTTCATAGATGACCGTCGGGGTTTGTTGATTCCTTCTGCACCGGGGTTTCAACGCTGCACTGGGGGCCTTTATGAAAACCCCGGCGCGAACATGTTAAAAGAGATAGCCACGAAGCCACGAATTCCAGCGGCCCGTAAACGGGCTGATTTAAGAATACAACGTGGAACAGCCACCAATACCCGCCTGCCGGACGCCGCCTGATGAACGGACAGGCGCAGGCGCGAATGAAAATATCAAAATACACTAAATATTCGAACATTCGTGGCAGCATATTTTGATAAATCTTCTGTAGGTTTTGTGCTTTCCCTTTCTGTGCATAATTTTCGCTATGAACAGCTAAGTACAGGGAGGAAGTATTGCTTCAATTCATTATGCAGGAACTGAAAAAAATTGTGATTATTGGTCCCGAATCGACCGGCAAAAGCACTTTGTGCAGCCAGTTGGCAGGTTATTACAACACCCTCTGGTGCAGGGAGTATGCCCGGGAATACCTGCTGAAGCACGGTACGGACTATACCTATGACAACCTGCTGGAGATCGCCAAAGGACAGGCAGCATTGGAAGACACGGCAACGGCAACAGTTATAGAAAATGATCAATCCGGTTCGCAAAAGGGTTCCCCGTTGCTTTTTATTGATACGGATATGTATGTAATGAAAGTGTGGTGCGAATTTGTTTTTGACCGTTGCCATCAGTGGATCATGGATCAGATCGTTGCCCGCAGGTATGATCTTTATCTTTTATGCAATACCGACCTGCCGTGGATAAAGGATGAGCTGAGGGAGTATCCCGATTTAGAAATAAGGGAAAGGCTATACCGGATATATAAAGATATCATGGTGAACCAAGGCACCCCCTGGGTGGAGATCAGTGGTAATTATGAAGAGCGGTTTGAAAGGGCGAAAAATGTGGTAGAAAAGCTCTTGGGGATCTGATGGCAGAGATATGTAGCCGTGGCGGCGCTGCTTCGTTGATATCACCGCGAGAAAAAAATTAGTATTTTACGTCGTGCAAAATATATCATCTTCTTTTTGGGGGTCTGCGTGGCGCCGGTTACGGAAGAACAAAGGAGCTGTTTTCGGGCTCTGCATCATTGCCCTGGCTGTATTAATGGCCATTTTTGCTTATTGGCTTGCTCCTGATCATTCGCCCAATGCCAACAGGATGACCGTAGAGATCGGTGGGCAAAGACCGGGTTTCAGCATGTTGTTCCTTAAACTCCCAAAAGGTAAAGCTATTCGGGAAACCGGCATCATCGAAAGGTCGCTGAACGGGCAGGAAGACAGCTATGATTATATCCCTGTTCGTTCGTGGCAGCAAAAAGGCGACAGCATAATAGTGCAGCAATATATTGATGAAGGCATAGAAGAAAGGCATGCTTATTACATGAAGGCTTCTGATGCCGGCACGGATTCTCCTGTTGTTAAGAAAACTTTTTGGCTGGGTACCGATAAGTTCGGGAGAGATATCCTCAGCCGGCTGATCGTAGGAGTGCGGGTAAGTCTTGCTGTGGGGCTTATTGCCGTGTTCATCTCCTTATCTATTGGAATTTTGCTGGGGCTGCTGGCAGGATATTTCGGCGGGCGGACCGATAATATTATTATGTGGCTTATTAATGTAGTGTGGAGCATTCCGGCATTGCTCCTGGTATTTGCCATAACGCTGGCGTTGGGCAAGGGTTTCTGGCAGGTATTTATTGCGGTAGGGCTTACCTTGTGGGTCAATACGGCAAGGATCATCCGTACACAGGTACTGAGCATAAAAGAAATGCAATATATTGAAGCTGCAAAAGCGCTGGGTCTTGGCAGTGGCAGGATCATCTTTCGTCATATTTTACCCAATGTGCTCGGGCCGGTGATGGTAATGGCCGCTTCTAATTTTGCCTCTGCTATCGTTATAGAAGCAGGGCTCAGCTTTTTGGGCGTGGGTGTTCAGCCTCCACAACCAAGCTGGGGCCTTATGATCAAGGAAAACTACAATTTTATCATCACCCATAATCCTTTGCTGGCGATATCGCCGGGTATTTGTATCATGCTGCTGGTGCTGGCGTTTAACCTGCTGGGCAATGGGTTAAGGGATGCATTGGATGTAAGGGGAAGGTAGGGTGCAGGATCGCAGGTTACAGGGTTACAGGTTGCAAGGCACAGGGTTCAAGAGAGAGTGGATGTAACAGCAGTAGATGCGTGATCCGGCTCATGGCAGGCTGACCTGTACATTGCGGTTAAAGCTTTCCTCCAGCGATATCAGCGTTTCAGTTCTTTCAATGCCTTTTATTTTCTGCAGCTCATCATGCAATACATGCCGCAGTTGGGTAATGTCGCGGCATACAATCTCAATGAACATGCTGTAGTTGCCGGTGGTATAGTTGAGTCGTACGATTTCGGGTATCTTTTTGAGGTCTTTGGCTACCGCATCATACAGGGAGCTCTTTTCGAGATAAATACCCACAAAAGCGGTAATGTCGTAGCCCAGCTCCTTCAGGTTCACATTGAGTCTCGTTCCCTTTACTATACCGCTTTCCTGTAATTTTTTAATGCGAACGTGTATCGTTCCGCCGGAAACGGAAAGGGTTTTTCCCAGATCAGCGTAAGATATACCTGCATCTTCCATCATAGCCGAAATGATCTGCAGGTCTAAATGGTCTAAATTTATTTTTGATGCCATATTGCATTGATTGTCTATATGATGCTACAATTTATCCATACAAACTGAAAAAACGATAATATGATCAAAAAAAATACAATGAAACGGGACTGGCGGCAATGCATAATACCATTCCGGCAGGAGAGGATTGAAGGCCGGGGCTGGTGATATACAACCCGGGTCACCACTTTTTCATCAGCTCCATTCCTCCCATTTTTTGTCATTCTTTTTATTTACCCTTGCGGCAATGATGATGCTGATCTCATACAGCAGAATAAGCGGAACGCATACGATCATCTGGCTGCCCCAGTCGGGTGAAGGAGTAATGATAGCGGCAAGTACCAGCAATGCCACGTAGGCATATTTGCGGTAAGTTCTTAAAAACCCCGGGGTAAGCAACCCTATCCTTGCCAGCAACCAGGAAGCCATAGGCAACTCAAACGCAACGCCTGAGCCTAAAGTGATGTCAATAATAGAATCAAGGTAATCGCTCAACATAGGCTTATAGTCCAGTATTTGCTGTGAGCCGAGGGTATAATTGTACAGGAAATTGAAAGTAAAAGGGGCCAGCATAAAGTACCCGAAAGCAGCGCCCAGGAAAAAGAAAAAAGATACCCAGAAAATGATGCCCCTGGTATGCTTCAGCTCTTCCGGCTTTAAGGCCGGTTTCACAAAACGCCAGATTTCCCAGCACAAATAGGGGAAAGCCGCTATAATACCACCCACAGCAGCAATAGAGATACTCGACATAAAAGTGCCACTTACCGTGGTAACCTGTATCTTCATAGCAATAGACGGCATACACAGGGAGTCACCCATACCCAGTTTGTGGCTTAATGCACAAAACAGCTTATAGGAAATGAAGCCATCCTGGGAAGGTCCCAAAATTACTTTATCAAATATCCAGTCTATATTAATAAAAATAGCAATAGCAAAAATCAGCACCGCAAACACAGAACGTACAATATGCCAGCGCAGCGCTTCGAGGTGGTCAATAAAGCTCATTTCGGCATCGTCAGTGCCATCCTGTTGTCCCCGGATCCGTTTAAAAAATGATTTCCTTTGTGATTCTATAGCCAACTTGTCAAAAATTGAGGTAGCAAACCTAATGAAAAAACTGATCTTACCCATATTTGTATCCCGGCTTTGCTATATATTCACACACTCAGGGCTTTACCCTGCATCCGGCAGTATAGGCGTGTAATAATGAGGCTGAAGCAGTAAAACAGTACTATGACCAAACCCGTATATCCTACTTTTGACATCCAAAACCTGGTTGCCAACAAATCGAATAACGATCTGCTCAATGCCGACCGTTTTAAAAGCTACCTGGCCGGCAATCCTCATCTTGGAGTTGTGCATAACCATGCGTTCTATCATTTGGTATACTTCACCCGGGGCGCGGGCGAGCATGTGATCGATTTCGTAACCTTTCCTGTGCAGCAAGGAATGATCTATTTTATGCGACCCGGACAGGTGCATAAATGGTATTTTAAGGGAGAAGTGGACGGGTATATCGTAAATTTTTCATCCACTTTCTTTGATCAGCTTTTCATCAATTCCAATGTTCTTGACCGGTTCCCTTTTTTTGACCAGGTTGCAGCAGACCAGGTACTGGTATTAAAAGAAGGTACGCGGCAAAAAGTTGAGCACATCTTCGAAAGCATATTATATGAGCAGTCGGGAAAACGATCGTCTTCCCAACTGATGATCGCTACATTATTGCTGCAATTGTTTTTGACGGTAGAGAGAGACAACTCCAGGATAATAAAGAAAGGACCATCGGCTTATCATTCTCTTCTCCTGCGGAACTTCAGGCAGTTGATCGAAGATCATTTTAAAACCATAAAGCTCCCGAAAGATTATGCCGGGATGTTATATATTACTCCCAATCATTTAAATGCGCTTTGTAAAGACCATATGGGTATTTCCGCAGGGGAAGTGATCCGGAACAGGATCATACTGGAAGCCAAGCGGCTGCTCATCAATTTTAACCTGTCGGTGGGTGATATTGCGCAGGAGCTCAATTTTCAGGATAACTCTTATTTTGTAAAATTCTTCAAAAAATACACCCATACCACGCCCGAAGTCTTTCGGAATAAAAATTACAGGAAATGAATTTGAAAATTTGAAAATGTGTGAATTTGAAAATGTGGAAGAGTCTGAAAGAATTTCAAATATCAAATCTCCTATATCCTACCGTTTAGGTAGAATAAACAAAAAGTACCATAATAGGAGTATAAAACACCATCAGTAAAAATGTTGAAGATGTAGCTTTGCCGTCTTTCGAACACTAAAAATTATTTATCATGAGCTTACGATTAGGTGATACTGCTCCGAATTTCAAAGCAGTTACATCAAAAGGTGAAATTGATTTTTATGAATTCCTTGGAGATGGCTGGGGCGTATTGTTCTCGCATCCCGCCGACTTCACTCCTGTTTGTACTACTGAACTGGGACGTACCGCACAACTGCAAAGCGAATTTGATAAACGGAACGTAAAAGTATTGGCCGTAAGTGTTGACCCGGTAGACAGGCATCTCGGCTGGATCGGCGATATCAATGAAACGCAGAACACTACTGTAGAATTTCCCCTGATCGCCGACAACGACCGGGTGGTTTCGGGGTTGTACGATATGATCCACCCCAATGCTTCCGCCACCGCAACGGTACGTTCCGTATTTGTAATCGGTCCCGATAAAAAAGTAAAGCTCACCTTAACCTATCCCGCATCCACAGGCAGGAATTTCCTGGAGATCCTGCGCGTGATAGATTCCCTGCAGCTTACGGCAAATCATAGCGTGGCCACCCCTGCCGACTGGAACCAGGGAGAAGACGTTATTGTATCTACGGCTATTAAAACGGAAGACGCTATTAAAAAATTCCCTAAAGGAGTCAGGGAAGTTAAGCCGTATTTAAGGTATACGGCTCAGCCGGAGTCCAATTAACCGACGTATACCTAAAAACAGGGAGAATAAACTACATAAAGATCAGGTATAAGGGCTGTCTTGCAATTTTATTGTGAGGCGGCCCTTTTTTGTGTTTAAAACTATTGTTATGTAAACCATAATATGCCGCATGATTTTGTAGGTAGCGTGAATAGTGAATCGTAAATCAATTCACTATTGACAACTCAATGTCGTTTCCTTAAGCATTAAACACTATTGTTGTGTCAACCCTGGCTTGTCGGGTGAGTTGTCTCACAGATCACACAGATAAACACAGATGAAAACAAAACAATCTGTGCAAATCAGTGCTATCTGTGAGAGCATTCACGATTCACCACCAACATCTAAGGAAACGGCATTGATTGACAACTGCCCATTCACGGGGACAATACTATAATTGGCGCAGCACCAATTATTATCCTCTTCTTCAATATCTGTCCTGTAATTTTCCTGTCCGCCTAGCGGAGATCAGGCCGCGTCCGCAACGTATTTTTCTTTGCGACCGCCGCATCTTTGCGTTCGTTGCGTGAAACAACGCTTTCCTACTCATCCTAATAACATCCAAAACTCACGTTACTAACCTTTTGGCAGGGAATTTCAGGTTGGCGTGGTTTTAGCATCCACGGGTAATTATACAATCTGATAATATTAATGATAAAGGATATTGCATTATCGGTGCTGGATCTGGCTATTGTAGTGGAAGGTGGCAATGCACGGAAAGCCATAGAGGGAACCGTAGCGGTGGCGCAACATGCAGAACAACTGGGATACAAACGGATATGGTTGGCCGAGCACCACAATATGGAGCACATTGCCAGCTCTGCCACATCGGTCTTAATAGGACATGTGGCTGGTAAAACCCAAAGCATAAGGGTAGGGTCCGGAGGAATTATGTTGCCTAATCATTCTCCCCTGGTGATAGCGGAGCAGTTCGGTACACTGGAAACCCTGTATCCGGGCCGCATTGATCTGGGCCTGGGACGCGCGCCGGGCACTGACCAGCTAACGGCCTATGCCCTACGCAGAAAGAATATGACCGCGGAAAACAATTTCCCTGTCGATGTGCAGGAACTGCAGACTTATTTCAGCAGCGGAAACCGCACGGCGAAAGTACGGGCTTTTCCGGGCGAGGGACTGAATATTCCTATATGGATCTTGGGCTCGAGTACAGACAGTGCCTATTTGGCAGCCGCTCTCGGACTGCCTTATGCCTTTGCAGCTCATTTTGCCCCGGCCCAGTTTCTCACGGCGATAAATATCTACCGGGATAATTTTAAACCTTCATCAGATCTTTCAGCACCTTATGTGTTAGCCTGCGTAAATGTAATGGCGGCAGATACAGATGAGGAGGCTGAATGGCTGGCAACAAGCCTGTACCGGATGTTCATGGGTATCATCACCAATATGCGCAGTCCTTTGTCGCCACCGGCAGAGCTGCCTGCTATGTTCTATCATCCGGAAATCCAAAGAGCGGTGAACAGTATGACGGCATATACCTTTACTGGAAATACAAAAAGCCTTAGAGAAAAGCTGGGCGTGTTGATCGCCTCAACCGGCATTGATGAGCTCATGATCGCCAGCCATATTTACGACAGGGCTGCCAGGCTGAAGTCTTATACCATATTAAAGGAAGCGTTGTCTTAGGTAATTACCTTCCATTCAACTGCTTGTTATACGCTGCCACCTTCTCTTTATCCCCTGACCTGGCGGCAGCCAGTGCAGCGCCTTTAAGTCCGTTCCTCCGGTTGGGACATCGCCTCAGGCTGGTTTCATAAGCCTGTAATGCTTGGCTGTTTTTTCCGAGCGCCAGCAACAGGTCACCCTCCAGCTCCCTCGCAGGAATTACTTCACCTGGTGTTACCGGAGGTTTCTCTGTGCCATCTTCCATATCAGCCGCTTCCGACATTAATGCCACTGCTGCTTTCTTTTTCCCTTCTGCATAGCTGATCCATGCTGCTGCAGCTTTTATCTGTACAAGAACCTGGTTGGCTTTATAATCATCTTTCGCATTCATTAACACGGACTGCAGTGCATGTAGCCGCTGTAAATCTGCCCTGGCCGCTGTAAGCCTGCCGGTATGTACGGCGCCCAGCACCCGTGCAAAATGCACAATGGCTTTTTCCCATGCATACCTGGGTGAATTAAACGTGGCAATAGTGGTATCCAGCTCAGCAGCCTCTTCCCAGCGCCTCAGTTCAAGTGCATAACGGGCCGGGATAGCTGCAGTTGCATAGCTGGCTGAAAAATTTTCAGCTAATGACCCGGTGATAGTGCCGAGATAGTCAACCTGGGTTTTGGCCTCGCTCTCCTGCCCGTTTTGCAGGTAGGCATATACCAGGTAATCCATGGCATGCAGCTCCGATCCGGGATGTTCTTTCGTTTTTAAGCTTGCGGCATAACACCTTGCGGCATCGGCTGAGGCCAGGTTAGACGCAATCGCTTCCTTCCATAAGCCCAGGCGGGTAAAAATATGTGAGGGCATATGCAGGGCATGAGCCGACGATGGCGCTATGGAAGCATATTTGCGTGCCGCCGGTAAAGCCTTTTCTGCCAGTTCGGGATAATCGTAGGTATGGATAATATAATGCACAATACCCGGGTGATCGGGTTGACCGGGATAAAGGGCATTGAGTATTTCACCGGCTTTTTTTTGATGCGCATAGGTTTTATCGCGGGGATCTGCCGTGGCATCCAATGCCAGCGCATAAAATATAGCTGCTTCCTTATCGTTGGAGTTGTCGGCATATATTTTTTCCATGGCTTTTTCATAGCTTTCTGCTCGTGTACGATGGTCGAGTTGCTGTCCGTTATGGAAGAAATCATGGATCGCGTCTATATACTCGTTCTCCCTTTTATTTTTACCTTTTAATGATGCTGCAATTTCACTGGCCCTGGCCCCTTTTTCCATTTCAGTTTTATTGGGCGGGCTCCAGAGCGGATGAAAGTTACTCATCGCTACGCCCCAGTATGCCATGGCACAATTGGGGTCCATATCAATTACCTTGGCAAATGCTTTCTCCGCCTCTTCATATTCAAAAGAATGCAGCAGGGCTAATGCAAGATTAAAGCTGTCTTTAACTTTTTGGGTAGCCGATAATGTAAAAGCAACATTGCCAAACTGTTCTTTGGCCGGTCCGCAGGTTACAATATCTCCTTTGCGCAGGCCGGCAATTGATGCCACATTTACAGGTTGCGTATTGCTATTTTTATTTTTACAGCCAGGGAGTAAAATGCCGGTCAATAGCAGGAAAAGTGAATAAAGGGCTTTCATTTTTGCTGATTTGAAAGATGAAAAATAGCCTGCCAATCAACACCTCCTGAGCGTAAGAAAATTCCGGATGAGGCATATTGTAACCTTGCATAAGACCAGTTATCCGAATCTGGTTAAAGTTAATACAATTTTGTGGCGGGTTTCGGGGGGTATTTCAGGTTTCGCATAGGCGAAAGTCCAATAAATATGCATAAATGTAATATAACCTCCGCATGTAGGGACAATTATAAAAGGCAAAATTTTTCTTGCGGCGACAACAGCGAAGCAGCGCTGCCGCGGCCTCATATCCATTCTTGTTTTCTTTGCGAGCACGGCTCCTTTGCGTTCGCTGCGAGAAACTCTTAATGAAAATTCTTTGCCCCCAAAAAGAAATATGCTCGAAAGAAGGGGAATATATGATGTATACATAGTGCATAAACAAAAAAGTAGCCTGTTAAGCTACCTTTTATTCGTGGTGTGGGGCGGGATCGAACCGCCGACA
>CAZREP010000130.1:0-15222 GCA_964599035.1 uncultured Terrimonas sp. | reverse complement strand
CTTAGCTGCTGGCGCAGTATCGCACTTATTTCATCGGGCTTAATTTCTGCCATATCCTTTAGTTTATATTTTATGAATCGGTTTTATATAAAACAGGTTTTGCCACCTCTGCGGAATAATGCTCACCTGATATTCCTTACGTAGATATTGCTCCTGAACTGTTTCTGAATATCTTTCAGATCTCTGAGTATGCTGGCGTCTACCAGCTTATTGTCAAATTCCAGCACAAATCCGCCTATCAGCTCTTCTTTTACAACCGTTTCGAGTACTATTTCAGGCAGCACAGCGTCTGCTTTTACTTTTTGTTCAATGGCTTTTCGCAATGACTCACTTATAGGTTCTGCTGTAGACAGCTTTACCTTATGAATTCCTTTTATGGCGTTGTACTGGTCAATAAATGCTTCTGCAATATCGGGCAGAATGCTTTCCCTTCCCTTTTGTATCAGCAGCCGGTTAAACGCCGAAGTGAGCGCCCCTACTTTATCTTTGGTAATGGCATCTACAATGCTGTTTTTTTTCTCGGCATTAATGACAGGGCTGCGCATGAGCGTTACAAAATCACGGCTTTGCCTGCAAACAGACTGCAGGAACAGCATATCTGCATACACATGCTCCAATTGATTGCGCTCCATAGCTAAATCAATCAGGCTCTTGGCATATCTTCCGGCTAAACGTGGCTGGAGCATCTTTCAGATTTGAAAATTTGAAAATTTGAAAATGAGGTGATTCACTCACCGGCTTTCCATTTTCAAAACTTAGTTTAGTTTAATCTCGTTGGTTAGTTGCTTTATATAATTTTCCTGTTCGGTTTTATTTGCCAGCTCGCGGCGCAGTATTTTTTCCGAAACTTCTACCACCATATTGCCTACCTGGTTCTTCAGGTCAATTACGGCAGCCATTTTCTGGTTTTCTATCGCCAGTTGGGTATCGGCCATGATTTTGGCTGCGGCCTCTTTCGCCTGCTCCCTGGCTTCATTGATCATCCTGTCTTTTATTTCTTTGGCTTCCTTTAATATCTGCGTCCTCTCTTCGCGTGCCTGCACCAGCAATATTTCATTATCGCTTTTTAACTGTGCCATTTCTGCTCTTACTTTTTCGGCAGTGGCCAGCGAATCATTGATACCCTTTTCCCTTTCGCTGATGGCTTTCATGATAGGCTTCCATCCGAATTTTCCCAATATGAACAGCAGGATCAGGAAAGCCAGCGTGGACCAGATCATTAATCCCGGATCGGGAAGCACCAGCGGGTTTATTTCTAATAACATATAAAAGGCTTTATGCTTGATGATTTTTTTGTAAAAAAGTACAGACCTTTTCGCCCTGTGCTATAGGCCTGTACTATAAACATTGTTTAGCCATTGCCAAGCAGGGCAACCACCACTGCAAATAACGATACGGCTTCCACCAGCGCCGCAGCAACGATCATGTTGGTGCGGATCTCGTTGGCGGCTTCAGGCTGACGGGCAATACCTTCAACGGCGCCCTTACCAATCTGACCGATACCAATACCTGCTCCTATCGCTGCTAAACCTGCCCCTATTGCGGCAACACTTCCTACTACCATTTTTCTATATTTAAAAGTGAATGAATAACATTATAATACCAGGTCCTGCTCATGGTGTTCTTCAATTGCCATCCCAATATATAAGGCCGATAATATGGCAAAAATAAAAGCCTGGATAAAGCCTACCAGCAGCTCAATAATACTTATAAAAACCGTGAATGGTACCGCCATGGCGGATGCAGCCACCGCTTTAAAGATAAAAATGAGTGAAATGAGACTTAATACCAGTATATGACCGGCCGTGATATTGGCAAATAACCGGATGGTAAGTGACATAGGTTTTATAAAAACACCCAGTAATTCAATGGGCATTAAAAATATTTTCATGGGCACCGGTAAGCCGGGCATCCAGAAAATGTGCTTCCAGTAATCTTTTTTACCCTTCACATTTACAATTACAAAAGTGAAGAGAGCCAGTGTTAAAGTAAAAGCGATATTCCCGCTCAGGTTGGCGCCTCCCGGGAAAAAAGGCACCAGCCCCAGAATATTATTGATCCATATAAAAAAGAAGATGTTGAGCAGAAAAGGCATGTATTTGGGAGCATGATGTCCTAAATAAGGCCGGGCAACTTCATCTCTTATGAAGAGAATGATCGGTTCAATGAACGACTGAAAACCCTTAGGCGCTGAAGTAACTCCTGTTTTTTTATATGCCCTGGCTACTCCCAGGAAAAGAATAAGCAGCACAGCAACGCTAATGAACATAGACACTACGTTCTTGGTAATGGATATATCAAAAACCTTTTTTGATGCCTCTGCATTTATGCTGCCGTCTGTATTCACCACTTTGATCTTGCCCTGGATCTCCTGGTACGGGTAGTTGCCATTGTAAGTTACCGGCTGGTGATGCTCGTCTGACAGCCTGGAAGAAGAAAATACTTCAAAGCCTTTATCCGTTTTCAAAATAACCGGCAGCGGAAGAGAAGTATGACCCCATAAATGCCAGCTGTGATGATCGCGGATATGATCTAAAATAGTGCCGGCAACATCAAAATCGCCATCTTCCTCCTGATTGGTATTATGATGTTGTTCAGGAACCTCACCGGCTGGTATATTCTGTGCAGAAGCTATATTATAATTAAAAATTATATATACACTGAAAACCGCTACCAATAAGGACTTTAGCCATTTTGAAGACATGGTTACCTGAAATTTGCCGCAAAGATAGGAGTTGGGAAGCAGAATTTAATGATTTGAAATTTAAGATTCGAAATTTATTTAACACTTTATGAGCTCGCAGGTGCCGGATGATTTTTACCGGTTAAAAAAGGGGGTTTACCGGTATTCCTGGCATTGTAACCTATATAAGCTTGTGCTTTGGTAATGAACAATATAGCTTTACATAAAATTATATGATATGCGAAACACAAGAGATCGCTGGGAAAACAGGAGGCATCATTGGGAAAACAGGAGACGGCATTGCAATGAAAACAGAACAGGTACAGTACTTGCAGGATTATTTCTGTTGCTTGTAGGCATTGTTGCCATTCTGCGTCAAACCATTTTTGATTTTCCCTCCTGGGTGTTGAGCTGGCCGATGATTTTAATAGCAGTGGGCATATTTATAGGACTGAAAAATGGTTTTCGTGGCCCCGGCTGGGTGATATTGATCGGGTTAGGTTGTATTTTCCTTGCAGATAAGATTGTTCCGGGAGCAGATCTGAAACCTTTTATATGGCCGTTTATCATTATTGCCTTAGGGTTGTTTATGATATTTGGCGCAGGTTCCCGGAGAAGATGGATGCGGCAAAGATGGGGTGTGGATGAGGTCGATAAAAGGGAAATTGATTCCCCTGCGGAGGATAACTTTTCGAACGCTGCATTTGAAGCGAAAGATGATAATGATGATTTTGTAGAAAGTACGGCTATACTGGGCAGTTCCAAAAAAGTGATCCTTTCCAAGAACTTTAAGGGGGGAGATATCACCAGTTTCATGGGAGGAACGGAAATCAATTGCTCGCAGGCCGAAATAACCGGCAGGGTTAAATTGGATATTACCCAGATTTTTGGAGGCACAAAGCTGATCGTACCTGCTCACTGGACCATTAAATCCACTGTGACCTCCATTTTTGGCGGCTTTGAAGATAAAAGATCCCCATCCGGTGTTAACCCCGATCCCGACAAAGTATTGGTTCTTGATGGCACCACCATTTTTGGCGGAATAGAAATTAAAAGTTATTAACGGCAAAACCTGAAATGTATGAATTGGTTCCTTGCAAAAATTGTATACCGGATCATTTGCGGTGATGGAGATCATACACCCCAGTTTGATGAACAGTTGCGGCTGATCGTGGCGCCTGATGCTCTGACGGCTTTTAAGAAAGCCTCTGGTATTGGCAAACAGGAAGAAGACAGTTTTTATAATAAGTCGGAAAAGCTGGTTCAATGGAAGTTTGTAAATGTATCCGAATTATACAGGATAGCGGAACTGGCTGATGGAGTTGAATTGTATAGCAGGATCGAGGAGCGGGAAAACGGCGATCTCTATACCGAGCTTGTTCATGAAAAAGCGGCGGGTTTGCAATTGAGCAACGTACGGCAACTTTTACAGGCTTTATAATACCATTGTTGTGCAGGCGTCCGCATTATCCATAACGAAGTACAGGTATTATTTTACGATTTTCTGGATCGCCTGGTCGTCCATACACGCATGGGTACTGCAGGAGTGGGGTTATAGTTTTGAAGCATCGTGGCTCGACAGTGCGGTATGTAATGTTTTGCTTGCCGGAATGTCGCTGCTCATTATAATAAATCTCCGCTACTACCTGCCACGTAAAGAACCTGGGACCTATCTTTTTATCATGTGCATTGGTTTTGCACTGTTGTGGCTGGGTTGTGCGAAGCTGGTATTATCATACGTTGCGGATGAGCATACGGTAGCTATTTTTAATGAATCTTTACCCATACGGCTTGCTATTGCTATACTTATTTCGGGATGTGTAATACTGATCAGTGTATTGGGATATACCCTGGAGGACCAAAAAGAGCAGGAGAGGAGAAAAAACGAATCGGAAAAAATTGTACGGGATGCCGAATTATACAAGCTGCGCCAGCAACTGCAGCCTCATTTTCTCTTCAA
Source organism: uncultured Terrimonas sp. (assembly GCA_964599035.1). Classification (GTDB taxonomy): domain Bacteria; phylum Bacteroidota; class Bacteroidia; order Chitinophagales; family Chitinophagaceae; genus Agriterribacter. The sequence continues at coordinate 10,579 of CAZREP010000130.1, read as the reverse complement.
TAGCTTAAATTCCATCAGCGCGCTCGTTATCAGCCAGCCTTCCGAAGCAAGGAGAATGATACAACAGTTATCCGATTATCTGAGAAGCACGCTTAAAAAAGAAGAACATATGTGGGTGATGCTTTCCGAAGAGCTGGAATATCTTAAACTGTACTTAGATATAGAAAAAGTGAGATTTGGTCACCGGCTAACCACTGATATAAGGAGTGAGGAACCTGCGCTTGCGATGCGATTACCAGCTATGTTGCTTCAGCCCATTGTGGAAAACGCCATTAAGTTTGGTTTGTATGACACCACGGATGATATCACTATTGGGATGGATTGCGCTGTAAAAGAGCAAATGCTGGTGATAACCGTTAGAAACCCTTTTGATGCTGAAATCTCTCAGCCCGGGAAAGGAACCGGTTTCGGGCTGAGCTCAGTTCAAAGAAGGCTCTCGCTTTTATTTGCCAGAAATGATCTGCTCAGCACCTCCGCGGAAGGAAATATTTTTATTACACGGGTAAAAATCCCTCAGCAATGATCAAGACCATTATAATAGATGACGAGCCATTGGCCAGGAATATTGTAAAAGAATATTTGCAGGATTATGCTCAGTTTGAAATAGCGGAAGAATGTGGTGACGGGTTTGAAGGAGTAAAAGCGATTATGCAGTGCCAGCCCGACCTGGTTTTCCTGGATATACAAATGCCGAAGATCAACGGGTTTGAGATGCTGGAGCTTATTGAGCAACCTCCGTCTGTTATTTTTACAACAGCCTTTGATGAATATGCCATCCGCGCGTTTGAAGCGCATGCGGCGGATTACCTCCTGAAGCCTTTCAGCAAGGAACGATTTGATAAAGCGCTTCAAAAATGGCTGGCACAGCGGGCTGGTAATGCCGGTACGGCATTTGTGCCGTCTTTGTTAGAAGAAGTTGCTCAAACACCGCTTCAGCATAGCCGTATAGTGGTAAAAACCAATGGCAAAATAAAGATCATACCGGTACACGATGTTCAATACCTTGAGGCCGCAGATGATTATGTGAAAATACATACGGCTTCAGGTACTCATCTTAAAAATAAGACCATGCAATATTTTGAACAATTGCTGGATATCCGGCAGTTTGTGCGCACCCATCGTTCTTATATCGTAAACATACAGGAAATTACCCGCCTCGAGCCCTACGAAAAAGATAATTACATAGCCGTATTGCATACGGGATTAAAAGTTCCGGTAAGTAAGACAGGGTATCTGAAATTAAAACAGGTACTGGGGCTATAAGCGTATAAATGTGATATGGACCAATAAGATGCCCTTTGCTTTCGCGGCATTGAGCCTCTGACTGTCCGTACATGATTGAATCTATTGCTTAAAATATTATACCATGAAACAAGGCATTCAACAAATTAATCTTGCCGGTCACATAGCTATTGATATAAAAATATGGAACGGTTGCATTGAGCTGCATTCACACCCTGAGCTTAGTGTTAAAATAGATGCCGGGCCTGTAAGCAATATGCGTATTATCCCGGAATTGCGGTATGCCGATGACCGTATTACCATATCGCATCAATCTTTTTCCTCCGTGTTGGCCAATAGCAATGCCATTAAGATAAAAATATATGTGCCCGATGAAAGTATTGTGCGTTTCCATCAGGCGGCTGGTCATATATGGGTATCCGGTTCCTACAAAAGCCTGCATGTTAAAAACTGGCTGGGCGATGTACATGCCTGCCTCAATGATCTTTTTGTGCGGGAGGAAGCAAGCCTGGAAGTTATTTCGGGCGACGTATATATTAGAGCAGACGACCATTCTGATATACGATCACGATCGGGGTATGAGCATTACCAGCTTTTCAAATTCTATAATGGAGGCAGTTTAAAAGCGCATAGCTATATTGGTGAAGTGAAGTGGAATCCTTATTATGGGAAGGAAATGCATCATTTTGCTTAAATTTTTCAAAACATCCGATGAGATGCCCGGCGGTTTGCTTGTTTTTTCTATCTTTAGTGAAAGACAAGGATATATCGTTGAAAAACAAAAAGTGTACAGATGAACAAGATATTGCTGCCTGCCTGTGTGATGTTATGCTTTATTGCCTGTAATAGTCGCCCCGAAGCCATTCCTTCCTCTGATCCTGACATAGATTCTGCACTGGCGCTAAAAACACGTATACCCGGGGAGCCCGATGCAACGCTTATGCTTTTTGGTGTTTTTGAAGGTGTATTGCCCTGTGCTGATTGCAGTGGGATTAAAACGGAATTAACGTTATACCAGGATGCGGCCAATGCGGATAACAATAGTTATATCCTGAAAGAAACATACCTGGGTGTTAACACCGGCGATACCATATTTACCAGCAAAGGCAAGTGGGATATACTAAAAGGTATGAAAGCGGATAAAGACGCTTCTATATTTTTCTTGAATTATGATAAGCCTGATGAGGCTAAGTACTTTTTAAAACAAGGTGATACCGCAATAGTAATGCTCGACAAAGAGCAAAATCTGATAGATTCCGACCTCAATTATACTTTAAAGAAGTTGCACGTTCAATGACAAGTGCAATTTATTCTCGTTTTGCTCAAATCTTATGGAACAATATTATTGTTTGCCCTCATGCTTCGGGTAGGCATTCATATTTCTAAAGTTAGTATATATTCACCCGGTTCAATGCTTAAAGTATTCTTCAATAGTCAATTTAAATCCATTAAAATCAACTTTTTGCGAATAAGAAAAAGGGTAAAAGAAAAGGAAAAAACAACTGTTATAAAAATCTTCATAAGCATCTGTTGCCGGTTAATATTAGATGCAATCTTTTTGTTATCCATTCGTTATATGGTAAATCCATATTATGAAAAGAATAATATTACTTTCTGCTCTTATCCTGTCAACGTTTTATGCCAGCGAGGTGTATGCCCAGAAGGACGGCAAACCATTTAGCTTCGGCTTTGGTTTAGAAGGCGGTCTGATCACAGGTGATGCCGATTTTAAAGAATTTTTCAGTTCCGAATTTGGGGCGAGTCTTCGTTTTTCTGTTAAAGCCGGTCCCGGGTATGCAACTTTTTCCCCGGGTGCCTTACTGGTCGTACCGAAATCTTTATCTGAAGATGATATTAAGATTGGTACCCATATTCCATTGCGGGTCGGCTATAAATACATTTTTGCCGAAAAGTTTTTTGTAATGGGAGAAGTCGGGTATGCCGCTTATACGTTGTATGCTGCAGGTGAAGACGACGATATTGTAAAGGAAAAGTCAGGTGGCTTTACTTATGCCCCGTCTGTAGGTGTTAACCTGGGGAAGTTTGAGGCGGGAATCCGTTATGAAGCTACTGCTTTGAAAGATGATGTAAAAGTTGGTTTGTTAGGGCTCAGGCTGGGCTTTAATTTTTAATACAGCTATTATTGCATTGACGTTTATTTTTCGATGGGGCGCTGCCACCGGCAACGCCCCATCGGCATTTATTCATATCCAAAGTTGGAACGGAACATGAACATGTGAAATTTGATTTCTTTATTTCAGACAAATGTCGTAAATTAGGGGTGTAAATGACGCTATGTATGAAACGGAGAAAAAAGCCTGTGAAATATAAACCCAATGATATGCAATCCAGGGTGGAAGAGCCGATGGCGCTATACGAAAGTGCTTATTCCTCGCCGGTTACCGACGGGCTCTCCTATAAAAAATTCGAAAAATTAGCGTCGCTTGCCCCTTTTACACAAAAGGAATGGAGCGCCATTTTACACCTTTCCGAGAAAACCCTCCAGCGTTATGCCAGGGACGATTCATTTTTTGAAGGTATTTACGCAGACCGTATTTTTCATATCGCTGAGTTGCTTAGTTTAGGGAGGCAAACTTTTGCCGATACGGATGCATTTTACCGCTGGCTGAAGCGGGAAAAGAATATATTGGGCGTGAAGCTCGGTTTTGAGGCCCTCACTTCTACCAAAGGGATACAGCTTTTGATCGAGGAAATAGGTCGCATTCAACATGGCGTATTTATATGATCGTGTACAGGTTTACTTCGGAAAAATACCGGGATGATATTTCAGGAGCCGGGGCACGGCTTTATGGCGGCAGATGGAACAGTAAGGGCAATGCTGTGCTGTATTGCAGCTTTGCTATCTCTTTGTCGTTGCTTGAGCTGCTTATTCATAAAGCCAGTTACGATGAAATAAAAACGAACCAGTTGTTAAGCATAAAGGTGCCAGATACGACGATGAAAACATTATCAGATAACGGGTTAAAGAAAAGTTGGCAGTCAGACATTGATTATTGCCGTTTTATAGGCGATTCCTGGTTAGGATCGGGGGAGTCGCTCTTATTAAAATTACCTTCTGCTATTATTCCCCAGGAATATAATGTACTGGTTAATCCTGCACACCAGGATTTTAAAAGCGTATCGATTGTGTCAGCACATTTTTTTGAGTTTGACGCAAGGTTATTTAAACAGGGACTCTTAGCAGAAACATAAAAAAACCGGGCGATAAATGCCCGGTTCAATAATGCCTTGACCAGAGGTGTGTTGTTGTGTCATTAAAATAGGCTGTGGTAGCATGTCCTGCCTGTTGGTGATTTCCCGGTTAATGAATGCGTTTGGATCTTATACAAACCGGGCGCTTTCAAAAAAGTTTGCCTTTCTATAGGGTTGGGATCTTACTTCAAGAGGGCTTCAAGGGGATAGGGATCGATTGTTTTTTATAACTATTGGATCAGAGGTTTTATGATGTTCTTTCAGGTTTCAGATCTTTTCAGGGATAAGGATGAATAGATCAGCGACGTTGACAATACAAAGATGATCAATATTTCTGCAGTTGTATAATCAATTCGCCGTACAGGCTTTTTTTGTCGATTACAGCGGGTATTCTTTCGATGAATGTTCTTGGGCTGTGGATAGCTCCCTGTGGGAATTGTCATATGTTAACGAAAGGTATGAGGTAGAAGGTGTAAGGTACATAGCTGATAACCCTTTTCGGATTTCGGATTTTCTTTTTCGGATTTTATATTTATTTGGTTCTTGTCTTTTGGTTCTTGATGCTTTACATTTAGATTTGCTTTATGACAACATACGAAGAGGCGCTTTCCGCTCTTATTCAGCATGCTTTGCAGGAAGATGTCGGCGATGGAGACCATTCTACTTTAAGCTGTATTTCGCCTGATGCACGGGGTAAGGCAGTGCTGAAGATAAAAGAGAACGGGGTGCTGGCAGGAATAGCGGTAGCAGAAAAGATATTCAGGCATATGCAGCCTGATATGGTATTTACCGCTCTCAAAAAAGATGGTGATGCAATGCGTATGGGGGAAACGGCTTTCGAAGTGGAGGCTAAGGTGCATACCATATTGCAATGCGAAAGGCTGGTGCTGAACTGCATGCAGCGTATGAGCGGCATTGCATCGCTTACACGCAGGTATACCGATAAGCTCAGTGGGTATCATACGCAACTGTTGGATACCCGTAAAACCACACCCAATTTCCGCCTGCTCGAAAAAGAGGCCGTTCGTATTGGCGGGGGATTCAACCATCGCATGGGGCTGTACGATATGATCATGCTGAAAGATAATCATATTGATTACTGTGGCGGTATAGAAGAAGTGCTCCGCAAGGCATACGCTTATGTACAGGAAAAAAAGCCGGGTCTGAAAATTGAGATCGAGACCCGGGATCTGGAGGATGTAAAGCGGGTGGTGCATTTTGGCATGGCAGACAGGATCATGCTTGATAATTTTACATCGGCACAGATCAGGGAAGCGTTGCAACTGATCGATGGCAGATTTGAAACAGAGGCCAGCGGGGGCATTAACCTGGAAAATATAGTTGACTACGCCCGTACCGGGGTAGACTTTGTAAGCGTTGGAGCTGTTATTCACCATGCGGTAAGCGCCGACTTAAGCCTGAAAGCCGTTTGACCTGAAAATATTATTATGTATGTCTAAAAAAAATAAGCCCGATACCCGGGGCTATGTGTTTAGCACCGATCCTTCTTTTTCTTTCGAAGGAGAAAGCACGGAGATGGTTACGCTGCCTGCTGCACAACAACTCCTGAAAATCGTACTGGATACCAAACGTCGGGCCGGGAAAGCGGTTACCATTATTCATGGGTTCCAGGGTAGCAGCGACGATCTTGAGGCATTGGGAAGGAAGCTCAGGAATTACTGCGGTACCGGAGGATCTGTAAAAGATGGCGAGATCATTGTGCAGGGCGATCAGCGTGATAAGGCGTTGCAATGGCTGCAAAAGAATGATTACAAAAGAGCAGGCAGGGGATAGGAGGACAGGTCCCAGGTCTCAAGTTTCAGGGAGCAGGGGCTTGCCTAGTAAAGATAATAGCGTGGTATAAAAATAATGTTGTTTTTATCGTCCCGTAAAAATCCTCTTATCTTTGCGCCCTTATGGCAACCAACGATAATAACAGGTTTCAGGCAATAATAGCGCATGCTAAAGAATATGGTTTTGTATTTCCCAGCAGTGAAATTTACGACGGGCTGAGCGCCGTATACGACTATGGTCCCTGGGGAAGTGAATTAAAGAAAAATATCCGCGACTACTGGTGGAAAAGCATGACCCAGCTGCATGAGAACATTGTAGGTGTTGATGCGGCAATTTTCATGCATCCCACTACATGGAAAGCGTCGGGGCACGTGGATAATTTCAGTGACCCTATGATCGATAATAAAGACAGCAAGAAAAGATACAGGGTAGATCATTTGATTGAATCGCATGCGGAAACACTCCCTCAAAAAGAGCAGGAAGCTTTGCTTGCTGCCATGGACAGGCTGCTGTCTGCGGATGACTTTGCAGGGCTGAAAAAGCTGATTGAGGATAATAAAATAAAATGTGCGATCAGCGGTACGGGAAACTGGACGGATATCCGCCAGTTCAACCTGATGTTCAAAACTGAGTTTGGTGCTGTAGCTGCTGAAAATGCGGATGACAATATCGTTTACCTGCGACCGGAAACGGCGCAGGGAATTTTTGTTAATTTTTTGAATGTGCAGAAAACTGCACGGATGAAAGTGCCGTTTGGTATTGCACAAACCGGGAAAGCGTTCAGGAATGAAATTGTTGCCCGGCAGTTCATTTTCCGGATGAGAGAGTTTGAACAAATGGAAATGCAGTTTTTTGTGCGCCCCGGCACCGAAGGCGAATGGTATAAGTACTGGAAGGAGGCAAGATTGCAGTGGCATTTGAGCCTGGGAATGCCGGCGGAAAAATACCGTTACCATGACCATGTTAAATTGGCCCATTATGCTAAAGAAGCCTGCGATATAGAATTTGAATTCCCTATCGGATTTAAGGAGGTGGAAGGGATACACAGCAGGGGTGATTTTGATCTAAGCCAGCACCAGCTCTACAGCAAGAAGAAGCTGCAGTATTATGATAATGACATTGACGGGGCAACCGGGAAGCCTTATGGTAACTATGTTCCGTACGTAGTGGAAACGTCCATCGGGTTAGACAGGATGTTCTTATCTGTGCTGTCTCATGCCTACGAAGAGGAAACGATCCCCAAAGAAGACGGGTCTGCCGACAGCCGCACAGTATTGCGTATTCCTCCCAGGCTGGCGCCGGTGAAGCTGGCCATTCTTCCCTTAACCAGGAAGGACGGACTACCGGAAATTGCAAGGGATATTATGAGAAACTGCCGGGATGAATTTTATTGCTTTTATGAAGAGAAAGATACAATAGGAAAACGTTACCGTCGTATGGATGCTATCGGTACGCCCTTCTGTATAACAGTAGATCACCAGACCAAAGAAGACAATACCGTTACCATACGGTACCGCGATACCATGACGCAGGAACGACTGCCTGTTGACGCAATTAAGGAATTGGTAAAGGGAAAGATCAGGTAAAAGAGAAGAACCGTTATCAATATTTTATTTACTTCCTGTTTATTTTCTGTTGCCTCCTGCTTAGCTAAGATACCGTTCAGCCAGTATCTGCTGATGGTGCAGCCAGTGCCCGATGGTGATATAACCAAGGCTGAGTGCAGTAATGGGCTTACCGCTTGCTATACCTCTTATGTTCAGCATTTCGTCGGTGAGGTGTTCAAACAACAGGATAGTAGATCTTCTTTGCAGCAGTAGTTCTTCTGTGAGCCCCTTTAAGGTGCGGTGCTGAACAGGGGCTTTTTCCGCATACTGGTTTTCATCGAAAGAGGGCAGCGATTGTTTTTCGCCGCGGGCGATGCACATGGCGCGGTAAGCAAAAACCCGTTCGGAATCTATACCATGCTGTAATACCTGTTTTACCGTCCATTTGTTTTCCGCATAAGCATAATCACTTTTGTTTTCGGGAATGGAACTCAGGAAGCTTTCCATTTGGGGCAGTGACGCGGATAGTGCCTGTTGAATGTTATCGCTTTTCACCAGTGAAACATAGGGCTCATAAGAAGAAGCATAGTCTGAGGATAGCGGCCGCATAACAATAAGTTTTTGTGAGTGAGAGGAGTTTATGCGTACAAAGATACAGACGGTTACCGATATGGGCAGGGGTGTAATCATTCGGGTGTATTTCATTGTTGCAGCATCGCACTTCCTGTGGGCGGTAAGGACATTGCTCATAGGGAGTGCGTGCCGGGTGCCGGCATATAGCCATCTGGTTATACTTCAGTCCGCCCCGGTTGGTGTCCTCGCCAACCGGGAACAGTGAAGAAAAGAAAAAAATGTAATGCATCCGGCCATTCATACGGTGCCGGTTGCCAGCAGTATGGGCATCCGGTTATACTTTAACGGATATTTTTTTGCGGTACAAAAAGTATAAGAGCAGCCAAACCAATATCAGAGCGCCCAAGGCATTGCAGGCGGGTTGCCATTTTTCAGCTACGTGCATATACCATCCGCCAAAAAGCAGCTTTGAGCTGTGATCAAAATCTATGAAGCGGGTACCGAGATAAATGACAAGTGAATTCATGCCAATCACTTTAAAAAAGAAAGCCCATTTGTGATACCCCAGCACATCAATTATCCAGTAGAACAATGTAAGGAAAAGAAAGGCCATCCCGGCAGTAAGCAGGATAAATGAGCTTGTCCATAAATGTTTATTGAGCGGGAAAAAGGTGCTCCACAACAATCCCAACCCAATGCATATTATACCTGTTAAAGCCAGTTGCTGCAGCTTTTTGTATCCGGATTGTTGCTTCTGGAGGATATCACCTGCAAACGCACCAAGAACAGTAAGGCAGTGCGCGGGCAATTGGGTAAGCAGCGCATTTTCGTCATAGGTTTTTTGAAGCAGGCGGCCGGGCATAAAGGTACGGTCGAACCAGCCCACGAGGTTACCTTCAAAAGACAGATCGCCCGCGCCGTAACCCGGTACGGGTATCAAAAAAAGCATGGCGCAGTAAGTGATCAGTATGCCGCCTACCCAGTATAGCCTTTGACGGGAAGAAAGGTTCAGGTAAAGCAATGTGGCAATAAACGTGGCGAGGCCTATACGTCCCAGTACTGTTCCATAGCGGATATGTGCCGGATCGAACGGATTGAGCGGAATGTTCTTATCCAATATGCCCAATATTATGAGTATGATCATGCGACGGAACGCTTTTTTATACAATGCGTTCTTACTCATACCCCGGCTTAATCCCGACTTTATGGAATACGACAATGCGATACCCGCAGTAAATAAAAAAAGCGGGAATATAAAATCATAGAATGTGAAACCATTCCATGCGGGATGTGTGAGCTGTTCCGCTATGCTGTCAACCCATTCCAAACCGGTAGTGCCTTTAAGTCGTACCAGGAAAGCGCCTCCACCGGAAATAAGCAACATATCAAAACCCCTGAGCGCATCTACAGAGAGCAGCCGTTTTTGTTTTTCCATACCTTTTTTTTAAGGATAATAGGTGATCAGGTATGAAGATAAAAAATGAAAGCGATCCCTGCTAAAAAATGCTCAGTGGGCAATAGGCAATAGTGAATGGGTGAAACGTCAAACGAGAGAAGTGAGATAAGACAGGGAACCTTAAAAGGGAACTCATTCTTCACTACTTTATAATCCGCCTTACTCCTTTCACAAACGGATCGCGCACTGTGATAGCTTATCCCCGACTTTTTTCCAACGCTTGTGTAATGTCTGTTATAATATCATCCGCGTGCTCCAGTCCTACGGAAATGCGTATCAATCCGGGTGTTATCCCCACCGATTCCTGCTCTTCCCTGCTGAGCTTGGAGTGTGTGGAAGAAGCGGGGTGGGATGCAATACTGCGGGTGTCGCCTAAATTAGAAGTAAGCGAAAGCATTTGCAGGGCATCCATAAATTTTTTACCCTGCTCAACACCTCCTTTCAGATCAAAAGTTACCAGTCCACCGCCACGCAACATTTGCTTTTTAGCGATGGTGTACATAGGGTGGGAGGGATGAAATGGATATTTTATCCAGTTCAGGCCGGGATGGTTATCCAATGCCTTTACCAGCGCTTCCGCGTTATCGCAATGGCGGTGGATGCGCACGTCCAGCGTTTCCAGGCTTTTGCTTAACAGCCATGCATTAAAGGGGGATAGCGACGGGCCGGTATTCCTGCAGAATAGATAAAGCTCCCGGATCAGGTCTTCTTTACCTACTACCACACCACCCAGCACACGCCCCTGTCCGTCGAG
>CAZREP010000129.1:0-15264 GCA_964599035.1 uncultured Terrimonas sp. | reverse complement strand
GTGGCAAAGTTTGCCAGCGATGACCGTGTGTTGGGCTGGGATGTATGGAATGAGCCGGAAAACATGAACAACGAGCATTACAGGAAAATGGAATCTCCCGATAAGGCGCAAATAATAGAAGCATTGCTGCCGCAGGTTTTTGAATGGGCAAGATCGGCAAACCCGCAGCAGCCGCTAACGGCCGGATTGTGGAATGGTGACTGGTCGGCTCCTGAAAAGCTGAAATCAGTTGAAACCCTGATGATAAAGCAGTCGGATGTGATCTCCTTTCATAATTATGAAGACAGCGCCTCTTTCGAAAAGGATATAAAAGACCTGCAGCGCTATGGTAAGCCTTTATTGTGCACCGAGTATATGGCGAGAGGAAACAAGAGCACATTCCAGGGTTCGCTGCCCATAGCCAAAAGGTACAACGTAGCGGCATATAACTGGGGACTGGTTGACGGAAAATCACAAACCAAGTATGCCTGGGATAGCTGGAAAAAAGCATATACCGGCGAGCCGCCTATATGGTTCCATGATATTTTCAGGAAAGACGGCACGCCTTATAACAAGGCAGAAACAGATTTAATAAAGCAGCTTACCGGAAGATAAGCATAATCAACAGTGAGGGTATTACGATCTTTTACCTGCTGTATGCATGTGAAAATGACGCTCTGCTTTGCTGCGATTGCATGTTGCTGCTGTTGCGTTTCTGTTGTTCGGGCGCAGCATGATGCCGCCATATATTTTGCTGATCCCACCGTATTCCATTATCAGGGCAAATTTTACCTGTATGGAACAGATGGCTTTAATACCGATTCCGGCTTTCATGGAGCGGTTTCAGATGATCTGCAGCATTGGAAAAAACTGCCCGGCGATAAAAGAGCGTTGAGCAGAGGCGAATCATTTGGCAGCAAAGGCTTTTGGGCGCCGCAGGTATTTGTACATCAGCATAAAATATATAATTGGTTATGGCCCGGATGATATTCGTGAAGAAGGAGGGACAGGATCCGTATCAGCAAAAAATGGGATTGTAAAGCACGATGTGTACGATTTGTATGCAACCTATAGTAAGACGCTTGCCCATGATCATGCCTTTAAGCTGCTTGCCGGATACAACCAGGAAGAATATGTATGGTCTTATGAGCAGGTAAGTCGCGACAGGCTTATTTCTTCCTCTCTTCCCTATATTTCGCTCACCACCGGGGAAAACCCGACACTCGGAGCGGATTATACTACCTATGCGTTGCAAAGCGTTTTTGGCAGGTTGAATTACACCTATAAAGGCAGATATATTATTGAAGGAAACGGAAGGTATGATGGCTCCTCCCGTTTCCCCAAACAAAGGCGATGGGGATTTTTCCCTTCCGTGTCTGCAGCCTGGATAGCCAGCGAAGAAGCATTCTTTCGGTCCTTACAGGATAAGATATCCTCGTTGAAGTTTCGCATTTCTTATGGGGATCTGGGTAACCAGAGCGTAAATGATTTTGGATATATTCAAACCCTGCCCACAGGCCTATCCTCTTATCTGATCAATAATACAATGCCTACTATTATAACTGGGGCGGCTCCCTTAAGTGTAGACCCCGATACGTACACATGGGAGAGAGTGACCACGTTTAATGTGGGCGGAGATATGGGACTGATCAATAATAAGATACAGGCCGGGTTTGATTATTTTGTTCGTAAAACGATTGGTATGCTTGGACCGGTGAGTGAATTGCCCGGTGTGCTAGGTTCCAGTCCACCTACTCAAAATGTAGCTGATCTGGCAACGAAAGGATGGGAATTAACCGTAGGCTATCGCGATAACTTTAATATGGCATCCAAACCTTTTTCCTTTGGTGTAAAAGTGTATGTATCCGACTCAAGGTCTAAGATCACAAAGTATAATAACGATCAGTTATTGCTTTCGAGCTATAGAGTAGGGGAAGAATTGGGAGAAATATGGGGCTTGCAAAATGACGGGTACTATAGCAGCCAGGCGGAAATTGATGCGTTGGATGAATCAACCCTTATTCCATGGGGCGCCCTGGATATTGTGCCGGGTTGGCCCAAATACGTGGATCTTGATAAAGACGGGGCCATTGAACGGGGCAATACAGCCACTGATCCGAAAGACCTGAAAATAATCGGTAATAAATACCCGAGATACCGCTATGGCATCAACCTTGATTTTGACTATAGTAATTTTGACTTTGCTGTATTTCTCCAGGGCGTTGGCAAGCAGGATTTTTATCCAAGGCACTATCTGTTCTGGGGACCCTACCAGCAACCCTATGCAGGTATCTACGAATGGAACCTGGATTATTATCGCGGCGCTTCTGAAACCGGCGCCGACAGAGACAGGCATTCCGCATCGTATATCGCCGCCGGGCTGGCAGATGAAAATAAGAACTCGTATTTTCCTGTGCTGCAATCGTGGCTGGCCGATGCCAACTATGGAACAGGACTGGATATTCCGCAAACAAAATATCTCTTAAATGCAGCCTACCTGCGTATCAAAAATGTAACGCTCGGCTATACGATCCCCGATGCTGTTACCAAACGTTTTAAGATAAGCAGGCTGAGGATATTTTTTACAGGAGAAAACCTGTATGAGTTTTCTTCCATCAAAAAATATATTGATCCCGAAGCTGTGGCAGACGGATGGGGATGGGCCTATCCGTACCAGCGTAAATATGCTTTCGGCATCAACCTCGATTTCTGATAGAAAAGGAATGCATTGTTCAAGAAAAAAACAGAAGAATGAAAAAAAATACCAATATATATACATATATATATACGTTATTAGCCTGCATCGTATCGCTGGCTTCCTGTAAAAAAGATTTTATGGACCGGTATCCGCAAACTTCCATACCACCGGATCTGTTTTTTAAGACGGAAGAAGATCTGTCCCTCTATATCAACGGATTGCTTACCATACCGGGTGTTGGTCAGTATTTGGGGGATCAGGGAACCGACGACAAAGCCACCACTGCCGCAGTGGAAATTAAGTCTATCATGACGGGCAGTCCCAGTTCACAGACCATTACTTCCGGGTGGAGTTGGGGATCACTCCGGGATATTAATTATTTCCTTGATAATTATTCCAAAGCAGATGTTGCGGATGCCGTGAAAAACCACTATGCCGGTTTAGCGCGTTATTACAGGGCATTGTTTTATCTGGATAAAGTAAAACGTTATTCCGATGTACCCTGGTTTTCTAATACACTTAACCCGTCGGATACGGCAGAACTCTATAAGCCACGGGACCCGAGAACGGTGGTGATGGATAGCATAATGGCTGATCTGGCGTTCGCTGCGGCCAATGTGAGAGAGAATGTGCCTACGGGAACACCTGGTGTGTGGATAATGAAAATGGTTCAGGCCAGGACTGCGCTGTATGAAGGCACTTTCAGGAAATATCACAGCGAACTGAATCTTTCAGGATCTGCAAATGCTTTTTTGCAAATAGCGGCTCAAACCGCCGGTGAGATCATCTCTTCAAAGCAATTTAAATTGCATGATTCTTTCAGCGAATTATTTAACAGCTCAGGTTTGACCGGCAATACCGAAGTATTGCTGGCAAATATATATGACCAGGATCTTAACACCCTGATACCTCATACCTGATACACCTCATACCCTACACCTCCATATAACACTTTCAAATTCCTGCCATGCACAGTATTGTAAAATATAAATTTATTTTTTTGTTTTTCCTTTTAGCAGCAACCTCTTGTAAGGTGCAGCGTAATGCTGCAGGTAAACATATGAATGCGCCGTCTCTTGTTACGCAAGGTCCCCTGTGGGGAGCGGTTTGGCAACAAAAAGCTGCTGAATATAAAGCGCCCTGCTTCCAGGCATACAATACCGCAAGACTGCAGTTGGATCTGTTATTAAAAGAGCCGCATAATAAGCCGTTGGCTGTGGTTACCGATATTGATGAAACCATTTTAGACAACAGTCCCTACCAGGTCCACAGCGCTTTGAAAAATGAGGAATATACAGACTCATCCTGGATCGTATGGACCAAACGCGTAGAATGTGATACTGTACCGGGTGGATTAAGCTTTTTTCAATATGCAAAAAGCAAAGGTGTAAGTGTTTTTTATATTACCAACCGCCTTGAAGAAGAAAGGGGGCAAACGCTGAAAGAATTACAGCGCTGGAATTTTCCTGATGCAACGAATGATCATCTGATATTGAAGACCGGGCCTTCGGGTAAAGGATCGAGAAGGGATATTATTTCGGCGAATTATGATATTGTAATGTTATTTGGAGATAACCTGAGCGATTTCAGTTCTGTATTTGATAAAAAGCCGCTGGCTGAAAGAGACGATCAAACAAGAAAGAATGCCACTATGTTTGGTTCAACATTTATTGTATTGCCCAACGTAATGTATGGCGATTGGGAAAGCGCCCTGTATAATTATCAATATACGCTGCCTGTAATGCAAAAAGACAGTGTAATTATGCGGGGGTTGAGAAAATATTGAAGGGTTTCCAACCTTCCAAAGGTTGACAACCCTTTGACCGTCTTCCCCGTAAGCGGATCCCCCGCCGGAGGAAATTTGAAATAGGAAATACGCCCGTTTGTAAACTTCCAAAGGTTTGTAACCCCCGCTTAATGAAAAGATAAACTGCCTTATTGTACCCGGTTGTTCGGAAAGTAGTAATTTGCCCCCGCATGCAAGACGAATTGGAAATACAGTACTGGGTTGAGCAAGTGGCCCTGTTTAATGACCAGGCGGCATATGAAAAAATATTCCTGCATTTTAATGACGGACTATTCCGCCTTGCCTGCTCCTTTGTAAAAGATGAACAGGTTGCCGAGGAAATTGTTTCCGATACCTTTATTAACCTGTGGCGCAACCGGATGCGGCTGCTTGAAATAGAGAACCTGAAAGTGTACCTGTATGTATCGGTTAAAAATCTCTCCATTAAATACCTCAGCCGCAATAAACCCCGGGTTGATTTTGGATTGAACGATATCTGGTTGCAGCATGTTGCCGGCACAAGCCGGGATCCCGAAGACCTGATGGTTTCAAAAGAAATGTTGAGATCCATACACGCGGCCATCGAAGACCTACCGCCTAAATGCAAGCTTATTTTTAAGCTGGTAAGGGAAGACGGGCTCAGGTATAAGGAGATCGCCCAGATCCTCAATATATCGGTTAAAACCATTGACGCCCAGATGGCTATCGCTTCAAAGCGTATTCTGCGGTCGCTCAGACCCTTTATAAAAAAATAATACTTTCCTTTTAGGGGATTTCTCCGGCTACCGGTTCCTTATGGAGTACAAAGCATCTTTACCTGCATGTCGCATAACATCATCTGGCAACTGATTGCCCGTAAATTATCCGGTGAAATAAGCTTCGATGAGCTGAAGGAGCTGGAGCGTCTGTTGCAGGAAGATCCTGAGCTTGCCTATAAAGCGGATATCTACTGTCGTTATTTCGACCACCCGCCAGGAGAAATATACCGTACCCCCGAAGCCAGGGAAAGGTCGCTGGAGCAGTTCCGGCTCCGCTTTAACAGGGAATTCAACAATGTGCCGGAAGCGGTTCCCATGCCGTTAACATATGTTAAACCGGCAACAGCCGGCTTTAAAAAATGGGCGGCTGTGGCCGCCGGACTGATCACTGTGGCGATGACCGTTTTTTTCATGACCGGCAGGGAAAATAAAAGTACAGCTATCGTACAGCATACGGCAAATGAAGTGAATACCATGCCGGGAACGCGTTCCAAAACCATACTGCCAGATGGCACAGTGGTGTGGCTGAACAGCGAGAGCCGGATCAGCTATAATGCCGATTTTGGCAAAACGGAAAGAGAGATCACCCTCACCGGCGAAGCCTTTTTTGATGTAGCACATAATGAAGCCGTTCCCCTGGTGGTGCATGCCAAAACCGTCAATATCCTGGTAAAAGGCACCGCCTTTAATGTACGCAGCTATCCCGAAAGCGATAAGGTGCAAACCTCCCTGATCAGGGGTTCTGTTGAATTAACCACCACGGAACACCCTGAGCAGAAGATACTCCTGAAGCCGAATGAAAAGATCACCATCAATGTGCCGGTAGCCTACGCCGTTGCTAATGATCATGAAAACCAAAAGGTACAGCCTGCCGGTATATCTGTCCGTGGCAGGAAATCTTATCATATTGATTCGCTGAAGCAAAGCCTCCTGGCCGACGTAATCCCCGAAGTGTCGTGGGTAGAGAACAGGCTGGTATTTGATAACGAGCGGTTTACGGATGTGATAGATAAAATGGAGAAGTGGTACAACGTGGATATCATCCTGATCAATAAGCAGCTGGAAAGTAAAAATTTTTCAGGCGTGTTTGAAAAGGAGAATATTACCGAGGCATTATCGGCACTTCAGATTATTAACGATTTTGATTTTGAAATAGCAGGAAGACAGGTGATCATTAAATAAATCTATATACAAAAACGGGTATGCTTATGATATGAATCAAAACCAGCTTGCATGAAAAGAGAGATGCGGCTACATCTCCCTTTATTAGTTAAATCTAAATCCGGTACGGGGTTTTCTGGAAGGATGGCCCGTACCTATTATTAAACTTAAGAAAGTAAAATTATGAAAAAATTGATTGTATCCCAATCAAATGGGGATACTTGTCCAAAATTTCACAAACTGCTTATTGTCATGAAATTAACTGCAATCTTACTAATTGTGGTATGTCTTCAGGCTTCGGCAACGGGATATTCTCAGAATGATGTGAGTATTTCGGTGAAAAATGTTGAGCTGAAGAAATTGTTCAATATGCTTCAGAAGAGCACGAACTACCGGTTTCTGTATGAAGATAAGCAGTTGCCGGCGAACGTGAGGGTAGACGTAGCAGTGGAAAAAGTGTCTATTCAAACCCTCCTGAATGATGTGCTGCGCAATACGTCGTTGCATTACAGGGTGCTGAACAATAACCTGGTGGTATTGAGCCACTCGGCTCCCAATGCCATCCTGAGCAATATTATAAGAGGAAAGGTATTTGATGAAAGCGGTCAGCCGTTGCCCGGAGTAAGCATCCGTGTTAAGGGAAGTGCGGCAGGCGTATCAACCGATGCCGACGGAACCTTTTCGATTGAAACACCGCTCAACAGCGTGCTGGAAATATCCTTCATCGGCTATATTACACAGGAGTACACGGTAAAAAAAGATGAAGCAATCAATATACGACTGGTACCCGGCGACAAGAATCTTGATGAAGTAGTGATTGTGGGATTCGGGGTGCAGAAAAAAGTAAATCTTACCGGCGCGGTAGACATGGTTACTGCCAAACAATTAGAAAGCCGGCCCATTGCTAACCTGGGTTCGGGTTTGCAGGGTTTGATCCCTAACCTCAATATCACCACTTCCAACGGACGGGCTACCACCAACCCTGCCTTTAATATCCGTGGTTTTACCAGCATCAATGGCGGCGATCCGCTGATCATTGTGGACAATGTGCCTTATTCGATGGATGAAGTAGCACGTATCAATCCCAATGATATTGAAACCGTTTCGGTATTGAAAGATGCAGCGGCTGCTGCAATTTACGGAGCACGCGCTTCTTTCGGCGTGGTGCTGATCACCACTAAAAAAGCAAAGGGCAATAAGTTGAATGTTGCCGTAAATGGAATGGTGGGTTACCGTACTATCGGTAAAATGCCGGATTATGTTACAGACCCTTATGAGGTAATGGATATAAAAAATGAAGCCGGAAAGCCGTTGTATAATTTGTATCCTGATGCTGCACGCGACTATGCAAAACAGCGTTCTGAAAACCCCTCCCTTCCGGCAGTGACGATTGATCCTAATAATGCTGACAACTGGATATACACCGGCGCTACCAACTGGATCAAAGAAGCGTATAGGACATCGGCTCCTACTTATAATACCAATATCAGCATTTCCAAACGAACCGATAAGCTGAGCTATTATTTGTCGGGCGATTACTACCAGCAGGATGGATTGCTTAGATTTGGTAATGACGTATATAAACGTTACAATGTAAGAGGCAAGGTAGATTTTGAGGTGACCGACTGGCTGAGGATCTCCAATAATACACAGCTTACCAGCACAGACTATGAAGCGCCTGTATTTCTTGACGGCGATTTCTTCTGGAATGTAAACCGTACCAATTCGCTGGATGTGCCTAAAAATCCCGACGGAAGCTGGAGCAGGGCAGGAGCGCCCGTGCTGGGAGCATTACAGGAAGGCGGAAGACGCAGAGATAAGCTGAATGAATATGTAACTACTTTTTCTGCAAAAGCAGCTTTAATAAAAGACGTATGGGATTTCAATGCCGAAGCTACTTTCCGGCGTGGTTCTGACCTTATACGCTCTTATGATATCCCGGTACCCTATAAAACAGGACCTAACACCCAGGTGCAATATACTTTCTCCAATACCTGGGCCAAGAACGAAAACGCCACCGCACAGTATAATGTATATAATGTGTATACCGATTTTCATAAAGACCTCGGAAATCATTTCCTCCAGGCATTGGTAGGATTCAACAGTGAGTATAATAATTACGGTTATTTTTCCGCGAGGAAAGACGGGCTGATATCTACTTCCTTACCTTCCATTGACCTGAGCACCGGTACAATGACAGAAACCGAGCTGGTAAAAGACTGGGCTGTGCAGGGGCTTTTCTATCGCCTGGGATATAACTATAAGGAAAAGTATCTGCTGGAATTGAACGGCCGTTATGATGGTTCTTCCCGTTTCCCTTCAGGCAACAGGTGGGGTTTCTTCCCTTCTGCTTCTGCAGGATGGGTATTGTCTGATGAAGCATTCTTCAAAGGCATTAAGAAAGCACTCTCGCTCAACCTGTTTAAGGTGAGGGCATCGTATGGAAGCCTGGGTAACCAGACATTTGCTTATAACAGGGACTATCCTTATTTCGATGCTTATCCTTACCTGCCGCTTTTACCTAAAGGGATAGGTAATATCATATTAGGTTCCGACAGGCCAACTACCGTAGTCAGTCCCAAACCCGTATCCGATAATTTCAGCTGGGAAAATATTTCTACCGTGAATTTTGGCGTAGATCTTTCTCTTCTTGAAAACAGGCTGGGTGTGAATTTTGATAAATATACCCGTTACACCAAAGACATGCTAATCCCGGGTAAGCAGCTTCCTTCCGTATATGGCGCGGATGAGCCTACAGAAAACAGCGGCGACCTTAAAACCAAAGGCTGGGAATTGCGCCTGAACTGGAGAGACAAAGGAACGTTGGCCGGATCGCCGTTCTGGTACAACATGACCTTTACACTCGCCGACAATCGTTCGTGGATAACCCGTTATGATAATCCCACCAAATCACTCGGCAATGCCTGGGACAGGTATTATGTAGGAAGAGAGATCGGTGAGATATGGGGGGCTGATATTACCGGCTACTTTAAAGATGATGCCGACGTGGCCAACCATCCCAATCAAACCGCTATGGGAACCGATGACCAGTCGTATAAGTTTTATGGCGGCGACCCCATATTTGCAGACCTCAATAAAGATGGAAAGGTGGATATGGGCAGCAAAACCGTAGATGATCCGGGTGATATGTACATTATAGGGAATAAAAGCCCTCGCCTGCATTACAGTATAGATCTTTCAGGCGGCTGGGAAGGCTTTGACCTGCGCATCTTTATGCAGGGCATTGGCAAGAGAGACTGGTATCCCGGCGCTTCCAATATTTATTTCTGGGGAGTGTATGCGCAACCCTGGACCAATCCGACCGTACAGAATTTAGATCATTGGACACCCGATAATCCCGATGCCTATTTTCCTGCAGTGCGCGCGTATTCGGCTGAAGATAATTACCAGCAGTTGACCATTCCCAATAAGCGTTACCTGCAAAACGGCGCTTACATGCGGGTGAAGAATGTTACACTGGGCTATACCCTGCCTCAGTCTGTATTAAACAGGTTAAAGCTGGATAAGGTACGCTTCTATTTCAGTGCAGAAAATATTTTTGAGATCTCTCACATCAAGGTAAAGCTTGATCCGGAGTCGCTGGGTGATGGCAACAGGCCCCAGGCAGCGTATCCGTTTCAGCGTACCTATTCTTTTGGTCTGAATCTGAATTTTTAATGCACTAAACCTTTTATAATGAAACGAATTTCATATATATTTTTAGCATCCGCGATATTAGGCGTTTCGTGTACAAAAGATTTTTTACAACGTACACCGCCTTCAGCGATCACCAATGAAGATTTTTTTAATACCGCTGCTGACCTGCAAACCTATACCAATGGTTTATATCTTCAGCAACTGGGCGCCACGTGGGCAGATGTATATTATAAGCTGCGCGATAATTACTTCACCCTCGATAAGTTCTCGGATAATATTTCCATTTATACCGGCGGAAGTGAAGTGGATAATCTTCTTCGCGGAAGCATTACACCGGGTACGGTAGGAGGATGGGATAAAAAAGACACATGGGGTGTTTTGCGCAACATCAATTACATGCTCGATAATGTGGGTAAAACCACAGGCGACCAGGATGCCATCAACCATTATATTGGCGTGGCAAGGTTTTTCAGGGCCAACTTTTATTTTAATATGGTAAAAAGGTATGGCGATGTGCCCTGGTATTCGCATGCGTTGGGCAACAAGGAAGATGATATGTTGTATAAAGCCAAAGATCCCCGCGCTGCGGTGGTGGATTCCATTATGGCCGACCTGGAATATGCCGCTGCTAATGTAAAAAACGGATACCCGGCTAATGCCAACCCGGCAAACACTTATGTAACCCGGTGGGCGGCGCTTACCCTGCTGGCGCGCGTGGCGCTGCATGAAGGCACTTACCGCAAATATCATGACGAACTTGCGCTGCAGTCTTCAGCTCAGTCTTTCCTCCAGCGGGCTGTTTCCGCTTCCCAGGAGATAATGGATAATGGCGGCTTTGAAATTTCAGGTTCGGGACCAGAAGGCTACAGGGCGCTTTTTTCAAGCAGTAATCTTTCCGGAAATAAGGAAGTGATCTTTCTTCAGAAAAATGACCAGAAGCAGGGCGTGGCCAACAATTCGCATGTGGTGTTAGACTGGCAGTGGGCGTTAAGCTCCAGCCTGGCCGATGAGTTTTTAATGAAAGATGGCACACCATTCACTTCCCAGGCAAATTATGATAAAAAGGGTTTTGTAGAAATGTTTGACAATCGTGATCCCCGTTTGGCGGAAACGATCATGCCCCCGGGCTTTAAAACAGATCCTAACGGAAACCCTTATGTCACCCGGCCTGATTTTGGAGGCTACCTGCAGGTGAAATTCTATCCCCGTGATCCTTCGTTGAGAGGTGGCTGGGAGCTGAACTATACTGACCTGCCTATTTTCAGGTATGCCGAGATATTGTTGATCAATGCAGAAGCTAAAGCAGAATTGGGTACGCTTACCCAGGGTGATGTGGATGCTACCATCAACAGGATCCGCGCCCGTGTGGGAATGCCTGCATTGAATATGGCAACGGCAAACGCAGCGCCCGATGCCTACCTGGCCGCTAAATTTCCATTGCTTACCGGCGCCAACCAGGGCGTTATTCTTGAAATACGCCGCGAACGCAGGGTAGAGCTGGCTTGCGAAGGATTCCGTTTAGATGATCTGTACCGCTGGAAAGCAGGTTCGCTGCTGACGCAAAGCCCCGGCGGTATGTATATACCTGCCCTGGGCGGGATAGATGTAACCGGCGATGGCGTTCCCGATATCGCTATTCTTCAATCCCAGGACGACGAGAGCCCTATAGCGGGATTGCCGGCAGATCTAAAATCCAGGATTGCAAAATATTATCTCACCGGCGGTGTGTTCAATTTGTCTAACGGAACATCCGGACGTGTGATGTTTACCAAGGATGTGGTGCAACCCCGTAATTTTATTGAGCCGAAATATTATTATTTCCCTATACCGGTAGAACAAACGGTGTTGAATGATAAACTGACTCAGCCTGCAGGTTGGCAGTAAAGAAACTATAGCTGTACTATTACTATATACCGGTGAGATGGGATACCGCTCACCGGTTATTTTTTTACCTGAAAAATATTTCAATGAAGAGAAGAAATTTTCTGCGCAACTCATCACTTGCTATTGCAGGGGCCACAGGTATTCATACCATATCGGCAGCCAATAGTAAGCATGATTTCAGAAAACCTGTTCTTACCATTGCCCATATTACCGATGTGCATATCCGGCCGGATGAAAATGTGCCGGAACGGTTCAAAAAATGTCTCGAAGCCGTGAAGCAGCATAAGGTTGATTTCTTTTTAAATGGTGGCGATTCCATTCATGATGCTTCGTATAATAATGTAAAACGCGCAAGGGTAACCGAGCAATGGGCGGTGTGGGATGAATGCATGCAATTGCTGAAAGGATACGAAGTGTACAGTTGTATCGGCAACCACGACCCCTGGTGGTCGGCTCCCTCGAAAGAAGATGAAATGTATGGTATCCCTTATGTGGTAAAACGCCTGGGCATCCCGCATAATTATTACCGCTTTTCGAAAAAGAACTGGCATTTTATTATTCTCGATGGCAATTATAAAGGCATTACATTGGGCGACGAACAAACGGAATGGTTGAAAAACGAATTGGAACAAATTCCACAGGGTGATTTTGTGCTGCTGATGTCGCATTACCCGATACTAACGGTTACGGTCACCTGGGAAGGAGGACAACACAAAGATCATAAAGAGCTGAAGCAGCTTTTTTATAAGCATAAAGATAAGGTGAAGGTTTGTTTAAGCGGTCACCAGCATTTGCTCGACAGGGCATGGTATAACGGGGTGCATTACTTTTGCAATGGCGCCATGAGCGGATTCTGGTGGGGAAAGGGAAATGAAAGATCTGCCCAGCCCTATTATTACCAGGAAACACCACCCGGGTATGCCATCATTACACTATATGAAAACGGGGAGGTGGAGAATGAATATGTTGCTGCTCATATAGAGGTGTAGGGAGTAAAGTATATCAGTTACAGGTTACAAGTTGCAGGGTGTGCCTGAGGGCTGAAACCCTGAAACAATAATCACTGAACGTTATTTTTTTTAAATTACCGGGATTCTTTTTTACTGAAGCAATATATTGAGTGTAATAATAAGAAAGAAATGAAAACAATGCAGCTACTAAAGTATCTTCCATCCCCTGGGATAGTATTTTGCCTGCTTTTTTCTGTCAGCCCTTTTCGGGGTAATGCGCAGGAGCAGATCAGAATATCGCATGGGCCTTATCTGCAGGCGATGACCGATTCAGGGGTATCCATCGTATGGACCACGAACAGGCTTGCTACCGCCTGGGTGGAGCTGGCTCCTGATGACGGCAGTCACTTTTACCAGGCAGAGCGACCGAAATTTTTTTCCGCTTCAAATGGCTTGAAAAATGTGGGGACAGTTCACCAGGTGCACTTAAAAAATTTATTGCCTGATACCCGTTACCGTTACCGGGTGTACAGCCAGGACGTGTTAAAGCATGAATTTGTATATGTTCATTACGGGAATGTAGCCGCAACGGCCGTGTACCGGAAAAAGCCGCTCAGCTTCACTACGCCCGGGAAGCCGGGTCCCTTTGAATTTGCGGTGGTTAATGATATCCACGAGCGGAATAATGTATTGAAGCAGTTGCTGAGCCAGGCAGACATGACCAATACCGCTTTTGTGGTTTTCAATGGAGATATGATCAATGCCTCCATGAGCGAAGCGCAGGTATTTGGCGGCTTTATGGATACGGCAATAGCTTTATTTG
Organism: uncultured Terrimonas sp.; assembly: GCA_964599035.1. Lineage (GTDB taxonomy): Bacteria > Bacteroidota > Bacteroidia > Chitinophagales > Chitinophagaceae > Agriterribacter. The sequence goes on along the minus strand of CAZREP010000129.1, from coordinate 1,568 downwards.
CCAGCGAAACGCCCATGTATTATGCCAGGGGAAATCATGAAACCCGCGGGCCTTTTGCTGCCGCATTTCCCCAATATTTTCCGGGTATTGGCGGATACCTCTATTATATGTTTACCAGGGGAGATGCCTGCTTTATAGTGCTGGACGGGGGAGAAGACAAGCCCGATTCCGACATCGAATACAGCGGCATCACAGATATGGACAATTACAGAACAGAACAGGCGGAATGGCTTGCCGGTATAGTGCAAACGGATGCTTTTAAAAAAGCGAAATATAAAATAGTGATCTGCCATATCCCTCCTGCCGACGGATGGCATGGTAACCGGGAGATCACAAAGAAATGGGTGCCCATTTTGAACCGGGCAGGCATACATGTTTTTATTGCCGCACATGAGCATCGCCACCGGATACAAAAGTCTTCTGAAACAATGCAATTCCCTATCATCGTCAACTCGAATAATAATATTATTAAAGCGAGCATCTCGGAAAAAGAGGCGCGTTTCCGTATTTTCGATGCGGCAGGCAAGCTGGTGGATGAATTGATCGTACCGTAAATATATTTAGAGGGTTTCCGACCTTCAAAAGGTTGGAAACCCTTTTACAATAACAACATCATATGCGCAGATCATTAGTACAATTATCCGTAGCCGTTATTTTCCTGATCGTATCCTGTGCTCCCCGGAAAAGCCAATCGGGAGCCATATCCGCTGGTGCCATAAAAGTAATGACCTATAACGTACATCATTGCAATCCACCCGGAAAACCCGGTGTTATTGACGTAGATGCTATTGCTGCGGTTATAAAGCAGCAGGGTGCAGATATGGTGGCGGTACAGGAAGTGGATGTAAACACCGGTCGGTCGGGAAAGATCAACCAGGCGGAGCAACTGGCTGCTAAAGCCGGCTATCGCTTTTATTATTTTGGGAAGGCAATGGATTTTGATGGTGGCGGGTATGGGATTTTGATCTTATCCAGCTATCCTTTATCAGATACTACCACCTATCCATTACCTGTGGCGGGAGAGAAAGGCGGAGAGCCCCGTGTATTGGCTGCGGCAACCGCTACATTGCCCAATGGAAGATCGGTTCGTTTTGGCAGCACGCACCTGGAAGCATATAATAATACAAGCAGGACTTTGCAGGTAAAAGAGATCAGTCGTATTGCCGGTGAAACTGCTTTGCCTTTTATTGTTGCCGGCGATTGGAATGCAACCGAAGGCAGTGAAGTGATCCGTATCCTTGACGCAGATTTTACGCGCACCTGCTATCAATGCCCCTCTACTTTTTGGGAAGGTGGTGAAACAGGGGCGATAGACTTTATTGCATTCCGACCCAAAGCTGCTTTTCATGTTTTGTCGCATCAGGTAGTGCAAAACAAGGAAGCGTCGGATCACATGCCTGTTGTTGCTGCATTACAGTTGAAGTAATGATTGATGATATTATAGGGTTAACTAAATAGGTCGGAATCATAGCTGCAGACTTTGCAAAAGTGAACCAGGAATTGATTGGTATAGGACTATTTTTTCTTTGTTACTTTTTGCGGAAAAAGTAACCAAAAGCCGCCGGAAA